>JAHDEB010000044.1 GCA_020629055.1 Chloroflexota bacterium
CGGCTATGTCATTCTTGTTTTAATGGGTCGGCTACCTTCCCCATTTTAAGCAGTTCACTTTCTAATATCTCAACTTAAACCACCAGTCTACTTTGGAGCTGAAAGTTAATCCTTTTTAAGGGGATTTATTCGTCAATTCTTAGCCCAAAATGGGGGAGTCATATGTTTCTGCGCAGATTTATGAAATTCATTTCTATTTAGCCTATAATATCCTCATGTCACAGGCACTCTCTCGTAAATGGCGGCCAACCCGCTTTGATCAGGTTGTGGGGCAAGAACATGTCACCCAAACGTTGCGTAACAGCGTTTTAGCAGATCGTGTAGGCCATGCCTATCTATTTTGTGGCCCACGCGGTACGGGTAAAACGACCACCGCTCGCTTGGTAGCGAAAGCACTAAATTGCGAAAACGAAAATTTAGGCGAACGGCCGTGCGACGATTGCCGCACCTGCAATGCGGTGAACGAAGGACGCTTCATGGATCTCATCGAGATCGATGCGGCCTCGAACACCGGTGTAGACGACATTCGTGACCTACGAGATAAAATCAACTTCGCCCCGGCCGAGGGTCGCAAAAAAGTGTATATCATCGACGAAGTGCACATGTTATCGACGGCCGCATTTAACGCCCTACTCAAAACTTTAGAAGAGCCTCCTTCGCACGCATCATTTGTCTTAGCAACAACTGAAGAGCATAAAGTGCCGATGACGATTAAATCGCGCTGTCAGCAGTTTAATTTTAGACTGTTTTCGACCCGCGAAATTATTGATCGGCTCAAACTTTTAGTTGAACGTGAAGGTTTGTTGGTCGAAGAGAGTGTCTTTTCACTTGTGGCCCAACATGGGGCCGGCAGCTTGCGCGACTCTGAGAGTCTGCTAGATCAGCTCATTGGTGCCCCTGACGAAGAGATTACGCTAGAGCGGGCCCAAGCGGTGCTCGGTACCGCAGCGAGCGAATCGGTATCTGCTTTGACCGATGCGATTTTGACAGCTGACGGCCAAACGGGGCTGGCGATCATTCATGAATCGTTGGCCGTCGGTGCAGACGCACGCCAGTTCGCCCGACAAATGGTCACTTATTTGCGCACTCTGCTACTCCTGCAAACGGCCGGTAAAGATGTCGCGGTTGATCTGCCAGCGGCCGAAAAAGAAGCGATTTTAGAACAAGCTCAGCGGACCCATCGTCGGACGATCATCGAAGCGATCAAAAATTTTACAGAAGCAGCAACATCCCCCTCTACATCTTGGCAAACACAGCTACCCTTAGAACTTGCCTTTATCGATTCACTGCCAAATACAGCCGAACCACCGGCCGTACAAGTCGTGCAGGCACAAGCACCGATTGCACAGCCAGCACAAAGCCAACCGGTGGCGCAACCGGCCGCCGCCTCCCCCGTAGAGGCAGCACCCTCTAAACCTAAATCAACAGGCAAGCCACCCGTAACCCGTAAAAGCGTAGCCCCGGAAAAAGATGTCGAGCAAGTAGCACCAGTTACCGGCGGTTCCCCAGCATTTGAGATTGGGGAATTTAAAGGGAAGAAATGGCGCGAATTCTCGGCTCAGGCCGGTCAACAGAATCGAAACTATAAAACCTGGTTGTCCTCGGCACAGCCCCTCGCATTTGAGGGCAACACCCTTGTGCTCGGCTTTGAACTTGACTTTCTACGCAAGAAAATAGAAGGGGAAGCTCAGGGCATTAGCAAAATCCTATCTGTGGTGATGGGTTCACCCTGTCATATACGTTGTGTGATGAATAGTGAATATCAATCACCGACGGCCAACAAAGGGAAAGACTTTAATCAACAATTACAAGATGTCGCCAATGAAGTCGGCGGTGTCGTGCGAGACTCATAATCTCTGTAACCGATTTGTACGAGAGCAAACGCTCACGACAGGAGAAAGATCATGGCAAAAAGACCATTTCGTGGCAAGAAAACAAAAAAGAAATTGCCAAACAACCCCAACCAAATGATGTCACAAATGCAGCAAATGCAGACAGATATGGCAAAAGCTCAAGAAGAGCTTGAAAACGAGTTCGTTACCGTTTCGGCCGCTGGGGGTGCAATTAGCATCGTCATTTCTGGCCACCAGCGGGTTAAATCAATCGAAATCGATCCTGAATTTATCGATCCAGAGGACGATGATTACTTGGAAGATTTACAAGACTTACTAACGGTGGCGGTTAACCAAGCGATTGAGCGTTCTCAAGCCCTTTCAGCCGAGCGGATGGAAGCGATCTCATCCGGCATGAATGGCTTAAACGATATGCTTGGAAACATGGGATTAAACCTGTAACGCCATCTTATAAAGGTGACTCATTTTTGCTAACCCATTGAGTCAAAATGAGTCACCCTTATAGTTAAACTATGTCAGCTTCACTACCACCTACCATTCAACGGCTAATCAACGACTTGGCCCGCTTGCCAGGGATCGGGCCGAAATCAGCCTCTCGTTTAGCATTTTATTTGCTGCGTGGTACTGACCCCACCCTGACAACCGATTTGTCTGAAGCATTGGTGGAGCTGAAAGAAAACACCCGTTTCTGTTCAAAATGCTACAACATCACAGAGATTGATCCATGCGAAATTTGCGAAGACAATGATCGCGACCTTCATATCATCTGTGTGGTCGAAGAACCGTTGGACTTAGTCGCGATTGAGCGGTCAGGCGCTTACCGTGGGCAATATCACGTGTTACACGGCGCAATTTCCCCCGTCGAAGGGATCGGGCCCGATGAGCTGTATATCGAGCCGCTGGTAAAACGGGTACAAGATGGGGAGTTTGTTGAGGTGATCGTGGCTACGAACGCTACGTTAGAGGGAGATACCACCGCCCGATACATTGAACGGCGCTTAAACAATCTGCCTGTGCGAATCTCTTCATTGGCCCGTGGGCTGTCGGTTGGAAGTGACCTTGAATACACAGACGAAATGACCTTAAGTCGTGCCCTAGAAGGGCGACAGTCGCTTTAATGAGGGTCGAGCCTTCCCTAAACCTACATAAGCTCCCGCTGCATTATTTTCAAATAGCCCTACACAAAATTATCCCGGCCGCTACTCGGCCGGAATCTCCCAAGCTGATCCTAAAATAACCAGAATATCTACATTGGGCTCTGGTGGTTCATCGCCACTTTCAACGTTCAACGGGGGAATGTCTAGCAGATCAATCATTAAATCAACCGTAGCTGGATAATCACCATACTGAATAATGCGGCTCGTCACATTGGTCGAAATCTCGTCATTACCAACGGCCGAAAGCGTTACCCCTTGGGTTTCAAGCCATGTTTCAGTATCCCCGGCCAAACCAAACCGTTGGGTGCCGTTATACACAGCGATATTCGCCCCCTCAGCTTGCATTTGTTCAAACAACTTTTCTTGCTGATTGGCAACATCGATCGGATTCGCACCGGGCAAAGCGAACAGCTCGTCACGCAAATCGCGGATCGCTTGGCGGCGGGGGACCAAAACGAACTGTTCATCAGTATTTTGCACCTTAAACACATAATCGTCCCCAATAACTCCCTGCCGAATATTTTCACGGGGGATCTCGGGTAACAACAGTGCCAGTTGCAACGCTTCTTCCAACTGCATCGTTGTCGAAACATTTTCATTCAAAGCGTCCCACACGCGGGGTGCCTTAATTAGCAGCTCTCCCACTTGGGTAACAGCCGCGTCTCTGACCGCTAGCATGACCTGCTGCTGACGCGCGGCCCGAGCGATATCACCATTTTGGGTTGCGCGAGTCCGTGCGTATTTTAGTGCGGTCGCACCATCGAGCGTTTGCTCACCCACCCCGATCGAAAATGGATCAAAACCATAGCATTCATCAGGGTAATTCGGGTCATCAATCGCCTCTGGTACATTCAAAGTAATGCCGCCCATCAAATCAACCACCTCAACAAAGGCTTGAAAATTGACGGTTGAAAAATATTGAATATCGGTGCCTAAAATCGCTTCGACTGTATCGACGGCCAAGGCAGGGCCGCCACCGGGGTACTCAATAATTTCACCCACATAATGGGCTTGATTAATCCGTTCAACCCCAAATCCCGGAATCTCGACCCAAAGATCGCGGGGCAAAGAAAGAATGGCGGCCGTTTTACCCACCGGATCTACAGAAAGCACCATAAGGCTATCGGTTCGTACCGGCCCTACTTCCCCACAACGGCGGTCGATGCCCATCAGCAAAATGGTGACCCGGCTGGTGCCGCTCCATGGTTCTTGGGCTTGCACCAAAACAGTATCTTCAACAACCGACTCCTCTTCTACCAACCCGCCGGTCACCGACTGCACCGGTGCGCTAATGCTAGACCCTGAAACCAAGGTTGGCACGGTCTCATCGATGTCGGGTTGGGCGATAATCGGATTATCGGCCGCGACTCGTTTGGCAAACGTATAGGTCCAATAGCCAGATAAGGCTAAAAAGGTGATCGCGAGGACCGTACCCAGAATCGCTATCGGCCGTCTTGTTTGCTGGCCGGTTGAATTATTTTTATCAGTCATAAATTACACAGTTCTTGTTTGAAAGGATTGGACCAATTTAGCGACATTTGGCAGATAGTGCGAAAATTTTTACCAAAAATTAGAAGCCTCTTAGGCCAAACTTAACAATAGCTGCTTGAAAAAATCGCTTTCGGGTTTTCTAGTGGATGGTGGTGTTCATGCCCTTAGACCTTTCCTGTCTAAAAATCACCTAGAGTTGCAAATACATCCAAAGCGCATAGATCGCCCCGCCAATTAGCACGATTAAGCATCCCATACGAAAAAGGGTGCGTGTAAAGTTAATAATCACTCGCCCTAAGCCAAAAACGATGATAATCGCCACCACGATGGCAATGATGTTGGTATAGTCGAGGGTGTTTAGTTCAGGCATTTTTATATTTTTTCCTAAGGGTCAATCGGCATCAACTACAATTTGTCGGGCCGCTAAAGGATTCTAGATTAAGTCAGGAGTAGATTCAATGGAACAAGAATGGATTGTTGAAAAAGAGGAGGCTGTCTTTAAGCATCCTTTCATGCAGGTTAATTTACAGCAGGTCCGTTTACCCGATCAAACGGTAATCCCTGATTGGCCCATCGTTAATTTACGAAATTATATTAATGTGGTGGTGCTAGACGAAGACCAAAACTTTTTAATCATTAAAGGATACAAACATGGGATCGGCCGCCTAAATTGGCAAATACTGGGAGGGTACATCGATCCAGGTGAAGACGCCTTAACGGCCGCCAAGCGGGAGCTCATGGAAGAAACCGGCCTTGAGAGCCACGATTGGACACCATTGGGGACCTTCATCGTCGATGCAAATCGCCGAGCGTCTGAAGGCACTTTCTTTATTGCTAAGAACTGCAAAAAAGTAGCCGAACCGGATTACAACGATTTAGAAGATTACACCATAGAATGGCATCCGAAAGAAGAAGTTGCGATTGCACTGCACGACGGCCGGATCGCCGGCATGAGCTATGCAGCCCCGATCGCGATGGCGCTTTTAATGTTAGATTAGGCTCGGCTGGCCAAATACGCTTGTGCACGCAACACCGCAAGACCACTTTTCATATCTTGCATGCGGCCGTCTAACGCCATGGCGCACAGCTCATCTAGCCCGATACGAACCACTTCAATCTCTTCATCGAAATCTTGAGGGAGCGGATCATGCGTTAACCCTGTTGCGAGGTAAAGCATTAGCTCCTCATCAGAAGTTCCGGGCAATGGCCACAGCAGGCCCAAATCATGAAATTCCGCTGCCCGATGCCCTGTCTCCTCACGCAACTCTCGCTGAGCGCATATTAACCAAGGCTCTTCTTTGGTCTCTCGGGTGCCCGCAGGAACCTCTAAAATCGTTTCATCTAAAGGCAAACGGTATTGTTTCAGCATCAAAACCATACCCTTTTCATCAACCGGCACTAGCATCACCGCCCCAGGGTGGCGCACGACGGCCGTTTCGACCTGGGCTCCATCAGGTTTGGTCAGCTCATAAATGTCTAATCGCCATTTTTCACTTTCCCACGCTGTCTTTTTTACATCCATATTTACTCCTCCAAATCGCGACTGTTGGTTTATATATTTTTATTTGATGTGGATTCCGCTGACCCAGTACATTTAAAACGGCGTCATTGTTGACGAGGCCTTCTTGTGGGTGAGCCAACTTCATTCCATCTGCCCATAACGCAGCGGTATCTTAAGTTGTAATCACATATCAAACCACTGTGAACCGCAAAAAATCATCTGATTTAGGGGTCTATTTTTATGAGAACCACAAATCAATTCAATTAATATCGAAACCCTATCCGTTTTAGTGTGTTAACCTATTTAACAAGCACCGTCTAACGGGGAGATTTGTTGGGCGTAAAATTTAGAAGAAGAAAAGCATCTCAAGATTATGAAGCACGCACATATTATTGGTTGGGGTCACTATTTTCCCCCACGCGAAATATCAAATGATGAGATATCCCAAGTGGTTGATACGAATCACGAGTGGATAGAAACTCGGACCGGAATCAGTTCACGGCACATCGTTGATACAGAAACGACTACGCAAATGGCATTTGAATCGGCCGCTAAAGCGATTGCGATTGCCGATATTTCTCCTACAGAAATTGACCTCGTCATTGTTGCAACCTCAACCCCTGAAAATATGTTCCCTTCGACGGCGAGCCAAGTCCAAGCCCTTTTAGGGGCGGATAATGCGGGTGCCTTTGACCTAAGTGCCGCCTGTTCTGGGTTTGTGTACGGGTTAGATATGGCGACCCAAGCGATTAAAACCGGTGCTGCCAGGACGGCCGTTGTTATTGGTGCTGAAAAAATGTCGCGCGTTCTCGATTGGGATGATCGAGGAACCTGTATTTTGTTCGGTGATGGTGCAGGTGCGGTTGTGCTTCAAGGGAGCAACATTCCAGGTGGGGTTCTTGCCAGTCGTTTACGCTCTGATGGCTCAGGTGGCAATGTGCTCAGCTTACCGGCCGTCTATGAAAACCCGGTCCCGTTTTTAAATGGTTCCAGTCCTAAAAAGGGTGAAAGTCGCAACGTGATCGATATGGAAGGGCGACAGGTTTTTCGCTTTGCAACCCGCGTCATCCCATTAATTGTCAATGATGTTTTAGAAAAAGCAGGCATTACAATTGATGATGTTGCTCTAATCGTCCCCCACCAAGCGAATACGCGCATTATCGAATCGGCCGCTAAAAAGTTGGGGATCAGTCCAAACAAATTCTTTTTAAACGTCAACCATGCTGGCAACACCTCCGCCGCGTCTATCCCTATCGCCCTCTGCGAAGCGGTGCAGGCCGGCCGATTAAACCCCAACGACATTGTGATCTTTGTCGGCTTTGGTGGCGGGTTAACATGGGCAGCTTCAGTTATTCGTTGGGATGCAGGGCCAAACTACAAAGACAACCCTGGTGTCGCTCGACTACGCTATGGGTTCAATCGATATCGTATGCGCTACCGTCAGCTGCATCGTAGCGTCATGGCTCAACTCAGCGGCTCACCGACCCCAAATGCACGTTTAAAAGACGCGAAAAAGAAAAAATAACTCTAAATCGTATCAAGGGGCGCCTTTCATGCCAAAGGAACACAAATTTAATATCTTGTATTCGTGTTCCTTTCCTACGGAACCGGACAAGTTAATTCAGACTATGAATGATCCGTCAGCCTTAAGCGCTTAACTTATCCAAACCGGGTGCATAGTTCATAGGCAACATAAAACTAAACGTTGAGCCATGCTGGAGCCGGCTCGTTACCGTTAATTCCCCACCCAAGAGCTGAGCAAATCTTTTCGAAATCGCCAAACCAAGGCCGGTCCCCTCTTGCATGCGAGAATATGAGCCATCTTCCTGCGTAAACGGCTCAAAGATCGATTCTAAAAAGCTTTGGTCCATTCCTACGCCTGAATCAACAACATCAATCTTTAACCATTTAGATGTATCTGAATCAACAAGGTTTACCTCTAAACGGACCTCGCCGCACCTAGTGAACTTAAAAGAATTGCCCAACAAATTAATGACAACTTGTTTTACCCGCTGACCATCGGTCAAAATTGTCTCGTCCGGCACATTATTCACAATCTTAAATTGATTTTTTTGAGCTAAGGATAATGGGCGGGTGTTAATTTCAATCTCATCAATCAAATCTGAAACTTGGTGACTACGAATGTCTACCTCCATCTGATTGGCTTCAATTTTTGAAAGATCGAGTACATTGTTAATCAAATTTAAAAGATGACTGCCCGAGCGCTCAATACTTTGAACATCATCTTTAAAATGATCAAATTCCTCATCAAATTCACCTAACTCTTCGGTTAACAGCTGACTATAACCTAATATTGAATTCAATGGGGTCCGCAATTCATGGCTCATTGTGGCGATAAACAGCGACTTAGCATGATTGGCTTGGTTCGCTCGGTCGCGTTCAATATTTAACTCGGCCGTGCGGTGAACAACCATCTCCTCAAGGTGGCTTTTATAGGTAGCCAGCTCATCTTGACTTTTCTTTAACGCTACCAGCTCATCGGCCCTTTTTTCAGCCAGCGATCGAACCAACTCATTTTGCTCACGCAACTCGACCTCAATATTTAGCTGCTTTTTCCAAGCCATAATCAGTCGCTTGTAAATTTCATAGATTGAAAACTGAGTCACGCCAGCAAAAATGCCAAAGTAAAGGGTTATCGAAGCGATATTAGATACCGTCATGTCCGGATGATTGATGCTGGGTAAAGGCGTTAGCCAACCGATCGAAATCGCGACTCCAACCATGAATATCATGATGCAACTTAAGACGAGCAAACCAAGGCTATATCGCCACCGATTTAAAGACACAGACCCCACGCAAGCATAAAATAAAACAATTCTTCCATTTTCGATTAAGCCATGTGTCAGCAAATTGGCAAATCCTGTCATAAAACAAATCGCGATAAACAATGCGATCCGATTATGTGCAGAAATAGTCGTTGCTTTAACAACATACCATCCGGTTGCCAATGCTAATGCCGAAATCACGATCCCGGTCCAATCTCCATACACGGCTCGTTGCGCGTTAACAACTAGCAGAATAATAGTCCCAATCCAAAGCGTGATTGGTCCTAATTTCCTCAGCTGTTCATCTGCAGACTCCAATAAGAAAGCGTCAATGCTCTGAGATTTATCTGAAAGCGATATCATACGATTATTCAATTTTACTAATCGGGTCGAAAAGAAAACTTAATGAAAATATGTAAGCGGGAGCAAGGGCAAACTATGAATCTTTACGCATATTGTTAGGTGTTTGGGGATAAGTCGATACGAAACAATATTATGCAAAAGCTACAAGAGCGTATTTTAGAAACAAACAGGATTAACCATTATTCCCAAAATCCCTACCCAACCGGCGTTTAATGAACTGCAGATTAAAACATCGGCCCTTTGTCTGGTGCATTATAGGGGAGCAATTTTTTATAATCAATAGGATCTGCAAAAAAAAGACGGTGCAATAGGACAAAAATTACGCATGACCAAAATATACAAAAAGTTGTAGATTGGCGACAAACAGCCGATATGTACGCGAAACTCTCTAAAATAATTTAAAAATGTCTCGATTTGGGAATTTACGTACTTTTCACCCAAGATGCTGCTTTATGATTCAATCGATGCCATCAATGACACACAGTCCCCTATAAAAGGGGCTTTAGAGATCGTGTAGGCCCTTTAGATCAATTAAGCGACTTCGAGATCGCCTTTAGGATTTTACTCTCGTTATAGATCCCTTCTAGATGATGGTTCTTATTTATGATCGTATGGGGGATCGAATAAATTGAGTATTGAGGCACAAGGGCCGGAAAATCATTGATCATGCATACGTAAGCGCTAATCGATGGGCACGCAGCGGCCAAATTGCAAATAAGCGAGCTCATCAAAACACCAGCCTCATCTTCAGGGGCGGTAAACGTTTCAATAGCAACCGCTTCACTTAGTCGGCTAAGTTGAATGCGTGTCTTCGCACTTAAGGTCATCCCTTTAAAAGCAACCGCCTGAATTGCACCCACCAATGAGTTAATTTGATACCAAGCGGGGTGGCCGAAAAAGCGAATGTTGTAATCGATATCGTTGCCGTTTTCATCGATTCCGTTCACCGCAATAATCGGATGCCAAGGAAACTCAGCCACACGTGGTTTGTTCCTAAATTCAATTGGACCGAACCGTTCTGCTAAAACTTCGCACAGCTCAACTGTATTTTCTTCTGTACAGCTGTTTTGCACGCTGGCATAAACAACCAATCGTACTTTTTCTGGCAAGTTGTCAAGAAAGCCGCCTAATATTTCGTATGTTTCTTCCGTGAAAGGGCCACGGAAATCTTTTATTTCGCTTGGTTCCATGCAGGCATTATACCCTAACACACTAGGTGTAAATATGATGATTCGTTAAAGCAATAAAGCCTGCCCAAATTTATGATTCGGGCAGGCTTTATTTAGATAGGGCTCTTAATTCACACACCGACTAAGTGTATGAGATTAAGTATGAGCTAAATTTATTGAGATGTAAAAATCGCAAAGAGCTGGCCAAACCGAGTCCCGTCTGGGGCGCGCAAGGCGGCCGTAGCCCCATAAGTGCCAGGCGTGTCTGGTGCCCGTAACACGATCGTCAGTAAACCAGAATCACCTGGATTAATCGTCTCCATCGGTTTTGTGCTAACCACGGTTACCCCATCGTCAGCAGTCGCAATGATTTCAAACTCACTTGTGATCGGGCAAGAACCTTTATTCTCTACTTTCCAAACCTTCTCAAACTCCTCTCCAGAAGTTACTTTTGAATAGTCCGGAATCGTGACATCTTCTAGATAATTTAGGAAGTTGATACAGCTTGGATCATAAGTAGGGACCGCCCCAACAACCTGTGTGGGTTCTGGTGATACCGGCGTTTCTTCTTCAACCGGTTCCGGTGTCGCCGTCGGTTCTTCGGTCGGTACTTCAGTTGGTTCGACAACTGGCTCTGGTGTCGCAGTTGCTTCTTCCGTGGGCTCTGCAACCGGTTCTGGCGTTGGGGTTGCAGTTTCAGTGGGTTCCACAACCGGTTCCGGTGTCGCAGTTGCTGTTGGTTCCGGTGTCTCGGTCGGTTCAGGTGTTTCTGTAGCTTCTGGGGTCTCTTCCTCAACCGATGCACCGGCTTCGTCCGTTTCAGGATCAACCGGTTCACCCTCTGGGTTTTCTACACCAACAATCTCGGGATCATCTTGACCTTGTGGTTCAGATTGCTCTTCCCCAACGACTGTGACCTGTCCTGAATCCTCGCCAGCGTTGCCCTGCCCTTGTTGAAGGTCTTGTCCTTCATCACCCGAGCCTTCAGCAACAGCGATCGTCCCGCCGGCCGTATCTGAAACAAACACGGTGCTGACTAACTCGTCTAAAACTGAACGTAACGGAGACACCTCCCCTTTTTCTAAAGACCGGCGTACTTGTTCCATTTCATTCAGCTTATAAATTGCGAAGTTAGACTCATCAGAAGCCAAAACTTCTAGCTGACTGTCAGTAAATGATTTTTTATCTGATAACGCATCGACTTTGACAGGATACTGAAGCCAAACATAGAAAAATCCGGAGTTGCTGATTCCTTCAAATGTATAAAACAATTGTTCATTGGTTATTTCTTCTGGCCCATCAACTGAGGGCAAATAACGAATAGCTGAAATTCCTTTACCATTTTTAAAATCTGTGTATTTCGCATCAAGTACGAAATCATCCGCATCGTAGAAAAAGTCTAGCCGCGGCCGGGTAATCGAAACGCGACGCAGCTCGTTAAAATACTCTTGATCTTGAATGGAATAAGTCGAATAGAAAAAGCCTGAGCTATCAACGATCGCCTGGACGCCCATTAATGTGTCGCGACTAGAATCTTGATTAAAGCCACGTAGCACGACATTTTCTGGCACCCCTTCAATTTCGATTCGGTTTTCTGGTAATGCCAGATACCCGTTTTGAACGGCGGGCTCTCGGCCGGGGGTAAGTTCACTATAAAGTTTTTCACTATAGTTGATGAACACCCCTTGAAAGTTAAACTCAATATCTAGGTCAACGAAATTTTCAGCTTGCCAAGTCGCGGTTGCATCCGGCAAAGGGGTCTGAGTTGGGGGCGCAGTAGCGGTTGCGGTCGGTGTATTGGTGGGCCATGCGGTAGGTTGGGGGATCGGTGTCGAAGTCGCTGGAGGTGTGACAGGAGGTGGGGTAGGTGGAATCTCATCCTCGCCCCGGCCGCCACAGCCAACGGCCGTAACAAAAAGAAAAATATAGAGTATTGTAGGCAGAAGTTTTCGAGCTTTTAACATGAATAATTGTCTGGTTTGAAGCATCTATCTCAATCTAAATATGAGCTTCAATAAGCTATCAGGTTTAAACCGGCAGCTACCCAAAGTGAAACTTCATCCTATTTGCATAGGGCACACATGTCACTCTGGCAACGTGTCAATTTAACTGTTCATCAGATCCCTGAATAGCTTTTCAATCTGGTGTGTATTGCCAAGAATGTAGTCTGGTTGCAACAAGCACAACCGGCCTACGATAAACAAAGCTAAAACGGTTTTTCAAATTCTGAACACTGCAAAATTAGCTTTGCCAAACACAAGCCTAACAATTTAACCTTAAAGTTCCACTTTTTAAGCGGGTAAAAAGTTCCGGTCCCTCATATTTAGGTGAAAATTAACATGGGTTTAACCCAAAAGTCCCACTATTTTTGCTCTGTTGACCAATTTTTTTTCAAGTTGGTTAGGTTCTAGTACAAAGAGGCATCAATAACGAGCAAGTTTAAACACTGTTCGCCCCTTTGTATGGGGTACTGCACGTCAATTGAACTAGGCCGATATTTGCTGCCGCGCAGTACTAGCCATCCCTCGGAATTGCACTAACTAAATCTGCAAGTATTTGATCGGCAGATATATTGGCTGCCTGCGCTTCAAAGTTTAGGATTATTCGATGGCGTAAAGCGGGTGATGCCACCGCAACTACGTCATCATAACTAACATTGTAGCGCCCAGCGAGTAAAGCTGTGATACGGGCCCCTAACATAATCGCTTGAGCCCCACGCGGGCTAGAGCCATACCGTACATATTGCTTGATCATATCTGAAGGGCTCTGGTCTGGATGAGTACCCACGATCAAACGGCTAACGAAGTCAGTCACATTCGAAGGTACAGGTACGGTTCGGGCTAGATTTTGCATCGCAATAATTTTAGCCCCGTTGGCCACCTTCTTAGGATTAGGATTCTCTTCCCCCGTTGTGCGATTCAAGATTTCGCTAAGCTCGGCCGCCGATGGAAATGTAACATCGACTTTAAATAAAAAGCGATCCAACTGCGCTTCAGGCAATGGGTAGGTCCCCTCCATTTCTAATGGATTTTGAGTTGCAAGTACGAAGAACGGCTTGGGGAGCTCATACGTATCATTCGCCACCGTTACCGTTTTTTCTTGCATCGCCTCGAGCATTGCGGATTGGGTTTTAGGGGTTGCTCGATTAACCTCATCCGCCAAAATTAAATTTGCAAAGATCGGTCCTTGCTGAAAACGGAAACGGCGTTGGCCGTCTACTTCTTCCATCACATCGGTCCCTGTAATATCGGCCGGCATTAAATCAGGCGTAAACTGAATGCGGCTAAACTCCATATCGAGCACTTCTGAAATTGTGCGGATCAGCATCGTCTTACCCAAGCCGGGCACACCTTCTAACAACGCATGGCCGCCCGCAATAATGGCGGTTAACACCGTACGGATTACATTTTCTTGCCCAACAATAACCTTGCCAATCTGTTGTTCAATTTCATCTGCCGCTTGTCTAAATTCTGATACGGTAATTTCTGACATTCAATCCTCGATGGGGTAAATTTATTCAGCCTCTGGCTCCAGAGAGCTAAAGTAATCACGAATATAGCCTTTCATCCCGATCGGGATGTAATCTTCCGCTAACGTCTCATAGGCTGTGTTCGCATACTCTGCGTACACTTCTTCATATGGCACAACGCTCTGCTCTTCGCCTATTTCAGACGGGGTTGTGCTTAATAATTCGCCACAATTTTCTGGGGAAGCTTCACAATCAGCATCCAACTCAACTTCGACACCCTCAAATCCGCTTAAGTCGCGAAACGGGGGAACAAACACATTGTCGGTGCTAGAGCCACCCTCGGTGCCGCCCCCGCCTTGACCCGCTTGATTTCCACCGTTAGCCGGGCCGGGCTGACCTAATCCGCTACCTTCACCTGGTTCGGTTCCACCGCCCGGCTGCGGTTGTCCACCTGCTCCTGGCTGTGCTTCTTGACCTGCACCGGCTTGGGGCTCGGCCGGCTGAGTTTCACCTAAGGGGTCCTGTTCTTCGCTCTCGGCAACTTCTTGGCGCCCTTCAGTTAATTCTCCGGCCGCTTGTTCAGCCGCCTCAGCCGTTTCACCTTGCTCAGCCAGCGCATCAGACGTTTCACCAGCTTCTGCCAGCGCTTCGCGAGCCCCTTCACTGTCTCCTTGCTGCAAGGCCGACCCAGCTTCTGCCAATTGCTCCGCTAATTCGGGCGCACTTTCTTGTAGCTCAGACGCAGCTTGTGAAAGCTCACTGCCTAATTCTTGTTGTTCTTCGGCCGACAAACTGTCAACTGACTCAGACAGTCGATCCAGTTCTTCGGCCGTTTCGTTCAGGTTACCTCCCCCCATTGCTTCACTCAACCCTTCACCGGCCGCTGAGCGAATGTTTGACCCCGCCTCTGCCAATTGCCCTTCTAAAGGACCGGTATCGTTTTGTTGAGCCAGCTCCCTTAATTCAGACTCAGCCTCTGACAAAGTCGCCAGCGCCTCTTCACGAGATTCAACCCCTCCTTCAAGGGTCTCACGCGCCCCGTTGATCGGTGCCAAAAGCTCTTCACGCTGTTCTTCGGATAAATCTCCGTTCTGATTAATTTGTTCTTCCAGCGTCTCTAAACGCTCAATCTGTTCAGCAACGATCTGTTGCACAGCCCGCTCACCCTGCAAAATGGTCGATTGTGCATTGGGTAAGATCACGGCCGCAATAAGCAGCGCAATCGCAGCCACCAAAAAGGTTAACGACTGGGTGTCTAGCGTCAGCGGGATCGATTGATTGACATCGACCTGCTTCATTGAATTTAATGTATCTTGCAGTTGAAATCGACGAATCTCGGCCGGGGCATCTATTTTGCCTTCATGCAGTTCTAGCGCACTCGTTACCCGTTCACGCAGGCCAAACTGTCGATCGGCGTAAATCGCTTGGTCCCGTATGGTGTAGCGGCGCAACAAAGCGTATGAAATGCCCCCCAATAGCCCCACAACGGCGCAAACCACAGCGGCGAAGCCAATCTCCCGATTGGTCATAAACGGCCGAAAACGAGAGATTAGAGCGAGGATCAAAGCAACTGTCAAGCCTGCCATCAGGCCCCGTGGTCCCCAAACAAGCAACGCCTGCAAACGGCGTCGGCCGTTCCATGCTTTTAGCTCTTGTTTAACTTGGGAAAAATCAGCGTTGATCATCATGAGTTATTTGGAAAGATGAACCCAACTTACTCCGCAATTTGAGAAACTCTTTTTACAGACCAGCGAAACAAAAGCCAAGCCATCACCAAATGAAATATCAATGCGCCATACCAAGCCTGGGGCACAAAATAGCGCGTTGATCCAGGATTCCAAAATCCCCAAATCGCATTTTCTTGCCAAAATAAAAGCTCAGATGCGATCATTGCCCCCGGCAAATTTGTAAAGCTTCCGGCGATCAGACCATAAATGGCCAAAGGCTCTAACCATGTTGTGTTGTCAAACACGGCAAAAAACGGAGCCAAAATCAAAGCACCAAGCATGAACAAAAGTGGAATACCAACCAAGATAACAATCGTCACGATATAGGTGGTTACGGTGGCCGCCAAAGTCGATTTGGATCGACTAGAGAAATATATGCCAAGCAGCGAATAGGTAAATGCCCCTGCAACCAACATCACCTGCGAAATAATTATTTCAACCCAAGAAACGCCCCCGATCATAAACGCCAAGCAGATTAGCGGGATTGTCGAAACGACGAGTAAAATGACATACCCTAAAGCGGAGATGACTTTCCCTAGAACAAAACGGCGAGGAGACATGAGTGTCGTGCGTAATAGCTCATAGGTCTGACGCTCTTTTTCTCCGGTAATAGCCCCTGATGTAAATGCGGGGGCAACAAAGACGACTAAAAACATCTGAATGGCAACCATTGTTAAAAATATCGATTGCCCAGCCAGCTGTCCGGCGCTCGCGGCCGTGTTGTTTTCAATTGCGAAAATAAGATAAATAAAGAAAACAATGGTGCACACAGCGGTTAAATAAAGCGACAGGATGGCAAATGCCCTGCGGCCGCGCATACGGCTGCGCAGCTCTTTTAGGGTAATCGGGTTTTGCATGATTCCCCGCTGGAACAGCCCCATTTTTTTGTTTTCAGTGATAAGTTCACTCATTGATTCATTTCCTGTCTGACACTATTGTGCATGCTCGAGGGGTAAAATCATATCATACAACCGGTTTTAACCCTCTAGATTCTACTAAAATATTTCTACCTTACTCATATACGCTTTCACCAGCATCAAGTGCCTTAGCACGACGGCGCAGGGCCAATGTCAAAAAGAACCCGGTGATCAGATATAACACATTGATCGCTAGGGTACCTGCACCAAACGCGGCCGCTTCAAATCCATTTTCTACCAGCAACGCGGCCGTAACACCCCATGCTACCGGAGCCAATATGATTCGATAAACGAGCACCAGCGCATATGACCCTATCAGGGCCGCCCGTGCAGAGTGTGTCCACAAAGAGAGGGTGAGTCCTGCTAACCCGGCGAAACCGATCTCGACCCACGGCCGGATCAACGTCATCACGATGGTGGTCAAACCCCAGCCGAGACCCCCACCACCAGCCGTTGATTCAAGTAGAAAAATCGAGCCCAAGCCAACCGCGGCCGCATAAATAATGCTGGTGATGAACAAAATAATCCAAATTCTTAAACGAGACAAACCACCCAGTAGTTTTGCAAAAATAATGTGGGTCGTCGGCATAGGGGTCAATCGTAAAATATCCCAGCTGCCTCGGTCTAACTCTTCTACAATCGATGGTGCCGTTAATGCAGGGGCGATGATTATGCCAACCCAAGTGATCATTTGAATAATAATATTTGGGATGCAAATCAGAGCGAACAGTGCGCCACCAGCATCGCCCAACCCCAACAGGGTGGTTAGCTGTCCGTAACCGCAAAACACACTTAGCCCCAAAATCAGCAGCAAAACCAAAGGCAGGTAGCGCATCATCGTTGCGTAGTATCGGTTCGGTTCTCCCCAGCGCCCTTGCTCTCTTAAATAGATCGGGTTTGTACGAACGCTTCTTAAAAAGGCCCACATATGATTTAACTGACTACCCCTTTGGTCGCCTGCATAAAGACATCTTCTAAGTCCCCAACTTCTTCGCTAAAAGATATCAGCTGTATTTTTTTCTCGATAAGTTGATGCAAAAGTTGGCTTAGCTCAACATCGTCCCCCACAAAGTCAAATCGCACAATGTCCGGTGTCAGTTCAACTTCCCGGCCGTCCGTAATTTCCCTCACCTTTTCTTCTGCCATCAAAATATCTTTGAGTGGTGCGGTGTCACCGATCATCCGAACTTGGATCAAACGAGACACCTGAAGCTGCTGGCGCATCTGCTCGATATCCCCATGGGCAACAAGTTTGCCTGCTTCCATAATGCCGATATTTGTACAGATATCCGCGACCTCTGACAAAATATGAGACGAGAAAAAGATCGTTTTCCCCATGTTCTGCAATTCACGCAGCAATTCACGCATTTCGATGCGGGCCCGTGGGTCTAAACCGCTAGCCGGTTCATCTAGAATGAGCACTTTGGGATCATGCGCCAAGGTTCGCGCCAAACACAATCGCTGTTTCATGCCGCGACTTAAGCTTTCAACCATCTCATCATGTTTATGGCCTAAATCAACCAAATCAAGCAGGTCACCAATCATCCCTTTGCGCTGTGATTCAGGAATGTCATAGCAAGCGGCAAAAAAGTCTAGATATTCCCACACCTTCATGTCGTCATAAACACCAAAAAAGTCAGGCATATAACCGATCAGTCGACGCACTTCATTTGGATGTGTTAACACCGAATAGCCGTCTATCTTCGCTTCACCATGGCTAGGCTTAAGCAAAGTGGTCATAATGCGCATGGTGGTTGTTTTACCAGCCCCGTTCGGACCGATAAAGCCAAAGACAGCCCCTTCTTCAATCTGTAGATTCAAATTGTCTAAAGCGGTAAAGGTGCCGTATTGTTTGGTTAAATCGCTTATTTCAATAATTGCTGACATATGTTTAAAAGCTGCTTTTGTTATTGGCTAACCGGAATTTCGATAAAAAACAGGGTAGATCCTCGATTTTCATAACGGCCGTCGACAAGAGAAAGCTCGAGCTGAGTGGTGTCGCTCCAGCCGATAAGAACAAGTCGGTCGGCCGGGGTATAAACTGTCTGACCACTATAAGTATCGTACAAACTACTCAATAAACTGTAACGTTGGTAATTATCAGAAACCCCATAGGTCTGATAATAATCGCCCGGATCACCACCCTCAATCAAAGTACCGAACCCATTCTCAAGCGGCGAATCTTGATACGAATCGGGCACCCTTGTCTGGACCTGGTAACTTTCCGGGGCACCGGCCGCCGCAGCCGCAAAAGGTTCATGAGACATCGTCGGGATTACAATTGTCCTTTTAATCGTTTCACCCGGCTCAATTTCTAACAGCGCCACCTGCTTGATACCACCGGCC
Organism: Chloroflexota bacterium; assembly: GCA_020629055.1. Lineage (GTDB taxonomy): Bacteria > Chloroflexota > Anaerolineae > Promineifilales > Promineifilaceae > WTJY01. Next base: position 18,780 of record JAHDEB010000044.1, read on the forward strand.
AAAAGCAAACTATCCTGAAACGGCTCACCGCTGATATTGGTAATCGTTAGTTCAACCGCAGTCCCATCTTCGACCAAAACCGCTTGCCCCGAAATAGGAGATTGCCCGCGATAGCTGGTCGCAGCAAACGGTAAAACGTCACCCACATCTACAACCAACTCTTCTAAGATCGCATTATTGCCTAGCCGAACACGGGTTGCATCACCAAATCCGCCAAATCCAAATTGGTCCACATGCCGAATGTTAGGGGCAGATTCTACAGCGACGTTATAAGCAGCCCGACGTGGGGAAAAAACACCGATTGCAGATTCAACCTTTAGATTCGGCTCATCGATTCGGCCGGATACTACAGATAACTGATTAATCAGCACCTGGTTCCCCCGGAATTGCATGCCGATAATCAGTGCCGCAACACTAAACAAAAGCATCGTTAGCGGCAATGACAGCCATGCGAGTTCGCGCTTTTTCATGCGGGACAGTACCAAATAGTTCAGCGGCCCAACAATCAGGATATACAGCAGCATAAAACCGAGGATAAGCCAAAATGAAGGCAGCTTGACCGATGGAATCGTAGAAACCGCTTCCACCAATTGGCTCTGGTCCGCGAACCCACGTTCCCAAAACAAATCTCTGGGGGCAAACTGCACAATCGATTCCCACAACACAAGGCTGCCGTCCCAATCATCTAGCGGAGCAAACCGGGGGTCTAAGGCTAAAAACCAAACATTGCCTGCCCCTTCTGGTCGACGGGCCAAGATGGGCAGAGAATCATTGCGCCAAACCAGCTCCCCATTTTTCAAGCTAGATCGAGCAACAACATATGGCCCCGCATCTCTAAAATCAACACCGATATCCGCTTCAAAGCCAGACAAAGAATCAACAGATTCTGTCGCAACCACCTCGACCGGCATTAAATCACTAAATGCGGCCGATGTTTTTTGCCAACTGGCCCCACCTGAAATCACCAACTGTCCACCATGCCGCACCCAGCTTTCAATAGCGCTCCGCTGTTCGGCCGAAAGTGGATTGGTATCAATGTCGCTAAATACCAGCGTGTCTAGCCCTTGTAAGCCGACGGGTGAACTTGGAATTTCATCGAGCGAAATATAAGCGACAGAGCTGCTTGTTCGGCCGCCAAACACTTTATTAAGCAATTCAAGCGTATCCGGCTCTGGCGAGACAATGGCGTGCAAAAGCGAGTCCCCCGGATCAATTTCAGTAAGTGGCCCGTTGTTATAATTTAGCAGGGTTTCGCCTGATTCAGAGTCAAATTGAACCGCTAGCGGCCGCGCTAAACCACCATTAAAAACCGGAACAACAATTTGTTTGCGGGATTGGGTTGGCAGTGAAACAGCCGTCGTCCAAACAGTGCCCCCGTCCCCCATCGTCACCTTCAAATCACCATCAACGGCCGGCCCATCGTTGGCCAATGTCACCAAAACCGAAAACCAAGTGTTGGTTTTAACGATGCCATCAAAGCCGGGCCGCACCGTCATTGAAAGGCCATCATCAGCCGACTGCATTTTAGGCTGGGCTAAAAGAACGGCTGGGGAGAAAAACAGGGTCACACATAAAACAAAAAGGATTGGCAGTGTTCGTCGCGACTTTTGAAAAAATAAATTCATTTCAGGTATTTATTCAGCAGATTGGTCAAGTTTGACAAAAGGATCTGCGTTCTACGGAAAGATAAGCTAAAAACTGGGCCAATCTGGCGAAAATAGTTGGGGGGCTGAACAATTACCATTTTAGGATGGATGAAAGGGGATTAAATTACCGAAATTCAATCTTATAATCGGTTAAAATTAGATCGGGGCGATTCCGTTCAATCCAATCAACCACATTTTCCATAACACGATGCAGTAGTCGAGCGTCATTACCAACGGAAGCGACCCCCAACAAAGCGCTTTGCCAAACGTCATTTAAGCCAACTTCAGCGATAGCCACATTAAACTCGTTGGATATCCGCGCAGAAATTGATTTTAATATACGTCTTTTTTCTTTGAGCGATCTGACTCCGGCAAGCCCCAATTTTATTTGACAAGTTGCAACATGCATGTGGGTTTATCGTAAGGTACAAACGACACTTTTCCGACAAATTATTAATTTTGTCTTTTCGCGCGTACCTATATTAGGTTTGGGTGTTTTAAAAGATAAGTTAAATGGTAAATCACAGCGAACCACCCCGCAAGCACCTAGGTGAAAACATTAACGTGAATTTATGAGTAAACAAAGATCTGATGACCAATACAACTCAAACCTGTACGAGACAAGAAGAGGCCCTCGGCCGATCGTCATAATATTTTTTATCGTACTGGTAACTGTGGCATCCCTATTTACATTTGGGCTTTATCAACTTTATACCACCACCAACGAAGCGATTGAAAACAGCCCGATCTTCAACCCTGTCCGCAGCCTGCTCGTTAAATCGACCCCGGAGATATTGCCCGACCCACGCACCATCGTGATCAAGGTGAATCAATTGGCCCGTCTAGAGACAGCCCAGCTCGAGGCTGAACAAATTGTCACATCTGAACGGGATACCGATGTTTTATTTGGCCTTTTTGGTGAAAGCATCGTTTTTGTGGCCGTTGGTGAAGTGATTGCCGGAATAGATTTCGCAAAATTAGAAGATGGGGATATTCAAGTCGTTGACCCAGATACCGTCATGATCCATCTGCCTAAATCTGAAATCCTCGTTTCAGCCTTAGACAACGATAAAAGCTATGTGGTTGATCGTGATACCGGATTGTTTAGCGGTGCGGATCCCCAGCTAGAAACGCAGGTCCGCCAAATTGGGGAAGCTGCGATTTTAGAATATGCGCTTGAAGAAGTCGGCATCATCGAAATCGCAGATGAAAATGCCAAGCAATATATGGAAGGCTTCTTAAATGAACTCGGGTTTGAAAATGTAGAATTTACCGATGAAAAGCCACCGGTCCCTGAACCGTATGTGCAAGAGGTTCCCAAAGGCCATATCTTAGTAACCGTCACCCCATCCCCTAACGAATAAAAAACCATAGCGAGTAACGTGTTTCGACACGTTACTCGCTGCTTTTATTTAGAATTTACGCTCGGCCGCATGCAATGTATTTTTCATAAGCATCGCAATGGTCATCGGCCCTACACCACCTGGAACCGGAGTGATCGCACCAGCAACAGGTAAACAATCGTCGTAGTCTACGTCACCAACCAATCGATATCCCCGTTTACGGGTTTCATCATCTTTACGATTAATACCCACGTCGATAATAACGGCTCCGGGTTTAATTTGATTTCCTTTGATCATCTCGCTAATGCCGACGGCGGCAATGATGACATCAGCTCGTTTTAGGTGAGCGTCCATGTCCTTTGTGCGGCTGTGCACAATCGTAACAGTTGCGTTGGCGTTGTTTAACAAAAATGCCATCGGCAACCCAACAATGTTTGATCGGCCCACAACAACCGCTTCTGCACCGTTTAGATCAACACCAGCTTCATCTAACAAACGCATACAACCATATGGGGTGCATGGGATAAATAGTGGCTTACGCCCTTTCATCGACAAACGGCCGATGTTCAATGGATGAAAGCCATCGACGTCTTTGCCTAAATCGATTGTTCCTAAAATCGCCTCTTCATCGATGTGTTTCGGCAAGGGTAACTGCACCAAAATCCCATCAACTTCCGGGTCATCGTTAAGCTCCTGAACCACCTGCTGCAATTCTTCTTGGCTAATATCTTCACCCAATACCCGGCCGATAGAGCGAACACCAACTTCTTCGCACGCTTTATGTTTTGCACGCACGTAAGTAGCAGATGCGGTATTGTCACCAACCAATACGGTCGCTAGGCCGGGCGTATACCCATGCTTCGCTTTCATTTCGGCAACGGCCTCTTTTACTTCGCCACGTACCTTTGCAGATATTTCTTTACCATCAATAATTTTTGCACTCATGAAAATCCTCTTTTTGGGGGTTCAACTTTTTTATAGTAAGTTGGTTATTTAAGGTTTAGTGTTTTGTCAGCTGTACTTTTGGCAAAGAGAAAGGGAGCTATCTCAACTGACTCATGATTCATACCTCTTTGCGCTTGTATGAGTATCCCACAAGCAGAAAACAAAAAAAGGTACTCTGATACGAAAACAGAATACCTTTCTTGTTTATTGCCTACTCAGAAACAGCAAAGCGTACAACGACGCAGAAAATCGCCCCTTCTGAACTTATTTAGATTAGTGGGGAAGGATTTCAGTCCCGAGCCATTTATCTAACCAAATTGCGATCGTTAATGCACCAAAAAAGATCGTCAATGGATAATATGCTAGGCCGTCACCTTCGGTACCAAAATACAAGCCATATTCCTCAGGATTGGTATTCATAAAATACAGGCCAACGTGCGTGATGGCAAAACCAAAGATCAAGGAAATGATGATTAGCAGTATGATTCTAACGGTCCGGTTCATAATTCTCTCCTAAAGTGTAGAGTCAAAGTTTACTTTTCAGTGCCCCGATTATAGGCTATTCACATGCCAAGGTAAACGGAACCCTGTAATTGTTTGGTAAGACCCAAAAGAACTTCTAGCCCAGACTTCCCTGTTTTTCACCGTAAATCGAGATAATTTTACCCGGAATCCCCACAACAGTTCCCCCTGCCGGAACATCTTTGATTACCACGCTGTTTGCCCCTACTTGCACATCGTCCCCGAGTGTAATGGCCCCTAACACCCGTGCCCCTGCACCGATAAAGACCCGATCACCGATCGTTGGGAATATCAATTCGTTACGCATACCGACAGTGACGGCCGAAATAACCGAGCAGTTTTCCCCCATATAATCAGGAGAAATAACAACCCCCACCGGATGAGCGATATAAAGCCCACCTCCGATAGGTGTGTCTAAACGTAGCTCTGCCCCAAAACGGCGCAAATTTCGCTGGTATAGCAGCCCGGGCAAAGCCGGAATACGCTTTGCCTTACACCAGCGGGCCAAACGAAACCAAAACATCAACCGCAATGATGGATGGTTGTAAAGTAATCTTATTGTTTTCGTAAATGTCACTTCAGAAGGCTCAGCAAAGCCAGATGGAACGACCCAACGTTGGACATCTTTGCGAAAGGTTTCAATCATAAGTTTTGTAAATGCTGTGGTGTGATCGATTGAATGTGCCCATTTAGGTCAAACAGATACCCGGAGCTATGCACTAATCGAGCTTTGAAATGGATTATTGAGGTCAGCCAATATATCTGCGACCTGCCGTGTTAATTCGTCTGGCGATACCGGTTTCGTCAAATACCGCGTTGCCCCTACTTCCATCCCCTGAGAAATACTTGCTGTGTCTGTCTTTGCGCTAAGCATAATGACCGGAATTCGAGCAGTCGCGTCACTGTCCCGAATATTGGTACAAACATCAAATCCATTTAACCCCGGCATCATTACATCCAATACAACCAGATCGGGCAAAATGGTCCTTAATTTTTCAAGCGCATCGTATCCGTCAACAGCTTCTATAACTTCATAACCAGAACGAACAAGCATCAGACGCAAAAGCGTTCTTGCCATCGGTTCATCGTCTACGATTAATATTGATTTAGCCAATTTAATTCACCTATCTTGATGTTGAAGCAACCCAATTAATCATCTTAAGTATCTTGGGCACTCTGGGAAATCTAATCTGAAGGGGTTTAGATTTAATTTTGGGGGTACTTGACTAGACGCATATTATAAACTTTCGTTGCTTAAGTATCCGCTTATACAGAGCAATAGTTTCTATTAATTTACGCGATATCCAAAGCAAGCGAAGCTGGGCTCAGTTTTAACCGGCTCATTCTTGGCTGCACATTGCACCATTTCTAGTACCAACTACCTACTATCATATTAAGATTATTAATCAACGGCAATCAATTATAGGGGGATGGGTATAGGTCCTAAGTCATGTTATGTAGGTGTAGGCTGCAAATTTGTAACTTTTCTAGCCGATTTTGAGTTAACCCGGGGTCTTCTCTGCTTCAGCGATCACTTTTTTAACGGCCGACAGCAACTCTTGAGGACCAAATGGCTTCGTCACATAATCGTTCACTTTGGCGATGTGCAACCCTAATACTTTATCAATGCTCTGAGCTTTCGCTGTTAAGATAATGACCGGAGTTTCGCTAATTCCTTCTTCTACCCGAATTGTTTGAAACACTTGCCACCCGTCCATCTCTGGCATCATTAAATCAAGCAAAACCAAATCAGGCTTTAATTCATGAACAAGCTCAAGACCTTCTCGTCCCCCCAATGCACCATGCACCTCATAATTGTGTCGGCTTAAAATCAGCCGCACAAGGTCAATCATATCTGGCTCGTCTTCAATACATACAATGGTTTTTTTTTGGTCACTCATTAAGCTAAATTTTCGGTCCTAGAGAGTAGGGTAAATTTTTAAATCCACCGTCTGGATTTTAACCTATTCACTTCTTATTCAAGTAGAGATCAAAGCGTAGCATATGTTTGAACAGAGTGTCTATCTCTAAACCGGTACCTTTATCCTGTTAGATAACGCCATTTAACGGGAAAGAAGAGCATATTCTTCAACAATTTTGAGATAACGATCTTTATTCACCCCTAAATCAGAATAACCGGTCCGTGCGGCCGATCGACTATCGATTTGCCCGGTGCTTTCGTTTACCAAAAATTCCACATCATCGATAAAGTTCCAAAACGAGCTGCGCAGTTCAACATGTAAATAACTGTCGGTCTGCGAAACGATTCGGCTTTTAGGCATCTTCCTCATTATTGCGGCAAGCATTCCAATCGCTTCGCTGGCCGGCCGATCAAGCGGAATCGCGTCTACTTGATGCATTTCATCGGTGGCTTCTGTCGAAACACAGTTAGGGGAAGCACGGCAAGGGGCCAACGTACCGGTGCCTACACCGGCCGGGACCGGCACACGGGAGCTATAAATCCGGCCGATGATAATCAGCAATACGATTAAACTAAAAACAGCCGCTAAAACAATCATAACTGTGCGCATAAATGATCTCTCTTTGAGAATATAGTGCAGGCTGGCTTAAAAAGGTTCCTTCACACCTAAAACGATGGTTTTCCTAAGAAACAGAATTTTAATGACGACCCTAAACCGTTGTCATCTCATCGCCCCGCAACTGCAAAGAGATACTCGGGTGAACCATATGCAAGCGTTTCAAATCGACCGCATGTAGAACCCACACTTCCACATCGGTTTCTGCAACCGCTTTAAAGCGGTGAAGCTCATTAAACAAGGTCGCACGGCCGCCAAAAAACTTGCCCGGTTCACGCAATTCATAACACAATTTATCAGCTTCATCATACAAATTAATGCTACCAGATACGAGTAGAAAGCTTTCATACCCGGTCGCTTCCGCTTCGTACAAAACATCACCAGCTGTCAGTACCCGCACACGCAAATCTAAAGCTAAATCTAAAATATCTGCCCACAACATTTCTTGAAACGGAGAGTGCTGCAACAGCCATTCCGCCTTGCGAAACCCTTCTTTCAAATTCAAATGATCCGCGACATGCTTGAAAAATTCGCCGTCAATGTGAAGCAGTTCAACATTTGATTGGGCATAAGTATTATTCATCCGTTTAATTTCAGTCGGATTATCTTCTCCAGCTTTTAGCGCGCTCCGTTCCCCGATAATGCTGCCCCGGCCGGTTACGATTCTTAGCTGTACCGGGTCGTTAGACCAAACCTCAATAAGCCCAGAGTGCACCAAGTAGACCAAGCCGTTATATGGTTCACCATGCTGAATTATTTGCTCACCGGCCGCATACGACACCTGCGTTACAGTTTGCCTTAGTTGCAAGCCGATCTCATTCGGCAAACGGGCAAGAAGAGACGAAGTTAAGATCGTTTCCATAATGTCATCTTCGGGCAATGACTGAATCGCTTCCCCCATCCCGATGATCTGACCACTTAACGCGAAATCAATCCGATTCCCCATATCATCAACCAGCTGGGTCAAATGATCCGGTTTTGTATGGGCTAAGATCACCCGGCTGCCCCCTTCTAGCAGCCGTTCTAACAAATCACGCGTGATGGTTGTATGGACCGTTCCTCCCCCAGCATCCTGAATGATGACATCGGCCCCGGCCGCGAAATTGACCAGCTCATTGCGACGTTCAGCCTTAATGACATCCTCTTCGACCAGCTCGTCAAACCAATCTTCGTCATAGCGCATATCGCCCGAAAAATAAAGATTGTTTAGTCGAATGGCCAAGGTTGGAATTGAATGGACCGCATAAATTGCGCTAAAACGGCGGGGGCCAAGCACCAGCGGTTCATTGGGGTTGAGCGGAATAAATTTAAAAAGTGAAGCGACCTCGTCTGTAGGCAAATTAAACATCGCCGTTAACACGCGAAGCAGGCTTTCATAAATCAAATCAGATGTGATAATTTGAATCTGATTTTCCCCCATCAAAATTAGCTCTGGTAAGCCACCGATATGGTCTTCATGCAAATGGGAGATCACCACTTCAGAGATTTGACGCGTCGATAGACCTAAATGTCCCAAACGCTGGCGCATGTAAGCGGCCGTATCAAACAGAGTCACATAGGTTCTGTCTTCCGTATGCACCCAAGCTAAAAAGCAAGTCGTGATTCCATCTGGGTCAAAGCCATCGCTGCCCCCAATAAATTGCAGCGTCAGTTCTTGTCGTTGGATCGGATTCGAAGGGGGCCATGATAACGGCTTGGCTTGCTCTGTGATCTGAGTCGAAACGCGAGCTGATTCAACACCATCTTCATAAAAAACATACTCTTTGCTCCCCATGTCAACCTGGATCGATGTATGCTCGCCGATTTTTCCATTTTCAACTTCATCTAGGCTTACAATGTCACATAGGTCCGGCCAAAATGCGGCACGATTAATCGGTGGGAATAGGCTAACCAGCTCGATTTCTGTGGCGAGCCATTCCATCCCTTGATTGCGCATTCGAGCGTCTGGCCCTTCGAAGGTCTCTTCTAACAAAATACGAATACGTTCTTTTTGCGAGGCTGTATGGGTCACCACCAAACATTTATTCCGCTTGCCAAAGTATTGTGCATACAGCAAAAACTCGATGCTGGCATAGTTTATACCCGAACGAATAAAACCGGTTGACCCCAATTCACTCCCGGCCGCAATATCTAAAGGCAACAAAAAAACACGAGGGATTTCATGCCCCTCCGACAAAATCGATTTTAACGTTTCTGGAGGTGAATGAACGAGTATCTGCCCCATTGAGGTGGTCACGAGAGATACATTATTCGGCAAGCGAGTAACGCCCGATTTATCTTCTTTTCCGTTCTTCATCGTGGTTGGTACAGCCTAGCTCACGAAATGGATACTGCCTCGCGTTTAGCCAATTACCGCCTTATTTAGTTATTGGTGTGTGTAGATTCCCCCTCATTTTACCTCTAACCTCGTTTTCTTGCTCTTAAATATCGTCTAGCAATAAAGGAATCACACACTCTCGCCAATCGATATCAACGCCTGCCTAAAGAGTTTTGCGATTTTATAGTTGGTTTTTCTCAGGCTCAACTCAAAAAGGCAACCGCCTTATCTGACAAGCCGTTCATGCAGATGGTGGCGGTTGATCCGGTTTGTTGCACCAGATCGATGACGCGCAAACGGCCGCTCTCTTCATGCGCCCCATCTTCAGGCAATAGCTCGGCCAAAATGCCGGGCGCCTCGCGAAACAATCCCCAATCAAAATAGCTATTATCAGCCTCATCATTACTCAGGTGGACCGGTAGTGAAAAGATATCGGCTTCCACTAAATCTTGGAAGAAATGGGTGCCATAAGACAATTCGGGTGCCGTTCCGTCTGCGCCACTCATGCTAATTTCAATCAGTGCGATCGTGTTGTGAATATCCGCATATCCAACCTTAACACCCAATTCAATATTAGAACTGCCCCATCGGCCGGGCCCCATCAAAATAAATTTTTCCCCTTCTAACTTTTGATTGATCCGTGTCACCACTCGGCCAAGTTCTAATTGAATGTTGGGATCCCCGATTTTTTTATAAGCCTCTGGGTCTACAAATACAACATACCGAATATCATCAACGCGTCCATCAGGAACCAACCCCTTCGTTTTAAAAAGCAATTTATCTTCTGGAATATCAGCTGGTATTTCGGCCGGTTGCGAATCCTTTTTCTCAGACAGCGGCCGACATTGAAGTAGGTTCAATTTAAAATCAGTTTTGCCTTCTTTGCGGAAGATTTCGATTGAAAATTCCGTATCGACGGGCAACCCGTAAACTGATTCAATCGATTTCAATGCGGTTCTCATCAATTGAGGATAGGAAGACTCTGTCAGCAATTTATTGAAGGTTAAAACCAAATCGTCTTCCGGCCGAATAGAAGCTTTCGACAAAACAGGTTGCAAGTAATCTCCCTTGTCGATTTCCGCCAACATACCGATATGTGGCGACCTTTTGCCTAAAACCTCATCTATAGGCAACGTTTTGAACTCGTTATCGACAAGGTCCACCAAATCAACAAATTTCTGCGAATAGGCTTTGATCCGCTTCGCATCAGATTCTGGGCGCAATTGTGGGTGGCTTAAGCCGATCAGCCTGGCGTAGTCATGCCCGATGCGATCCACAGCCCGGGTCCCCATCCCCCAAACTAAACGCAAGAACCCATCTTCCCTTTTAATTTTTTCATGCCAGCGCCAAGCGTTTTGGCTAAACCCGACCCCAGCAAGGGTCGGAAACCAATAGCGACCAAACGGCTCACCCATGACTTCTTGAATCAAGATCCCCATTCGCTCATCGTAGTCGATTAGACCATGCTTTTGCCTGTACAAAATCGCTTCTGGGTTAAGCGAACTCGCATAGATGCGCCGAATTCCATTCTTTAAATCCTCTAGATTTTCTTCTGGGGTCCCTTGGTTCGGGCAAAATATACTTTCATATTTACCCGCAAACGAGAAGCCAAAGTTGTCTTCAAGCAGGCTAGATGAACGTACAATCATCGGCCGATTGCCCATATGCTCCAAAACCGCTTTCAGCTGCGAATGCACATATTCAGGAAAACGGCCGTTTAAATGGTCTTGTATCGCCTCGGGGTAGTCTCGGCGGATTTCTTCCAACGGCCGATATTTTTGATTCATAATGTAGCTCATGTTATTGAGCGTTCGAAAATCATAAATTACTTCACTACCAATAAAATAAGACTCAGGGATAAACACCTTATCGGTTAATTCGGGAATATTTTTAAGGATGCGCCACGCCAAGATCATCCCAGCAGCTTTACCCCCGATCTTGCCTTCCCCAATACGACGAGCATACAACATGCGCAAGTCTTTAATCGAAAGCACTTTTTTCGCAACGCCGATAAACTGCAAATGGTCGCTAATCATCCCTTTGATTAAAACAACCCGGATCTCTTCTAAATGATGCCGTACCCGCTCTCTGCCTGACTCCGGAATCGACTCATAGATTTCTCCCTGTCTAAATAGCATCTCCCAAGGTGCTAGCTCTGGGTTAAATGATAAATCGATTTGGTCCGCTTTAGGATTGTTATTTTCGATCACCTCTTTGACAAGTTCATCAAACCGCTGTGGTGGAAAATTATTACCAAAGTAGAAGTCTGTCTGGAATTCACGAATACGTGCGGTACGTGATTTCCAAATCGCAGCTGATTCACGATTAAATGGATCATAAACACCCTCACGCCGTTGAGACGCAATCGCCTTCTCGATCACCTCTTCCTCGAATACACGTTCGGCCACAATCCCTTTTCTAAATATTTCATCCCGCATTCGATCTCGAATACGATCTGCCAAAATTGGATACTGGGCCAATTTTACATAAATATCAATTGTCGAGGTTTTACTACGTATCGGTGTTTCCATAATGAATAGAATAAGTTTAATAAAGCGAACGTGTCAAACAATCACTTTAAATTAGGACCATCTGCAAAGCGAAAAACCATTTTCAAGGCTCTTTATTTATCTATCAAGGTTTGCGTGTGGTCAATTCATCCGTAAATTACCGGCCGATTCGTTTTATTTCTACTATTTTGTACTAAGCTAAGGGGCCAAAGCCAATATGGGCGTGAACCAGTGGTGAGAAACGATATAATGATTATATATAATCAAATTATCCTACTTTTCAAATACAACAATTCTGTGTAAACTTGAACCTCTGTTAAAAATAAACTCTTGCATGGTTAATTATTGCCATCTGATAAGGAGATACCCAAATGACTCATATTGTTACACGCTTATGTTTGCGAGATACCGCATGCGTGGAAGTTTGTCCAGTTGAATGCATGGTCCTCGGAAAACCTGAGGCAGAATGGCCATGGTTATATATCGATCCAGATACTTGCATTGACTGCGGTGCTTGTGTCCCAGAATGCCCATATGAAGCGATCTTCCCAGAAGAAGAAGTACCTTTCGATTTTGAGGTACAAGACATTCATGATGGCGGAACATGGATCGCCATGAAGAAAGAAGACCAAGCTGGCGAACAGCTAACCAATCATACTGTTGGCAAACACGAAGTCAACGTATTAAACGCTATTAAAGAGCCTCCTGGTAAAGTATTAGACTTAACGGAAGATATCGAACCAAACTACGACTTCTTCTCAGAAGGTCCTGGCTACGACGCAATGGACTAGTATTTGAGTCGATAGCGAAAACGCTTTTTTAAAGACCGCTGAAAATTTCAGCGGTCTTTTTTTTTAGCTCCGGGTTAGCACTCTGTTAGCAACAGTGCTAAGTTCGTTAGAATCTTACAACTTTCCAATTGAAACGCCCTATAGTTAACCAAGCAGAAAAGATGCAGTAATATAGGATGCAGCAAAAAAGGCTGAATCGTTTTAGGCTAAAGAAAGTTGACCCCGATCAATTGGCCAAAATAATTTTCAACACAAAGTTATAAATAAGCAAAACAGATGAGATTCGATAAATTTACAGAAAGAGCGCAAGACGCGGCCGCACGTGCCTACCAGATTGTTCAGCGTTATAGCCATAGTCAAGTAGACACAGAGCACTTATTCATGGCATTGCTAGAACAAAATGACGGTGCCGTGGCGCATATTTTAAATTACTTAAAGGTCGACGCACCCGCCATAACGGATCGCGTTGATGAAACCCTTAAAAAAGCCCCCAAAGTTAATGTTTATGGGGGAGGGGTTGGACAAATATTTTATACCCCCCGTATCCGCACAGTTTTAGAACTGGCACAAAGTGAAGCGAACAAACTCAAAGATGAATTTATCTCGACCGAGCATATTTTCTTGGCTATTTTGAGTGAGCGAAACACACCGGCCGCCCGTATTCTGCAAGAATTCGGAATCAATGTTGCGAACGTCAATGAAGCGATTCAAGACATCCGTGGTGGGAAACCGATTAGTGACCGCTCTGCAGAGTCTCGCTATAAAACATTATCAAAATACGGCCGTGACTTAACCGCACTGGCGCGCGACGGTCGCCTTGACCCGGTGATCGGCCGCAACGAAGAGATTATGCGGGTGATTACCGTCTTAAGCCGCCGTACCAAAAATAATCCTGTTTTGATTGGTGAAGCCGGTGTCGGTAAAACCGCGATCGTTGAAGGGTTAGCACAAAAAATCGTTGACAACGACGTGCCTGAAAACCTGCTTAACCGAACGGTGATGTCGCTAGATCTGGGCTCCATGATCGCAGGCAGCCGCTTCCGTGGTGAATTTGAAGAACGTTTGAAGGCTTCTATCGAAGAAGTACAGAATTCAAACGGTGAAATCATTCTCTTCATTGACGAGTTGCATACCGTTGTAGGCGCTGGCGCGGCCCAAGGGGCGATGGATGCCAGCAACATGCTGAAACCGGCCTTGGCTCGTGGTGAGTTACAAACGGTGGGTGCAACAACCCTAGATGAGTATCGTCAATATATTGAAAAAGATAGCGCACTCGAGCGTCGTTTTGCTCCGGTCTTTGTCGACGAACCCACTGTAGAAGACACCATTTTGATGCTGCACGGTCTGCGTGATCGTTATGAAACACATCACAAGGTGAGCTACTCAGATGAGGCATTGGCTCAGGCCGTGTACCTGTCTAACCGGTATGTCACCTCGCGCAAATTGCCAGATAAAGCGATTGACCTGATTGACGAAGCGGCCGCAAAATTGCGCGTGGCTTTGTACACGATGCCGGAAGAAATTAAAGAGCTAAAAATAAAGATCGATTCTTTGGCGATGGAAGAAGAGGCGGCCAGCACAGCTCGCGACTATGAGCGTGCGGCGATTATGCGCACAGAACGCATCCAATTAGAAGACGACTTTACCAAAGCCCGCGACAAATGGCGGACCGAGAATAAGCTGGACGAAGTGGTTGATACGGACGAAATTGCGGCCGTCATCGCCCAATGGACCGGTATCCCGGTTAATCAGATGCTAGAAGCGGAAGCGGAAAAACTGCTCAATATGGAAGAGCGGATTGGCGAACGAATTGTCGGTCAGAAAAAAGCGATTGTGGCTTTGGCAGACGCGATTCGGCGCAGCCGGTCTGGCTTGGCAGATCCACGTCGGCCGATTGGGGCATTTATGTTCCTCGGTTCTTCTGGTGTGGGTAAAACTGAATTGGCGAAAGCGTTGGCCGGATTTATGTTTGGCGATGACGAAGCGCTCATCCGTGTAGACATGAGCGAATATCGTGAACAGCATACGGTCAGCCGTTTGTTTGGTGCCCCTCCTGGCTATGTAGGCTATGAAGAAGGTGGTCAGCTAACAGAACAGATTCGTCGTCGGCCGTACAGCGTTGTGTTATTCGACGAGATCGAAAAAGCACATCCTGAAGTCTGGAACTCGCTGCTGCAACTGTTAGACGACGGTCGCCTGACCGACGGACAAGGGCGCGAAGTTAATTTCCGCAACACCATTATTATTATGACCAGTAATGTCGGCACTTCGTTTGTAAAACAAGCGGGCGCACTCGGCTTTGCGGGTATGGACAACGGTGGCGGAGACGATCAAAAACGGATCGAGGACGCGCTTAAGAAAACCTTCCGACCCGAGTTTATCAACCGTATCGATGAAATCATCACCTTCGAGCACTTAAGCAAAGAAGAAGTTGTTGAAATCGTTGACTTACAGATGAAAGACATCGGCAAACGGTTGGAAGAGCATGGTGGTTTGAACATTAATCTGACCGAAGCTGCGAAAGAGTGGCTGGCGGAGCAAGGGTACGACAAAGACTTTGGTGCTAGACCATTACGTCGCGCATTGCAACGTCATATCGAAAGCCCGATGTCGGTTAGCTTGCTACGCGGTGAATATGCTTCTGGTGACACGATTTTGGTCGATGTTGCAGAAGACAAACTGACCTTTACGAAAACTGAAAGCGATAAGCCTAAAAAAGAGGCTGATGCTGAAGTTGAAGAGGTTGCGGCGTAGCAGCTTCACTTATTTGAGATAACAAAAGGGCCGGCCGGAAAATTTCCGGCCGGCCCTTTTTTGTTTCTTGTTATGTCCAGAAATCTTCGATTCGAATCGGTTCCTCTGCGAATTGATCGTTGAAGAAAAATTGAAACCATTCGTAGAACCAGACTCTTTTTCCGATGTTATTGTACCAGAACATCGCTTTTCTTAATCGCTTGTCCGGGTGAAATAACCATCGGCAAATCGCCTTTGGCCGAGTTTGCATAATGACCTCCAGCATCTTGCCAAGAAAAATCATTTGCCATGGTTTTAAATGGCTAGCTTCTAAAATCTGATGCTTATAGTCCCATTTAGTTTGATCAAGCTGAATAATCTTTTTATCTTTAATTTCTTGGAAATAGGGTGTCCATTTGTGCGGGGTGACATAGAGCAATTGAATCTGATCTGGATCGTACGAAAGTAACTGCTTCAAACTATTAAAGAAGTCTTTAATAGTTTCTTCTCCAAACCCAATAACATAAGTTGCCATTGACAAGATATTATGCTTGCGTAGAAGCTGAATCGCTTCTCTATCTTTAGAAATCGAGCCTGCCTTTCTTATTTTTTCTAAGACCACTTCATCATAATTTTCAATGCCGAGTAGGAACCGTTCAAACCCCGCATTTTTATACAAATGCAGATAATCCTTATCTCTCACAATATTATCAGCCCGAATTGAACCAACGAGGGTCAAATTTAAATCTTTTGCAATCAATGCCTCTAAAAACTCTACCCACGGACCTTGATGTGTTGAGGGATTCTCGTCAGCAAAGTTAATTACTTCAATCCCCATTTCCCTGTGGAGCATTTCAATTTCATCTGCAAGTAGTTGAGGGTTTCGGTGACGCCATTTTTTCCAAAATATACTTTGGCCACAATAGGTACAAGGATAAGGACAACCTCTTGAAAATTGGATTACGATGGCTTTTCGATGACCCCAATACGTGTAGTTGTAGCCCTCCATTAACTCCCAACCGATTCGATAATCATCCAAATCAATCAATTCTGCTGGTAAATTTAAACGTGCTTCTTGTTGATGACGGAATGCGATTCCTTTAACACTGCATAAATCTGCATCTCGCTCAATCGCTTCAACCAAATCTATGATAACCCGTTCACCTTCACCACAAACAACAAAATCAATATGGTGATTTAAATCTAAGATCTCTTTCCAATGGAATGTCGGGAAAACACCACCCACCACAACAATTGTGTTAGGCATAGCCCCTTTAAGCAGTCTAGTAACACTGTTAATGATTGGCTGGGCCGATGTTGACCCAGAGTGGCCTAATAAGATCAGGTCCGGTTGATAATCTATTGCTCTTAAGACGATTTCCCCGTGGTTAAGATTTCCAAAATCAGCATCTAGCAGGTTTACGATATGATTGTGATCTAACAAAGGACCGCCGATAGACAATAAGCCTAATGGGGGTAAATGTTCATAGGCCATGCGGCTTCCAATTGATTTATGTGGCGGGTTTATGAGTAGTATATTCATGATTCAATAAGCGACGTTTTGGATAAACTATTTGCTTATTGAGCATAAAAAAACATCTCACCTCAATCTAGCACCTGTGTGGATCATATATTGGACTTGAGTGCCTGAAAGGCCGTTTACTCGAAACGCCCTTTCAGTAAAGCGATTGCAACATCACGCATCGATTGTCGATTATTGCGGGACTGTTTTTGTAGCAGATCGTAGGCTTCAGCTTCGCTAATCCCCCTCTCCTGCATCAGCTTCCCTTTGGCTTTGTCTAAAATCTTGCGGGTTTCAAGCGCCG
>JAHDEB010000285.1 GCA_020629055.1 Chloroflexota bacterium
AAGAAAGATCATAGGTGAGAGAACTGAATGGCTTGTGTCGGACCCCTCAACTTGTCCATTATGTTCAATAAAAATGCGAATCCGGCACCCTCGGCCGTCTAGGACTCGCTCCTTTAAACAAACCAAGATTGATAAAGCATCCCGCATTATCGCTTGATCATGATGCATGGGTGCGAACTGATCTAGATTTGAAATATTTACACCACATTTGGGCACCCCTTCATGGGTTTAAAAGACCCTTCTAGTCTTTCGCAGAAACGATGTATGGTTTTGCCTTAAAAGGCCCTGTTTTCGTTAATCCAAATTAGACATACTTGCGAACAGTTTTAAGAAGCGAGTCTATTTCAAAGGGCTTTGCGATAAACCCTTCATGTTGCTGATTCGCAAAGGTCTCATTTATCTTAAGTTTGCTATATCCAGAACAAAGGAAAATCGGTAGATCAGGCTTAATCTGCCGTAATGTTGTAAAGGTCTCCTCGCTACTGATACCTGGCATCGAAAGATCGAGAATAACAAGAGCGACTCTTTCTTTGTGTTGCTGAAGCTGCGCAATTCCATCACGTCCATCAACCGCGCACAGTAGGGCGAGATTGTCGATTTGGAAGAGGTCTGACATCGCTTCTCGCACAAATTTATCGTCATCAATTAAGAGCACGACACCTTCTTTCTCTTCATTGTTTTCTTCAGTAGATGGCTCATAGGCTTCAACTTCAGATTCGCTTGGGGGAAGATTGTTTTGCTTTTCGGCAACTGGAAAATAAACGCAGAATGTTGTCCCCTCGTTGAGTTCACTAAAGACCCTGACAGCACCTTTGTGGCTACGTACAATTCCTAAAACAGCGGCTAGCCCCAAGCCACGGCCGGTAAATTTAGTCGAAAAAAATGGATCAAATATTTTAGACTGCGTTTCTTGACTCATACCTAAACCATTGTCACTAACAGATATTTTTACAAACGAACCTTGAGCGGGTGGGGGCAATATGAAAAATTTAGAGCTTATTTCTTTAGTCGTTAAGTAGGCTTGGGTAGTTAAAATAGTTACTTGTCCCGCTTGTCCTTCCATGGCCTCTGCACCATTGATGATGAGGTTCATTAAAATTTGTTGTAACTGACCGGTGTCAGTCATCACACGGGGTAAATCAGGGTCTAATTCCTGGATAATCTGAACGTTTTTTGGGATCGCCACTTTAAGCAACTGAGTATTTTCTTCAATTTCATTATTTATAGCTGTTTGCTCGACTTTGAATTGCCCCTGACCGGTATACGCCAGCAATTGGGCTGTCAGTTGGGCCGCCCGATCAGCGGCCATATTGGCTTTTTCAAGATGAGTTTTTGCGAGGCTGTCCGACGGAATGTTTATGAGCGCCAATGAAGATTGAGCTTTAAGGGCGACGAGCAGGTTGTTGAAGTCATGTGCGATCCCGCCAGCTAAGACCCCAATACTCTCCAGTTTTTGATGTTGAAGCAGGGCACGTTCTGCTTGTTTTAGAGCGGTTAAGTCTACTATTTGAGCGATGTGCCGAATCAATTGACTGTCTTGGGTCGGTAAAAGGGAAACAGAAAGAAGCGTGTCGATTACGTCTCCATTTTTGTGGATGTATCTTTTTTCAAACTGATAGCTCGTGATTTCTCCAGATAATAACCGATGCCCCCATCCTGTATTTTTAATTAAATCTTCGTCATGGGTAATGTCAGAAACAGTTAACCCGTGTAGATCAACGGCAGAGTAGCCAAGTAAGTTTTCAAATGCTTTGTTGACTCGAACGAAAGAGCCGTCTTCCGAAGTTATGGCCATACTGATAGGAGCGAGCTCAAAGATTTTTTGGAGCTGTTCTTCCTGTGTTTTCACTTCTTCATATAAGCGCATGCTGCTAATCGTTCCGCTTACCTGTTTGCAAAGTGAGACAGCAAAATTTAAATCGGTTTCGGTTAGTTTTATATGCTTACTTTCAATATTTAGCACGCCAAAAAGCTTTTTTCGATCAAAAACCGGAACGCTAATTTCGCTCATAACATCGGTTGTCGATGCCATGAAGGATGGGTCATAGCGAACATCTTCTACAAAAACCGGTTTTTGGGTCCTTGCAGCCCGCCCGATAATCCCTTCGTCTAGGGTCATTTCGTAATATTCTTCGCCGTCAAACCCAACGGAGTGGACCAAATGTAATCGCTCACCTTTAAATACATAGAATCCGGCCAAGGCGTAGCCAAAACTGCTGGTCAATCCATCAACCAAGGTCTCAATTAGCTCCGTTAAATCTTCATTCTTGTTGGCAAGATTTTGTATTTGGTTAATTAAATTTAACTTTTTGTTTGATAACTCTGCCTGACTGTAAAGCTCTTTGTACCGTTTCTCGCTCTCTTTTAAGGCTTGCTCAGTTTTGTATTCTTTACTAATGTCTCGGTAGATCCAGAATCGGCCCACGTTCTCCCCTTGAATGATAAGGGGTTTAGAGCTCCTATGGTAAACCTGTTTGTCTTTTAGCTTAATAATATCTTGGCTTTCACAATTTTTATCATCAAGAATCTCCTCAATGCGACTCCTAAACCTTGCAGGGTCTTCGATTTTATCTATGATCGAATCAAGACTCTCTGGACCGGTTGTGATTCCATCTGGAAATTGCCAGAGCTCTTGCATTTTGTCATTAATATACAAGACATCCCGCTGATGGTTGAAAACCATCACTCCTTCAGGTAACGAGTCGAACAAGTCGCCCAAAAATCCCTGAAAGATGTTTGATGTTAAAGGTTCAAATTGAGACATTTGCTGACAGTTTGAATAACTAGATGGATCGCTAAGATATGTTTGTTGATCAATTGGGGTGGGCATATAGCCTTTTTCTTTGGTAATCGGCAGTGATCTTAAGAAGAAGTTTAGTTTTAGGCCTAATTGCAAGCTCTATTAGTAATATAAAACGACAGTCTTTGTCAAGATGGTCTTTAGTAACCGCTTTAAGGATATATCGACTATTTTATCTGCAAGACTCCCGATTCAATGAGTTGAGGAGGTTGAGGAGGTTGAGGATGTTGTTGTGCTGTTCTTTTTGCTAAGTTAAATAGATGGGTTGGTTTCGTCTAAAATAGCGCTGTTGAATGAGCCTCCCGCATACCGATTGAGCAGGTCCTCTAAATCTTCAATTGCACGGGCGACATCCTCGCGACCCCCTTTATGCTGCGCTTCAATGGTGATGATGGCACTGGTCGTGTGCGCACCAGCGGCACTTGACCTGCTTTGCCGCCAGCACCAGCGACGGGCGATGACCATTTTGTTTTCATCTGCGAAAACAACCTCTCCTACCTCAGGATGGATGATTTCATCACTGCCTAGTTCCGTATACGTTTCTGTGCCATCAGAATAGCCGACCGTTACAACGCCGGTGACCTGCTGGCTGTCAAAGATCGCAACCGGCAGGCCATAGCGAATGCTGACTAAATTTCCGATATCAACCAGTGTATTTATGCTGGGGATGTCTCCCTTTTTTGTCAGGCGGCGTAGTAGCGCTTCGGCCGCAGTGCGATATTTTGTTGGGGAGACGCCAAATGCTGCAATGGCCCGTCGCCAAGCGTGCAGCGATGGAAGCTCGCTGAGTGGAGTGTCACCGATTCGGCTTTTAACCGCCTGCTGTTCGGCCGCATATTCCGCTTTCAGGTCGGCCGATGTGGGGGAGTTGGTTAAACCTGTTGCTAAAATTACCCCACCATTCAAGTTGGGATAATTTGAAACAATGTCTGGATGATATTGAAACTTTGCCATGTGAAAATTAAATCGAGAATCCACCGAGCTTCGTTTCAAGATACTCCATCAACCCTTCGCGAGCACCTTCACGACCCAACCCGGATGATTTCATGCCACCAAAAGGAGCGGCCGCGCTGGTCGGATTGATATCGTTTATGCCGATGATGCCAAATTCAAGCCCTTCAAACGTGCGCATCGCTTTTTTGAGGTTTTGGGTATAGATATAAGCGGCCAGCCCATAATGGGTGTCGTTCGCCATGGCGATAATGTCATCATCGTCATCAAACGGAATGATGGCGGCGACCGGCCCAAACGTTTCTTCGCTGTAAATGAGCATGTCGTTGGTCACGCCGCTCAAAACAGTCGGGGCATAGAAGAAGCCTTGATCTAGTCCATCGGCCACTAGCCGTTGTCCCCCTGTATGGACAACGGCCCCCTTGCTGACCGCGTCCTGAACCTGATTTTGGGCTTTTGCTACGGCCGCATCGTTTACCAACGGACCGATGGCGATCCCTGCGTCCATCCCATTGCCAGCCTTCATTTTGTTGACTCTGGCGGTAATCGTTTCGATAAACGGCCCCATAATATTTTTATGCACATAGATGCGATTTGGACTGATACAGGCTTGGCCGGTGTTCAAAAATTTTACTAGGGTGGCACCTTTGGCCGCATGGACCGGGTCAGCATCTTCATAAACGATGAAGGGGGCATGGCCGCCCAGCTCCATTGAAACCCGTTTCAGGTAAGGGGCCGCATCTGTGGCCAGCTTTTTACCGACCGCGGTTGAGCCGGTAAAGGTTAGCTTGCGTACTTTCGGGTTGGTGCAAAACTCAGTGCCGATCGGTTTGGGGTCTAGGGCGGTGACAAGGTTGACCACCCCGGCCGGAACTCCTGCTTCTTCTAAGATTTTAATGACCGCGATCGCACACAATGGGGTTGATTCAGCCGGTTTGAGAACGACCGTACACCCGGCCGCGAGGGCTGGTCCGATCTTGCGCGTTAACATCGAGATCGGGTAGTTCCACGGGGTGACAGCTGCCACCACACCCACCGCTTGGTATTGGACGATAAATCGTTGATCTGAACGGCCAGAAGGGATCGTTTCGCCGTAAATGCGTTTCGCTTCTTCGGCAAACCAGAGCAAAAAGTCGGCCGCATATTTGACCTCGTTTCGGCTCGCTTTCAGCGGCTTGCCCTGCTCACGCGTCATGAGTTCGGCCAACGCCTCATGCTGAGCCATCATCAATTGCCAGGCTTTATAAAGAATAGCTGATCGCTCGTAGGCGGTGGTTGCTTGCCAGCTTTTTTGAGCCGCATGGGCTGCATCGATGGCGGCCGCCGCATCGGATTGATTGCCGTCAACCACCCGGCCGATTTCTTCGCCGGTGGCGGGGTTGATTACCCCAAAAGTTTTGTCAGATTCGATCCATTGTCCGTTGATGTACATGAGTTTTACCTATTGCTATCGGTAGATTGATTTGAAAGTGGCCTGATGTTGAACAGTCACCATTATTCTGCCCTGCCAGCTAACTGTGTCATTTTACCGCACACCTACAAGGATTGATAAATCTTCAAGGGCGAAACCGGTTAATTTTGGTATTCTCTTGCAGTTCGTTTTGCAAATATGACTGAAATTACCGAAGAACAGCATTTCATCGATCTCGCCGTCGGTGGCCGGATCGCCCTTTATCACTACCAACCAGAGATAAAAATCGGCCGGCCGCTGCTCATTACCCATGGAACGCTGAGCGATATGTCGACGATACGGGACCTGGGCCGGACTTTGGCGAAGCAAGGCTTTGATAGCTGGCTGTTAGAATGGGGCGGGCACGGCCAGGCAACGGCCGCATCTACCAAACAAAACTTTGAACATCCCGCCTTTAATGATGCTCCGGCCGCTATCTCGGCCGTGCTGGAAAAAACCGGACACGAAAAACTTTACTGGGTGTCGCACAGTGGAGGTGGTCACCTGCTGCTGATGCACTTGGGGCGCCATCCTGAAAAGCAAAACGAAATTGCAGGAATGGTGCTGATCGGGGCGCAGTCAACCGATGCTGCGCGAACGACTTTAGCAAAATGGGGGGCTAGATTGCTGTGGTTGGTCACGATGACGCTGAACCAAACCCCCATATTTTTGGTCCGTAGCGGGACAGAGGCTGAGCCGACCCGCTTGCTGGCCCAATGGGCGGTCTGGAGCCTGCAAGAAAAGTGGGTGGGTAGCGATGGCTTCGATTATTTGACCGCGCTGGCTGAAATAAAGCCCCCGGCTTTGATCATTGCAGGTGGGGCTGACATCATTGCTCCCGCTTCTGGCTGTCGCAAGTTCTTTAACCATTTAGGCAGTGAGGATAAGTCTTGGATCATCTGCTCGACCGGTTCCGGGTTTAGTAAAGAATTTTCACACGGACAATTGATTCGCGGCCGGGCGGCCCGAAATGAGGTTTTTCCTCCGATTATCAATTGGCTGAAAGAGCGGAACAACGGCTAAAGATAACTCAATGAAACCTGTCAGGTTTCTGAAATCTTTTTCGCCTAGGCAGATCAAGACTCAAACCTGACAGGTCTTTTAAACTGTGTAACCCCTAAAGTATTTGGAATTGATTAATCTAGACGGTGCAAAATCGGTTAGTTTGTTATT
>JAHDEB010000286.1 GCA_020629055.1 Chloroflexota bacterium
CAAAATTGATCTCAATTCGAACGGCATGATTTCTATTGATGAGTTGATCGTGCTATTAGATCAATTCTTTAGAAGTCATGATAAAAACGCCCCTGGTAATTTCCTGTTTGGCCCGATCGCATAACAGCCGTAACGCCGATGTAACGTCGGCTGGATTACACTGATAGAACCTTTCTAGAAAGTCGGGTCGATGTGACAGATGACTAGAAGGCAAAATCAAATCTATTCTAGGAGAACCCTGATGTTATCTGAACTTCAATTACAAAAAATCCCCAATTTATTCAACATGTTTGATTCTGATCGAAGCGGAACGATGGAGAAAAGCGACATTGTCCGAATTATCGATGGATGCGCGGCTCAACGAGGGTGGGAAAATACAAGCGCTGAATACAATGAATTTTATGACACCTTTTTCGGCCTGTGGGTTGGGATTACAACGCTGGCAGATAAAAATCAGGATGATTTAATTCAATTAAGCGAGTTCCTAAACTTTTTCGATGGCATTATTCAAGATCCTGAGAATTATGACATGATTGTGAATGGCTTAAGCCAAGCGGTTTTCAAAACGTTCGATTTGAACGACGATGGGAAGCTGACGCTAAATGAGTATGAAGGGTTTTATCAAACAATCGGCCTTGCTCCAGACCTTGCAAATCGGGTTTACAGCAAGCTAGACCTCAATTCAGATGGGTCGATCTCCGTAGACGAACTCACTCACTTGGTCGATCAATTCTTCACCAGCCAAGACCCCCAATCCCCAGGCAATGAGTTTTTTGGCCCGATCGCCTAATTAGTCTAAGACGTTTGCTGCGGCCGACTGATCCAAATAATCGCCCCGACCATGATTAGGGAGCCTACAATTTGTAACAGGTTCGGGGTTTCACTGTAAATCACAAAGCCGAGTATGGCCGAAATCACAACCGCAACCTGCATCAGCAGCGAGATAATCGTGGCTGGGAAATGGCGTACGGCATAATTTGCGGGCAGATGTCCAAAAATTTGCGCCCCGATGGCGACAAGGAATATCGTGAAGTAGGCATACGGCGTGAACCCAAACATCGGGGCCTTAAAGATAACCATCACCACAATCGAGACCAAAGTGGCGCTTAAAAACAGAACCCACGTGTAAGCTAAAAACGGGAGCTCTCCCCGAATCCCCCGGCCGATACTGAGGTACACAGCCATGGTGACCGCACTGCCAATTGAAAGCAGTGCACCAAGCAGCGGCTGCGGCCCTGCGTCAATCGCTTCAACAGCACCAAACACAACCAAGGCCATCCCGACAATGGTGATAAAGGTCCCCAGCCAAATGCGACGGCTAAAAATCGCCCCTAAAAACATCGTTTCGATTAAAATCGTAAATACGGGTGAAAGACGACGTAGAACGCCGTTGATCATCAGCGTGGTCGATTCAAGGGCGAAAAAAAGGAAGTAGAGCCCAAGTGCATGAAAGGCTCCGGCTAGAAAGACCAATCCCCATTGACGGCCGGTCATCTGTCGAATTTCTTGGCCATGTTGCCGAAATGCAAATGGGGCCAACAGCGCCGTCGCCATCATCAAACGAATACCGATGATTGAAATTGAAGGGACCGCCTCCGCTTGAGCCATGCGGATAAACACCGGCACAATCGCGGCCGAAAGGACCAAAAAGGTGACGGCCGTCCACGCGATCCAATCTCGTCGATCGGCCGGTTGACCATTTTCAATTTGACCCATATTTAGCCGGTACCGTGCGGCGCAAGTAACGGCATGGTTGAATTCGCTCACGGTACCCTCTACAAAAGGGCGAACCACATTTCAACATGTTCGTTATTTATGCCCCTTTGAACTGGATTCAGGGAAGCGGATCGTCGCAGACTGCCCCGTGACCACGTCCCAGACATCCCCCATGGTGTCGACCAGCGCAACCGGTTTACGCAACCGGTTGGCACAGTCTTGCGGTGATAAATCGTCTAGTGAAACGGTGTCAGGATGATCGAACATAATGCGGGGTAAAATCACCACATCCCCAAGTTCAACCGAACCCAGCTGAATCAGCACATCTTCCCCCATTAACAAGCCAGCGGCCGAAATCCCCTCTCCCAGCCTAATATTTTTCATCACTTTTAGGTCGGTCTGGATGCCGGTTAACACATGGAAATCGTCGAGGGTTTTCGCCAACGTATTGGCAAACAAAGCACCGGTCGCTAAGGTGAGCGTTCGATCATCACACGGCCATTTTTCAGGATGGGCCGACTTCCATTCACCGATTTCAGCTTTCACCCCGGTCCATTCATCCAAAAAGCCACGAACCATACCCAGGCCGTTTTCATGCAGCGCTTGATCGTCATACTCTTCAATCGGTGGCACTTCTCGGTCGGAAACAAGGAACCATTCATCGGTCGGATAGACAAAACGAACCCCGAATTTCTCCATGTAAATCGATTGAAGATTTTGAACATAATCGAGCGTGTCACCCGCCTCTTGAGAGGTGTGGACCCGCATGTTGTATTTGTGATGCCCCGTCAAGCCGACCGGCACGACGCTAACCGACTGCACGGCCGGCCACATATCGGCCAGCTCACGAATCGACCGCTCCAGCAGTTCACCATCGTTAAATTCTGGCACGATGACCAGCTGCGTGTGAATTTGAACCCCCCATCCGGCTAATTTTTTAAGCTGCGGCAAAATGTCTGGTGCGGAATCATTTCGCAGAAACGCCTTTCGTTTCTCCCAATCTGTCACATGCACGCTGACGTATAAAGGGGAAAGCCCCATATTCTCGACACGCCACCAATCATGATCACTTAGGTTGGTCAACGTCACAAAATGGCCAAACAAAAATGAATACCGGTAGTCATCGTCTTTGATATACAGGGTGCGGCGAAACTTGGGCCCCATCTGCAAAACAAAGCAGAATTCACACAGATTGTTACAGCGGCGAATGTCGGTATCAAAGGTAGGATGAGAGAAATGCAGCCCCAACTCCTCCCCATAATCCCGGCCGAGCTCAAACGTAATCAGCTCATCGCCGCGCCGAATGAGCAAATCGACATCTTCCTCGGCGCTGTAAAACTGCACATCGATAATATCTTCAACCGGATGATCGTTCACAGCCAGCAGGCGATCCCCTGGCAAAATGCCAGCCTCGGCAGCCAAACTGCCCGGCTCTACAGAGGTAATTTCACCCGCCGTAACGGTATCAAGTTTTTCGATGTCGAATTCTTCAAAAATGGCCATGGGCTGATTGTATCAACTTTTGATTCTAACGATGCAAATCCTTGTAGGGTTTACAGGGTATGCCGGCTATTCTTTTTGAATATCCGCTGTAAACGGGTTGGTTAAGGCCATTAAATCGGCCGTTGCCAGCTCAATCCCAATCAAATGATCCCCCGTACTGGTGTTCACTCGTTCAAATTGATCAATGCGCGAGTCGATGACCAATGGGATCGATTCTGGTAAATCGAAAGGTGCCACAGCCCCTTTGGTGTAGCCGATCTGTTCAACAATTTCTTCGGCCGATGCGAACTGCAACCGACGGTATCGGCCGTCTGGGAAAAACGCACGGACCTTTTTAGGATCAAGCTGCCCGTACCCCAAAACACAGGCCATCACATAGTTGTGGCTTTTGTCTCGCAATAAAATCGATTTAAGCATCTCTTCCGGCACGACCCCTTCCTGCATCGCCGCCCCCTCCATCGTAAAGACCGCTTCGGTATGGGGCAGCAGTTTGTAGGAGATTTCTTGTTGATCGAGATACGCTGTTACTTTGGTTTTCATGGGGAGAGATAGATTGGGAATATTTACTACACGCGGGGCGAGACGATTTTGTAAATTTGAGCTAGCCTGATGAGATCGGCCGAAAATTGTCGTAGCCCTTCGAGAAGATTGCGTAGGGGCTACGACATTCGTTGAAAAAACTGACTTTTTCGCACAATTTTTTCGAATGTCTCGCCCCGAGCATGGCAATAATCACAATTAAAGCTTTAAAATAAACCCAGTTCGCGGATTGACTTTACCATTCACCATATCGGTCCAAATCTGCTGAATTTCGGCCTGATCACTGGTTCGAGCCACATCGATGTGGCCGCTGGCAAACCCGATAAACGCCCCCATATCGGCCGAAACCCGTCCCATAAATTCAGCACCACCCCATTCTTTCATCCGTTTCTGAGCTTGTGAAGGGGCGAAAAACATTTCTGACCGGGCACCGGGCAACCCTTTGGCAGACCCTTGCTGGGTCCAGTCGGTCACCCCGATGACCACATCTTGAATCAAGTTTTCGCCATAGTGATGATGAATGTTAGCGCGTAGCTTCGCATTCCCAGAAAAATCAGCGTAGACGGCCGCGCTGTCTTTGCCGGGCAGCTGATCAATTTGATCGTACGACAAAACGGTGTCATACAGACCCAAGCTGGTCACATAATCGACATTTCCGGCCGAGGTCAGGCCGACAACGCTGTACGCATCACGGTCAGCTTTATTTTTGTTTAGGCAAAAGGCTGTGCCATACCCGGTTTTGCTCGACGCACTTGAAATAATAAACGTTTTGGCTTGTGGCGAACTTTCCCACAAGTAATCGTCTAGCAAAAACGAAGTCGTAAACATCGGACGTAGCAAAGAGACATAGTCTTCAACGGCCGGTTCAAAGCCAGGGGATGCGGCCGTGCGCGTGTACTGGTTATAGATGCCGTTCAACTCTTTCCGGTTTTCAGCACCGTCTACAAGCGAATAAGGTGTCACCCGTGTCGCGTCCATCACTAAATTTGCAGCAAATGGCCAATAACCGTAAAGCCGCTCGCCGACAGGCACATCCTCGTGGGCAGATTCAACCACATCCGCGTACCCCCACATCGGCACAATGCCCCAACCCGCTTCACCGGTTGGGAAGAAGTGCCAATATTTAAGCAAATCCCCTGTGACAGCATAAGTCACATTGTTGGCGGTCAAAGCGACCGTATCGACTTGACACAAAATCTGTCCAGCGGCCAGCTCTGTAGGGACCGTTTGTTTTCGGGTGATTATCTCTCCGATATTGTTTCGATTGACAAGGTATTGGGTGTTCATTTTTTCTCTCTTTGTGCTTTGCAGAATATTAGACCTGACAGGTTTTAAAACATCTTTTTCGCCCTGCAAACGAACCAATGTTAAACCTGTCAGGTCTTTAATAGATTAAGCTCGGCAGATGATCATGTCATCTTGCACAGTGACCGAATAGGTGGGCCAATGTTGACCGATATGTTCTTTCACTTCGGCCAAGGTCGGGTAATCACCGGCCGCGATAAAGTTTCGGGCATCATCGATCAGGATGATATGACCGGCTGACGGGTTTAAATAAGGGCAAATGGCGCTAAGTTCTGCCAGTGCGGGGCAAACCCCATGGCCCAGATAAGGGCCACCCATGTAATGGGCGTCTAACCAAAATAGTGTGGGGCCAGCCAAATTTGGCACAATCCTGTGCAACACGTCGGGTGAGTGGCCGCGCCACAAAGTGATTTGCGTAAAGCGGGCCAATCTTTTTTGAGCGGCCGCGTGTAGCTCTTTGTCTAACTCAACCGAGTGCAGCAGTTCAAACTGGTTGCGCAACTGGTACAGCATATCCCCTTTCCAAGTGCCGGTTTCCACAAAGGTGGTTAAATGAGGGTTATCGGCCGCCAACCGCTTCAGCATGTCATGCTTAAAATAAGCGGGAGGAGGAGCCGGCCGGCCCGCTCGGCGCCATCGTCTTAAAATTTGCCGTTTTCGTTGGGCGTAAGCCAGTGGGTACAATGTGTTGCGAATCATACTTCAGATGTTACTAATCAGCAGTTTGGTCCAGTTTGACAAAAGGAAATGTGTTCTTCGAAAAGATAAGCAAAAAAGAGCATCAATCAGGCCGCTTCGGTGCTCAATTTCTTGCTTTGCCGCCAGTCTCTCCATAGCCAAATCAGGCACAACACGTCTACCAAGTGTTCAAAAATAGTAAACGGAAGCCCATAACGGTTGGGGTCCCAATAGCTGACAGGGCTATAAAAGCGCAAATTAAAATTAAACGGAAACAGGAGCAGTGGGCCATCATCATAATGGACCGGAATATCGAGCAACGTATGCCCCATCGCCGCCATCGCGAACCAAAATAAAGGTGGGCCCCATTTTTTGCCGGAGCGCCACGCCCAGTAACCGATCAAGATATAAAACAGAACGGCCAATGGTCCATGGAAAAGATTATGGGCCGTTTTGACCCAAATCGTCTCGAAAAACCAATTTTCAAACAGCATCTGCGTGTACGGAGTGACCGCATCGTTTCTCATATTCCCTTGAGCCAGATCGGTCGCAATCGTTCCGGCCGCGATAAGAATCAAAGGGATATCGGGAGCAACTGAACCGATCAGCAGTGCTTTCGAGTT
>JAHDEB010000287.1:0-4332 GCA_020629055.1 Chloroflexota bacterium
CCCAACGGGAGAGGGGAGCAAAGCCAGACACCTGTGCAGTTATTTAATTAATACAAACAAAAAAGGGTGAACGGCTTTAAGCGTTCACCCTTTTAAAATTTACCATGTTTCGGCCGCTTTTAAAAAACGACTACTAGTTTGCGTCAGCATCGATTTTCTCGGTATCTAAAGGCGACCCAGGAATCACAGGCTCTTCGCTTAGTTCAACTTCGCGGAATAGGGCGGCACGAGGGCCGCGAATATCAGCATCGTGCAAGGGGCCTAAAAAGTAAAGATTGCCCCAATCATCATGATCTTGTAGGACATTAAATGATCCATCATTGTTGATGTCATGGACCACGTCATGATCTGCATTGCTCGTATTTTCATTCCAATCGATCGGAGTCGAATTCGGCCCGCAAACCCCTTCTGATTCATCCAAATCCAGTTCGTTGAGATCAATTCGCCAGCCGGTTGAATAGCCGTTGATCCCATCCCCTTGACCATCACAAGATTCGTTTGAGTCTTTGCCGGCAAATTGGAATTTGTAGTTCATGACCGAGTTATAATTCGGCTTGTTGTTTAAGTTGTCGTGGCCGCCGTGCCTTAATCCCATGTTATGACCTAGCTCATGAACGGCCGCAAAGCTGCCTAATGCGTCAGAACAATAGTAGTTGTAAATCGAGACAATGATGTCGTCTCCCCCGATTTCAGCTTGGCCTGAACTAAAGTTGCCGGCCGAAATATATTGGTGGGCGAAAATCGCATAGTGAAAATACCCTTTTCGATTTTCGTCAAAGTTCGCATTTTTTAGATTGATAAACATCTCGTCATCAACTGTTCCAACGATCAGACCGGTTCCATTTTTAAACAGCATTGTGCCACCAGTAAACAAGCCTCCCTGCCCATAATCCTGGATGAGATCGACCCCGTTTGACCCATCAGGGTTGCTGATCGGGGCGTTCGCATAAACGGCCGCTGCATTATTCATCATCACACTGCTGGGGCGATGAGAGTGGAAGACACCCGCTTCGCCGCAATAGCCATTGTTCTTAACGTTGTCTTCGACCCAATCATATTCAACCAGCACCGTTTTTCGTAACGGATTGGCCCCCATGCCGGGCAGATTCAGGCCGTGAATCGTGCCTAAGACCTCGTCCCCGTCTAGCAACCCGTCCGAGTCGGTGTCTCGGTTATACGGATCTGTGCCGGTGTTGGTAGCGCTGACATAATTTTGGGTATCGGTTTCGTAGATATCGGCTAAGCGATCAAAATCACTATCCTTTAGCATGCGATATTCACAATGAATCTTTTCACCCGTGCGCAAGGTGAACGCGACGTCTCCGGCCGTGATTGAAATCGACTCATCTGCTTGATCGCTACTACAAGTTAGCTCCGACAAAATGAAGTTAGAGGGCTCAATGAGTGAAACGGTATGATTCCCAGTTCCTAAATCGGTAAAGGTCGCTACTTGATTGAAACTGTCATTGTCGTTGGTTTCTATTTCATCCGAATCGAGAATGAACTCATGATCACCATTGAGCTTGAACGTAATGTTGGTTCCATCTGCAGGATCGGTAAATAGGGAAACCTTCAGCTCTTCTTGAATTTCGGCCGTAGGGGTGGGAGTGGAGGAAGGCGTTGCTGTCGAGGTTGGTGTTTCGCTAGGTTGCGGCGTTTTGGTTGGGGTGACTGTTGTCACCGGTGTCTTTGTAGGGGTGGGTGTCGGTGTTAGCGTATTCGGTGTTTGAACAACCGTTGGCGTGCTGCTGGGGCGTGGCGTCGGGGTCGACGTAGCATCTGTGGGGTTTGGTGGTGTCGCAGTTGCTGTCGCTGTCGGATTCGTTGTATTGGATGGGATTGTGGGCGTGACTGTATTGGCCGTTGTTGGAATGGTGGTTGCGATGGGGGTTGGGGCGATCGGTGTAGATGCTGGCTGCGAAGGCACGTTAACAGCTACCTTAATCATGCCGGAAACTTTACCGTCCATGTCAGCCTGCACAGGATAATCACCTACCTCATTAAAGGTATACGTGAATGACTCGCCAGGGTCTAAGAGAAGTGGGGCGAACCAGTTTCGATGGTGGGGTTGTACAACCGAGTCTTGTATCTTGACCGTTTCAGGGTTTAAATTATCTTTTTCATTGAATCCACCGCCAGCTATAAATGGTATGTAAACGGAGTGGACCCATGCAGAGTTTAGGGTGACGGGGTCAGTCAGATAGTTTGTCCAGATGACCGTCGTTTTGGGGGCTATCGTCGTTAGCTCGGGCTCGAATCCATCTTTAGTGATGGCGATATAAATTAATGTTTCAGATTGGGGGAATTGCTGCTGAGATACTAAAAAACTCTCTAATGTCGCAGAGGCGGTTGTAGACTGAGTCAGTAGAGTGAGCGATAACAACAAGCAAAACATCAGCATGCCGTACCGCCAATGGGTGTTCTTTAGCTTTTCCATTAATTTTGGTTGAACCTTCGTGTTTCCTTGGTTGTTCAATGCAACTGGATTTTAGTTGCGAACTTTGAAAACACGATCGGTTTGGCCAGATGCGAACAACGTCTAGGTAAAAGAAGTTGGATGGAGCATTGGTGCGGTTGATGGCTATTTATTGTGTAGATGAACGATAGCTCTTTTTTGAATCAAGAAAGTAAATTACATTACCTTGGTACCGTTGTTTTAGGTATATGTCATTAAAAACAAGGTAAATTTTGAGCAAAATAGAGAAATCACCGGCCGCTTGAACAGCCGAGCACACAGAAAAATGACGCCACACTTGGAAAAAGATACTCAGTGAAACGGTCCACTAGGCTGGTAGAATTAACCCTTTTGACGCTGAAACAGGGTTCAACGTGACATTTAATCACCTTGTGGAGCATAGGGGGATCAGTATACAAATTTGGAATGGACCTGTATAGTCCCAACGTCCTACAGTGGCTCTTTACTTAGATTTCTGTGCGCAATTGATCTAACCAAGATTGCATAAACTCAGTGCGTTTGATCGCTTCACGTTTCCCGGCCGCAGTTTGCATCATGTCTGCTAACTTAAACAGCTTTACCGGAAAATGATCAACAGAATAGGCTTTGTCATCTAACTCCCTGTTTTCCGCCCATGGGTCGGCCGGATCGTACAAACTTGCCCCAAAGCTGGTACCGGTGAGCAAACAGCGGGCGATACCGATGGCTCCGATTGAATCTAAACGATCCGCATCTTGGACAACTTTGGCTTCCATCGTTTCTGGCGTGACGTTGGCGCTGTAGCTATGGGCTTCAATCGCATGTTCAATGACCGGAATAAAGGCGCGTGGGAATCCTTCTTGGCGTAAAAACTCACCCGCTTTATCAGCCGCCATTTTTGATGCTTTGCTTCGGTCAGGGGAACTCTTGTTGACGACGACGCAGTCATGCAGCCATGCGGCCGGCACCGCAACGGTCAGGCTGGCCCCTTCACCCTGCGCCAATTTCTTCGTATTGGCGACGACACGTTTAATATGAGCGATATCATGGGCCGCATCTGCTTCCGTCAATGTCTGCATGACGAAGGTTTCGAACATTTTTTCCCAGTTTCCAAGGTACATAGTTAGTTTGAAGTACAAAGTGTGAGGTTTTAAGTGATTCAGTAGCGCAAAATTTGCCGCTTACTGTTCACTCTCTACTTCTAACTTATCACTTTCTACTTCTCCTTCGTTTGGTTCTTCAGGTGGCTCTGCGCTTGCTTCCTCTGCATCAGGATTTATATTCTCTGGCAGGGCGGGCAGTTCGGTCAGATCCCCAAGGCCGAAGTATTGCATAAACTCGGGGGAGGTGCCGTATAAAATCGGCCGACCAGGACCCTCTAACCGGCCAACTTCTTCTAACAAGCCACGGCTCAAAAGCGTTCTTAGTGCACCGTCTGAGTTTACACCGCGAACTTCATCGATCTGCGGCCGAGTAACCGGCTGCATGTACGCGATAATGCTCAAGACCTCAAGTGCTGCTTGGCTTAGGCGGGATGGCAAGACTTCGATCCCCAAAAAGGTTTCGACCGTTTCACTGTTTTCCGGTGCCGTGGTTAACTGAACGGTATTGTCGATGCGTAGCAGACGCAAACCGCGGCCGGCGTACAGCTCATCGAGTGTTTTTAGCCCTTTGCGAACCACGCTGTTGGTGATTTGCAGCGTACGAGCCAAGCGAGTAATCGGCACTGGGCCACTGGCTACGAAAAGTATACTTTCGATTAGACCCGGTATATCGGTGGGTTGATTTGGTGTGGTGGTTGATTCGCTCATGTATAATTGGCCGAATTGTACCGGTTGCGGGTTGCAAGTTGCAAGTTGCAGGTAGCAATCGTGTCAACTTGTTCACCATTGGCTATT
>JAHDEB010000287.1:4432-6330 GCA_020629055.1 Chloroflexota bacterium
TGCAAGTTGCAAGTTGCAGGTAGCAATCGTGTCAACTTGTTCACCATTGGCTATTCATTATCAAGGTTTCACGCAATACGCATCACGCTTTCCTCTCTACTCTTTTCTCTCATTTCTCATCTCTCCTCTTGAAAAATTATGAACTCGATAGATTACGCACGCGAAAATAAACAAAAACATTTAGACGAATTGATCGACTGGCTTCGGATCCCCAGCATTAGCACAGACATGGCTTACAAGCCAGAAGTCCAAAAAGCGGCCGATTGGCTGGTTGATTCAATGAAGACGGCCGGGCTCGAAAATATTCAGCTGATCGAATCCCCATTTGACCTGCATCCATTGGTGTATGCTGATTGGTTACACGCCGGTGAAGATAAACCAACGGTTTTGATCTATGGCCACTTCGACGTGCAACCGCCCGATCCACTAGAGTTGTGGGACAGCCCGCCATTTGAGCCGGAAGTGCGGGACAACAATCTGTACGCCCGTGGCTCGAGCGATGATAAAGGGCAAACGTTTATCCATGTGAAAGCGGTTGAAGCACTGCTTAGAACGGAAGGGAAACTGCCGGTCAATGTGAAATTTATTTGCGAAGGGGAAGAAGAAAGCGGCGGCCGGACCTTGTCTGATTTCTTGCCGAAAAACAAAGAGCTACTCAAAGCGGACGTCGCTTTGGTGAGCGACACCGGCATTTTGTCGGCCGATCAGCCCAGCATCACCTATGGGTTACGAGGCATTTACTACGATTATATCGACGTGACCGGCCCATCGATTGACCTTCACTCAGGTATGTTCGGGGGTGGCATCGACAATCCGCTGAACGTGCTGGGTCACATCATTGCTGGGTTAAAAGATTTAGACGGTAACGTGTTGATTCCCGGCTTTTACGATGACGTGCGTGAGCTTTCGGCCGAGGAGCGTGCGCTGTTGGCCCAACTGCCGTTTGATGAGGCGGGCTGGCTGGCGCACACGGGTGCTAGCCGGGTGTGGGGTGAGAGTGATTATACTTTGGTCGAACGGCTCGGTGCCCGGCCGACGCTCGATGTGCACGGCATCATCGGTGGGTACACGGGAGAAGGTGGTAAAACCGTCTTGCCATCGACCGTACATTGCAAAGTCAGCATGCGCTTGGTGCCGGACCAAGACCCTGAAAAAATCAAAAAGCAGTTTCGGGATCATGTTTTAAGCATGGCGCCAGACACCGTAACAATTAAATTTGGTGACGACACCCACGGCTCGATCCCTAGCATCACCGACTATTCGATTCCACCGATGAAGGCGGCGAAAAAGGCGTACACGGCCGGATTTGGCAAAGAGCCGGTCTTTATGCGTGAAGGTGGTTCAATCCCGGTTGTAGCTGAGTTCCAAGAACATTTGGGATTAGAAACGGTCCTCATGGGCTTTGGTCTGCCAACAGACGCACTCCACTCCCCTAACGAGAACTTCCATCTTCCCAATTTTTACCGGGGCATTGAAACGAGTATTCACTTCTTGACAGAATATGGAAAAGCATGATGCAGGCTTAGCTTCGCACGCCAAGCAGGATGCAGGATGCAATTGAACCGTAGGCCACCTTTTACCAATTTAGACTAACTTTTACAGGCAAGATACGCAGGACAAGACAAGCAACACCACGGCGTTTGCATCTTGCAACCTGCATCTTGCAACCCTATTTATGAAATCAACCGCAAAAGCAGGATCAAATATCGCATTTGTAAAATATTGGGGGAACGCCGACGACGAACTGCGTATCCCGATGAACGGTAGCATCAGCATGACGCTGGACGCCGCCCAAACGATCACAACGGTCGAATTTTCACCGGAATTTGAACGGGATGTTTTAATCCTAAACGAAGAAGATGCAGGTGAAAAAGCCACAGCGCGCGCCAGTAAACATC
>JAHDEB010000288.1 GCA_020629055.1 Chloroflexota bacterium
GGAAAGATAAGCTAAAAACTGGGCCAATCTGGCGAAAATAGTTGGGGTGCTGAACAATTACGCTCATTTTAGAATAAGCCGATAAGTGTTTGGTCGCTAAAGTTGAAAATCCAGCTTGCCAGAGCCAGAAGAAATAAAATAGCACCCTCGGTTTTCGAAATCTCCCAATCGGACCTCATCATCCATAAAACGGTTAACATCAGCAATAGCAGGGTCCAACTGCTCTCTATGAGTATTTGAGAGAGGGTCATACCACCACCTACTGAAAGCACCCCTGCAAGCCCCATCACCCCTAACAAATTAAATAAATTGCTGCCGATCAAGTTGCCAACGGAGATACCCGGCCGGCCGTTGCCCACCGCGATGCTAGATGTCATGATTTCCGGCAAGGAAGTACCCAATGCCACAATGGTGACACCGACCATCCATGTGGTCCAACCAAAATAGCCGGCAACATTGGTGGCGGAGGCGACAAATAAATTGGAGCATGCAACGACGAGAGCAGACCCGATAAAAAACCAAGGAATATCACCCAACTGTGTATGCACAAGCGGCGGCAGTGGGCGGGTCACATCTTGGGTGGCGATAAGCGCAGAGATGTAGAAAACCAAGATCGCTAGCAAAATGCCAGCCTCCCACCATGCAAACCAGCCGTCAAAAAAGAAAAAGACGAGCAAGATAGTGCTACCGATCAGGACAGCCCCATCCCGACGGGCAAGTTTTTGCACCACGGGGACCGCCCCCAAAAAGGCGACGCCACCCAAAATAAATCCGACATTGATCATGTTTGATCCGATCACGTTACCGATGGCGATGTCGATTTCTTGTCTTAAAGCAGAGCTGACTGTGACGGCAAACTCCGGCGTTGAGGTGCCGATTGCAACAATGGTGAGCCCGATGACGAGGTCTGACAAGCCAAAATCTCGGGCAATGCCGACCGCTGCCGCTACGATCCATTTCGCACCAAAATAGAGGCCAAAGATGCAGGCGGTAATAATTGCGAAATCAGCAACTGGCAGCATGTAATTTGTAGCAACCTAAGGGTTAAAGCATCTAAAAAGTGGAACCTTGGAAGTTTTGGTGTCTTGATTGTGGTTTCACTAAATTTGCAAGATGCATGGGTGATTAAAATAGGTTTGAGATGATGTCAACGATCGATATTTCATTAAAGTCCATCGTCCAGCGAATAACACCGAGTAAAACGAGTAGGCCACCTTGCCAACGAGCGATTCGCCAATCACTCCACATCGTCCAAACAACGATACAGACAAACAGGATAAGGGTGTATGTGCTTTCTTGGGCCGAGCGATCGACGATCAGGTTGCCACCTGGAGCAAGGAGGGTCGCAACACCTAAAACACCTAGCAGATTAAAAAGGTCTGATCCGATCAAATTGCCGGCCGACATGCCCGCTTGACCACGCCTAAGCGCAATGCCCGATGTGGCGATTTCTGGTGCCGATGTACCAAACGCGACAATTGTTACACCAATGACCCATTCAGACATGCCGAAGAATCGGGCAACGACAGAAGCTTCTTCGACGAAGTAATGGCCCGAAGCGACAACGACGATAATACCGGCTAAAAATAAAGGGACGTCTGTCCAGCGAAACGGTTCATCGTTTAGCTCTTCATGAGCCTCTTCACGTTTATAGAGCAAGTATCCCATATAAGCGAGGAGCACTGCGAGAAGAATGAGCCCTTCTGAACGAGCCAAAGTGAGGTCGAGCAGGAAGATTAGCAACAAAATTGTGGTACCAATGAGCATCGCACCATCTCGGCGGACCATTTTTCGGGTCACTGGGATACCTGCAAACAGTGCGAGACCACCCAGAATAAAACCAAGGTTGAAAATGTTGGAGCCGATTACATTACCAACAGAGATATCCGATTGGCCACTAAGTGCGGAACTAATGGTAACTGCAAATTCAGGGGCGGAGGTGCCGATAGCGACGACTGTTAGACCGATAACGAGGTCTGACATACCGATTTGACGGGCGATCCGTGTGGCGCTGTCAACGACCCAATTGGCGCCGAACCAAAGACCGATGATACAAATAACAATGATAACTACAGCGAGAATAGGGAATGTTTCTTCCATGAAATAAATCCTTATATCAGTTTTTTCAATATGGTTTATTGTGTTTAATATAGCTGAATAAACTTAAGACTGATTTTATCTATAACTAAATTTTTTAACAGGGGAACTTTCTGGGACAATAGCCACATGAATCAACAAAATGACATTGTTGCGCAACTTAAAAATAAGGCGGCACAGCTTGGATTTGGCATGTTGGGTGTTATCCCGGCCAAACCGGCGCAGCGTTTAGGCGCTTACTTAAATTGGGTTGATAAAGAGATGTATGGCAAAATGGGTTATCTGGCTCGACCGGACCGTATTATTCGGCGTCAGGACCCAAATGTTATTCTACCAAATGTTGAATCAATTATTTGCGTGGGGCTGGACTACTTTACGTTACGGTTACCAAAAAAAGTTGCAGAGGACCCACTTCGTGGTCGAATTTCTAATTATGCGTGGGGGGTAGACTACCATGATGTGATGACACCACGCCTTGAGGAGCTGGCGGGCTGGCTAAAAACAGTTGTTCAATCTGGGGAAGAAGATGTGGGGCATAGGGTCTATGTCGATACAGGGGCGATTTTAGAGCGTGATCATGCGGAGTCGGCCGGACTGGGTTTTACAGGCAAAAATACGATGTTGATCCGGCCGGGCTTCGGCTCGTGGTTCTTTTTAGGCGAGATTCTGATCACTGCAAAATTGCCGCCAACTTATTTTCTCCCAAAAGCAGAGATGCCATCTTGCGGTAGCTGCACCCGCTGTTTAGACGTATGCCCGACCGATGCCTTCATCGAGCCTTATGTTTTAGATGCGCGTCGCTGTATTTCTTATCTATCGATCGAGCTAAAAGGGGAGATCCCGGCCGAATTTCGCCCACAAATGGGCAATTGGATTTATGGCTGTGATATTTGTCAAGAGGTTTGTCCTTTTAATCGTTTCGAACAAGAGACCGTTGAACATGCTTTTCGGCCGGGATACGAAACGTATGCTGCCCCTTACCTTGAAACATTGCTACAACTAGATCCCGAACAGTTTGCAAAAACATATGCAAATAGCCCGATAAAGCGGATAAAACACGAGCGGCTATTGCGTAATGTTGCAATAGCCGCTGGCAATAGCGGGCGGCCGGAACTGCTTCCGAGCCTCGCCCGCCTGCTAAATAGTGATAATGAACTGGTCCGTAGCCATGCAGAATGGGCCGTTCAACAATTGGACCCAAACTACAAACCTACATCTTAAGGGTAGACGGCCAAGCAATCATAATTGGCCCCCGCACTACTACTCGCTGTTAACCGGACCGTATTGTTACCATCATTCAAGTAAACCAGTCGGGATTGTTTGCCCCAGCTGGACCAAGCTCCGGTACTCGGGAATGACATATTCCCGTCGATTATGGTCCCATTGGTCGATAGTTGAAGTGGTCGGTCACCTTTATTTAATGCATATCGGAAATCGAGATTGTATAACCCGGCCGATGGCACAGTGACGTTCCACTCGATAAATACAGTAGAGCCTTCTTTGTTCGGGTAATCTGCGAACCCACTGCCTTCATACCCGCTGTGATTGTTCTTGACCGATGGCCCACTTAAGATCGCATCTTCCGCCTGGTAGTTACAGTCACCTGGTTGGATCACCGGTGTTGGTGTGGGAACCGGCGTTGGTGTGGGTGGTGGTGGTGGTGGAATTAATGATTCATCGAAACATAAGTAATCTTCTGTGATTATGTTTGGTGGGTAAGATTGGCCAGGTTCAATCCAGGCTACGGCCATATGATCACCGCCACCGCCTTCTTTGTGAATCGCTTCGAAATAGTATTTCTGACCTGCCACCAAGTTGATGACGGCCGATTTCTGATTCGACTCGCGGACCCAATCTTGGTTAGGAACCCAACTGTTGACATATGCGATTCGAGTTTTGTTGTTTGGTGAATCATCAGTTGACAAATATAGATCACTTTGATCATCTGATGCGATGTAAAACGTATAAGGGCCTGTCTGGGCTGGTAAAATATACCCTAGATAACGAGCACCGTAATTGTCACCCGATGCACCAGCTGGTTCTTGCAGAGATGTTAAGGTTTCAGTGACATCTGGCTGCAGCGGATAAGTTGACAAGCTAGTCAGATTGGATAGTTTGGATCCGGTAATTCCGTTCCAAATTTGACGCCTAATCGTTGTGTTATTACACGCCCTTGTCGTAATTGATACTTGTAGAGTTTTGACGGTTGAAGCACCATCATTATCAGTTACCGTAATGCTGGCGGTATATTCCCCAGCCGCCTGATAAGTATGGGGAACAATCGGTATACCACCGCTTACAATGTGTGGCCCTACTGTCTCGCTACCGTCGCCAAAGTCCCATTCATAATATTCAACAGATCCATCTTCATCATCAAATGAGTCTGTAATAAAATCGACCGATGAACCGGTCAAGCCGGAAGTTACGCTTGAACGAATGCTCGCTGTTGGGGGAACATTTGGCTCTGGCGGTTCTTCTACAGTGATAAAGATTCGATATGATTTCGCCTTTCGGCCGCCATTGTCGGTAATCGTCAATTCAGCTTCATACTCTCCAGGAGCAGAATAGACACGTTCTTCAGTCCACCCATCCTTGATTTGAGTGTTTTCGCCAAAGTCCCATTGGTGCCGTTCAACCGTCCCATCTGGATCATACGAATTGCTTGTAAATGTGACTGTTAATGGTGCTGGTCCGGTTGTTGGTGAGACCTCTATGACGACAACTGGAGGCAAATTAGGTGGCGTTGTCGTATAAGCGCCTACTGAAAAAGATTGAGAAGCAACTTCTCCATGATTGTCTGTAACGGTCAGTCGTGGTTCCCAAATCGCATTTGGATCTGAAGTGACATATTCATGGGTGACCTGCTGTCCCGTTTTAATCAAACTACCATCCCCATAAATGTCCCAAGAATGGGAGACAATCGAATCTCCATCATCTGGATCATAAGAGTTGCTGATGAATGTAATCGATTGACCAGAAGTGACAAGTGGGGGATCTGGATCGGTAGTGAATGAGGTGACAGGTGGTTGATTTAGTGGATCTGTGCCTTCTATCGGGTTGTTAAATTGCCCTCCAGTTACTTGTAACTCGGGGGTTTTGTTTTGCCGATCAATAATAAAAGACAGAAAAGTATATTCTAATGCACCATTGAGTATTGATGTGATTGAAAGGCCAATGACAACAACAAAAGACAGAATGAGCGCATATTCAAATAGACCTTCACCCTTAGCTTCTAAATAAGCGTTCTCAGAACAGGTAGATTTTCGCTTTTGCATTTCGATCATAGCAAACTTGGCTCTTCTGTGTTTTGTTTCTTGCCATTGCCATTGCCATTGCCATTGCCTTTTCCGTTGCCGTTTCCGTTCCCGCCTTCATCATCTATATCGCCAGATGGGTCTTCTTCCCCATTTGGGCCACCATCGCCTTGGCCGGGGTTGCTGCTGTCAACGCCATCATCGTTATTGCCATGGCCATTGTTGCCATTTCCATTGTTGCCATTTCCATTACTTTCTTCGTCACAATCTGTACTTCCAGCGTCGGAATTCTGACTGTTTTTATTCTCATCATCTACATCGCCAGATGCATCTTCTCCCCCATTCGGGCCGCCTTTTCCTTGACCGGGATTGCTACTGTCAACCCCATCGCTATTGTTCCCATGGCCATTATTGCCATTTCCAGAGGCGACTAGGCAGTCATCTG
Source organism: Chloroflexota bacterium (assembly GCA_020629055.1). Classification (GTDB taxonomy): domain Bacteria; phylum Chloroflexota; class Anaerolineae; order Promineifilales; family Promineifilaceae; genus WTJY01. The sequence continues at coordinate 5,797 of JAHDEB010000288.1, forward strand.
AACCATCGCCAGAATCGATCGTGATTTGCTTTCCTTGAAGCTCGGCCGTTTTTTCTTCAAAGTAATCGTTCACTTGATTTGTAAAAATTACCAGTGAAAAAATCATTGCACCAGCAAGAAAGGAGGCAAGGAATGAATACTCAGACAAGGCTTGACCTTGCTCGTTAATATCTAATTTTGGCATACGAACACAGAAGTTAAAAAATCGCATAGTTCCACTATTTTTGGGACCAAGAATCAAAAGTTCTTCGAACCCAAATTGCATAAGTTCATCATATTAATTTGAATAATATAAGTTTAGAATCAGGGTGTGCTTTAGGATAGTTTTTCAACAGATAGGGTCATCGTTGAGTATCAACCATTTCCAAAGCAATGTCCTTTAACAAAACTTAAGCGGAATAGTACCTTTTTTATCCGAAACGTTAACAGATGACCTTTGTCCCGCATTTGTAAAGCAGGCGACTTTTAGCCAAAACAAAAAACGGCCGATTAGGGACTATGTTCCTAATCGGCCGTTTTTAGACGATAACTAAA
>JAHDEB010000045.1:0-10796 GCA_020629055.1 Chloroflexota bacterium
TGTTTGAACAAATTTTATCTATTTAATATTCTATTCGGCCGATTCCAAGCTTTCAGGTGGCTCTATTAAACCATCAGCCACTTCAGCTTCAATTTCAGCAAGCTCTTCAGCCGGAGATAATTCTTCAGCCAAATCTAATTCGCTCGCGGGACTCTTTTCTTCAACAGCATCTTCAAAGACAGATTCGGTCTCAACAGCCGCTTCTTCATCACGATCAATCGCATGCATAAAGGTGGTCGTTTCAGTTGGCATTCCCAATGATTCTGCCATCGACAAGTCGATCGTCATGGTACCGTCTTCATTGCCTGTGTCGATAATTGCCGGCCGTGCAATCGCACGGTTATCCGCAATTGGGCCGGTGACAGATACTTTCGCCAGTGAAAAACCGGTAATTTGCCCTTCTGCGTTCAAAATCATATCGCCCAATGTAGCAAGCTTGGTACCACCTGGCGTATCAATGGGTCGGCCGATAATCTCTGTTAGCCGCACCCAACCATCTATCGGATGAGATCGACTATCAACAACCGAACTTTCTGATTCGATTAAAACAGCATCAACCCCATAAACCACAACATATTCGCGAGGAATATAAACGGTTTTTCGACGAAACATCCCTTCACGAGCAACAAAAATGCCGTTCAGCTGAGACAGGCTGGGGTCAAGAAGCAAATCTTTAACTTTGCCCATTTGGCGACCTTCATTCGTTGTAACAATCCATTTTCCAATAATATCTTTGCCAAGTCTCATAAATACTCCGAATTCGATGATGAGCGACGACCGGAATGGTTCGTGTTTACCGCTGTTGAATATGATTATGAATAGAAATGCTTTTTATGCTGCAATCGCATAACTAAAAGCCCCTTCATTATAGGTCAAAATAATGCAAATAAAAGGGTAGCGGACATTATCTCAAAACAATCTTATCCGCATACGATGATCCTGTTGAGACAATTGTAATATTGAATTGACCCACATCTCGATAATTTGTATAATTTTGGGCCTAATAGCTGGTGATCCGCACCACCGGTTATATTACTTAAAATAAACCGACCCGTCGCACAGCAATCGCATCGCGTAGGTCGGTTCTTTTTTGGAGAAAAATATGTACGCAATTGTAGAATGTGGCGGACGGCAATACCGCGCCGAAGAGGGCTCTAGTTTCCCAGTTGAGAAACTAGCTCACGAAGTCGGAGACCAGATCGAACTAAAAAACGTTCTGATGCTCGTAAATGGCGACGATGTAAAAATCGGCCAACCGACTGTAAGTGGTGTTTCTGTCAAAGCTACGGTAGTAGACCAATTTAAAGGCAAGAAAATTTTCGTTTGGAAATACAAACCAAAGAAACGTTATCGTCGTCGGCAAGGTCATCGTCAAAACTATACCCGTTTACGCATCGATGAAATTATCGCAGGCTAGAGTATTAAATTAACTGAACTGTAGAGTCAGTTAATTTAGATAGGAGTAAATAACATGTCACATAAGAAAGGTGGTGGCTCAACAAGCAACGGCCGCGATAGTAATTCTAAGCGGCTTGGTTTCAAAAAATTTGGTGGCGAGAGCGTAATCCCAGGAAACATTATTCTGCGTCAGCGCGGAACACGTTTCATTCCTGGTGAAAACGTTGGATTGGGCAAAGATCACACGATTTTTGCACTCATCGAAGGCATCGTTACTTTTGACATTCGTAAAGGACGCAAACGGGTTTCTGTAACCCCTGTTGCTGTTCCTGGGGCGGCCGACTAATGAAAGAAGGTATTCATCCACAATGGTATCCAGAAGCAGAAGTTATCTGTGACGGTGAAGTTGTTATGACCATCGGTGCAACACAACCAAAAGTTGTTGTTGATATCTGGTCAGGCACACATCCGTTTTACACAGGTGAAGCTCGCTTAATCGACACGGAAGGACAAGTTGATCGCTTCATGCGCCGTTTACAACGTCGTACAGAAATTGAAGCGGAAAACGTGGCAGTTGAAGAAGAAGAGGACAAAGCAGATCCTCGTAACGCAACAGTTGACGTTTTCGAACTTGGCACCCGTGGCGAAAACGCCCTTTTGAAAGCTGACCTAACAACTGTTGGTGCAGTACTCGCCCTTTATGAAGAAGGTGGCGAAGACGCACTGCTCGAGCTACAAAGCGTTGGGCAACAGGCTGTTATCGGTATCAAACGCTATCTTCGCGCTCAAGGTTTAATTGAGTAGCAAGTAGACTAAGCTTTGAAAGCCTAATCAGATAAACTCAAAAAGCAGATACGGTAACGTGTCTGCTTTTTTTATTTTTAGGGTATCTGTTCAACAGATTAGACTCATTTTTGGTGATTATAATTTAAATGGAGGACCCCCATGGAAAGTAAGGGGAGAATTGAACTGATATGCGGCAGCATGTTCAGCGGAAAAACAGAAGAACTTATTCGTAGAATTCGCCGAGCTACGATTGCGAAACAAACTGTGCAGGTGTTTAAACCGGCGATAGATAATCGCTATCATGCGGAACAAGTCACCTCGCACTCTGGATCATATACAGATGCGATCCCGGTTCCAACGGCCGCAGATATTTTAACCAACCTTGCAGACAACGTAGATGTGGTTGCAGTTGACGAAGTTCAGTTTTTCGACTGGGAAATTGTTGATATCGTTCAAGAATTAGCCAATCGTGGCTACCGAGTACTCTGCGCCGGTCTAGATATGGATTTTCGTGGCGAACCGTTTGGCCCGATGCCGATTATTTTAGCAAGTGCTGAAGTTGTTGATAAATTACGTGCTATTTGTGTTGTTTGTGGCGAAGAAGCAAGCCGCACCCAACGATTGATTAATGATGAACCGGCCGCATGGGACGACCCCGTGGTTATGGTCGGCGCGGCCGAAGTGTACGAAGCCCGCTGTCGTCAATGTCACGCTGTAAAACCCCCACGCAATCGCTAGTGTTTGGTCAAACACTAGTCCAAAATTACATTTAAGAAGTAGCGACTCAAATACATTATGAAAGATCTTTACGCCGATATCGATTATGTTTTAATTGATGAGGAAAAAATGCAAGCCAGAATCAACGAACTGGCACAAATGATTGATACTGATTATGGTGACTCGGACAACCTATTGTTCCTATGCATTCTAAAAGGTGGCTATATGTTTATGAGCGACCTTAGCCGTGCATGCAAAGCACCACACGTTATCGATTTTATGGCGGTTTCTAGCTACGGTGATAGCACAACGAGCAGCGGTGCAGTTCAAATCGCCCTAGACCTCAAATCATCAATCGAAGGCTGGGATGTCTTAATTGTTGAAGATATTATCGACACCGGCCTGACACTCTCCTATTTGTTAGAGAATTTAAAAGCTCGCAAACCGAAGTCATTGAAAATCTGCTCACTGCTTAGCAAGCCGGTACGACACAAAGTTGAGATCCCTATCGACTATTTAGGCTTCGAAGTGCCAGATGAATTTGTCGTCGGCTATGGCTTAGACTTCGCCCAGCTTTATCGGAACCTGCCATTTATTGCGGTCCTTAAGCCAGAGGTTTTTTCTTAACTGATAAGTTCTTTTCAAAAAATACGAATTTGGGTTCAAAAATCAGCTATAAACCTTAAAATTTAAGGTTTATATCAACCGAATTTGGACCAATTTTCAGATTCGTCCCAAATTGCTAAAAATTAGGGCTGAAATTTTCTTCAAAGTCGGTTATAATAGGCTTTACACGGTTGGCATCCATTCATAGAAAAAGGGCCAGTGTTTTGAACACTGGCCCTTTTTCGCTTTTATATGCTGAAATCGAATTGGGGATTCTGTCTACTCTTCCTGCATACCCGCAAAAATTTCTTTCGCCATATTCTGCAGGATTTCAGCTTCATCGCTCTCTAAGTTCATGGTTGACCAATAGGTATCCAATAGCTCCAGCGGTGTCATTTCTTCGACTTCTACAGTTTCCCCCAATCTAGACCGTTTGCCCCGATCTGTATGTTTGACCAATTGAAAGCTGTGCGCTTTTACAAAATGCTGAGCAATTTGAGCCTCATCCAACAATGGCTCCCAATCGCGTGGATAAGAGAGCTGAATTCGGCAAACGGCGTTTGGTAACGTCTTGGCGGCCGGGAGCGCCTCCATGATGTCTTGCATAAAAGTCTCCGAGCTTGATGGAGTAATGACCGGTGGAGATACAAATCGGCGTGTTTTAAGCGGCATAAACTCCCAATCTGTTTTTTTCTTTTTGTGATCAATCGTAGCCAGCACATATCCCTTGTCTTCACGCGCCTCACCAAAGTCAATCCGCTCGATCGAGCCGGAATACACAACTGGAGGATGATCTCCACCGTTTAGCTCTTGATGCTTGTGGATGTGGCCCAACGCGACATAGTCGAGCTTTTTATCCCGCACAATGCCTTGGCTTAAAACAAGATCATGCCCTAGCATCACCATTTTCTCGCTGCCAAATTTAGCCCCATAAACGGTTGCATGTGCCGTTAAAATGAGGGGGAGCTTAGGATCAGCGGCTTCGATTAATTTTTGAACCGCACTAGCGATGATTCCCTCAAGCTCTGCATAAATTTCGATCACGCTTTTTCCGGCCGACTCTTGTAGCGTCATCAAAGCGCTCCGTGACACCCACGGAACGGTGATGACTTGGGCCGGAATACCCAGTTCATCGGGGCCAAGTAACGCGAACGTGTCACCCACAAAGACATGGGGAACGTCTAACGTTTTAAATTCATGCAGCGTATGCGCTCGGCCGCTGCCACGAGCCACATCATGATTGCCGACCAGCAAAACGGTCGGAATTTTGGCGGCCGAAAGGCGCATGATGCGCTTGCCCCACTCCCGCTGATAGGTTGGCTGCGGATTGCGGTCTTTATAAGCATCACCGGCAAATACAACCAGATCAACCTCTTCTGCAATGGCACGATCGACGATCTGATCTAAGGCGTGCAAAAAGTCGGTGACGCGAACGGGCAAACCGGATTCTGGATCGATACGGCCAGAGGTGACCATATCAATATGTGCGTCAGCAAAATGTAAAATGCGCAAAGACATAGAATTTAACGGGTATGGTGTGAAACAAACAGTTGATAGTCGGTTTCAGTTGGAGGAAGCGAAGGTGGCAGTGCGACCCGAGCCACAATCAGATAATAGTTTCCGGCCGGTAAATTTTCGACCATCAGCCATTCACCCAATCGACCGGGGTTATTGCCGACACGGACCAAGTTTTTATTTCCATCGTAAAGCAACAAATCGTAATCAGAGTGAGCCGGTACAGCTAGGTCAAACATCACGCTGACAGTTTCAGTCGGGTTAAACTGATAAATATCGTAAGCGTCTCCCGGTCCATCAAAGTTTTCTGTGACGTGTGACCCGATGAAAACCTCTGGGGCGCCCAACGGGGTTGTTGCAATACTTGCAGCCGGCCGCGAAATAAATGGGAAGAACAGTTGATTTGCGCCCACAACCGGGTTGCGAGAAATATGTGCAAAATCATGATTCTGAACGACACCGGTGGGTAATGAATCTGGAATGTCACCCCCAAACAAGAAGAGACGGTCATCGACAAAATCACCCCGTAACCAAGCAAATGACGGGTTGGCGATATTAAAGCTGACGTCTAACGTTTCCCATTCAGCATTGGGTTCATTGATATTAATCGCCTCGATCGTAGCAACATAGTTTTGGTTTACGTCTCGGCCGCCGTAAACGTACCATGTCCCATCTGGGCCAACGGCACTGCCTGCATAAAAGCGGGCGGTGTTTAAGGGGGCGATTGTGTCCCACGTGCCGGTACCAAATCGGTTATAGCATTCAACAACCTGCACAATTTGATCACTCGTCCCATCTGTGGTTAATCCACCCGCCACACAGTTACTGGTGCCGATACGGGCGGCCGTATGTGCATAGCGCGCCACCTGCATGTCAGGGGCAGTTACCCACGATTTGGTCCCGTTAATGTCGACATAGCGTCGGACTTCGGCCGAAGGTCGTACTTTGTTTAGATCGGTTGCTAAAGGTTGCCCTGAAAGCCCTCCGGTCAAATAAAAGCCAACTTCACCATTGACTGAATACTCAGTGAGTTCGCTAAAGCCAACTGGCCCTTGCAAGCCACCCGCATTCCAATCAAGCGGCGTCTCGGTTGTAATCGACCAAGTATTTGACGGAATATCATATATCCAATGGTCACCCGCATAGCTGTCAGCGCTGCCGACGTAACCGGAAACCATGTGGATCTGATCATTAACCAGCGCAGCACCGGTTGCAGAATAGCCTCGGCCGTCAATCGACTCGTTAGCAGGCATATCGGGCAGTTGGGTCCAGCTGCCGTCGGCCGTGTCGTAGCGCCACATTTGCCCCAAACGCTTGATATCAGGCACCAAGTCCCGTTGCCCAGCAATGACATAAGCGATTGAACCATCCATCACAACCGCATGTCGGCTGACCCGATGGGGCATGCCGGTTCCGACACTTTCCCAACCTGGATCGGGGGCCATCGAAACTTCGATATTTAAATGGACCGGGCCGCTGGCTGCGATATTGCGATCAACCACTTCAATAAGGTACTCTTGCTCGGGGACTGCCCGAAACGATACTTTTGACAAAAAGGCATCATAATCGTCATTACAGGCAACTTCGGTTAGGGCGGTACAAGCACCAGCAGATGCATCTGTAAATACGGCGATGACCGTATCATAGTTCCGCTTATAATCTTGATCGGTGACCGTTTCAACCGTCATGATACCGCCTACGGGTGCCGTGACCTTATACCAGACAGAACGATACCCTTGCGGCCGGGCGCTGCCAGCAAGACAAGAAAGAGAGGGGTCAGCAGGTGCGGTTAACTCACTGGTAAACCCGGAAATATTTTGCGTTTGATCACCCACCGCTTCCACAATAAACCCGTCATAATTTAAAGGCAAAACACCGGCCGTCGTACAGCCGTCGTTGCCCAGATCTAAAACGGTATTGATCGACCGGGTTTGAGGCGGCCGAGGCAGCGTAAAAATCTCGCCTGTCCAACCGCCACCTGGCGTAGGTGTTGGGCCGATGGGAGCGGTATCTGACTCATCCGCTAAGGCAAACGAGGAAGCGAGAGCAAAGATTGTGATAAAGAGGAGTGATATGGGGAGTAGGGGCTTGGTGTGGATTAAATTTGAACGCATAAAGGTATTGTCGCTAAAGCAGGTTTTAATGTGACAGAGAGGTCGGCCGTTTCGGTGGCACGACCTCTCTGCCCTTTCTCTCTAGCGCAGATTAATCTGCTTTCTTTAGCGCAATTGTAGCCTCGACATCGCCAACGGTCACCGTTTCTTGGCCGGTAGAGCCAGAAAGCTCACCAGACTCCAGGCTAACGGCGAGGGTTTCGGATGAAATGTAGTCGCCGAAATTAACCACAGCGGTGGCCACATCACCTGATGTGTTGATCGCTAGATCGATACGATCTTCAACTGCCAACCCAGAGGTTTTACGCAGATCGTTGATCGTGCGGATCAGGTCACGCGCATACCCTTCTTGGGTCAACTCTGGGGTCAGCTCGGTATCGAGCGCAACTGTTACCCCTTTGTCACTGGCCACGGCCAAATCTCCGGCCGCTTCTGTCTGTACCAAGACGTCTTCATTGTCGAGCTCATAAGTGTCCCCATCAGCCTGAACAGTGAGCGTACCACCCGCTTGCAGCACCCGTGCGCTTTCGACCGGATCAAGGGCCATCAGTGCGTTGCGTACTTTCGGGAACGCTTTGCCTAATTTCGGACCCAATGATCGGTTATTTGGCATCAGCTTGTAGCTTACCAACTCTCCAACTTCAGAAACGATCTCGATCTCTTTGACGTTGATCTCTTCTGAAATGACGTCGGCAAGCTCTTGTAAGTCAGCTTCTTCTTGTTGAGAACCAACGTTTACACGCGCTTTTGCCAACGGTTGGCGCAGCTTGATATCGGCCGAACCGCGGGCCGCACGCCCAAGGCTGGCGGTGACAATGGCCAAGCGCATTTTGTTCAGCAATGCATGATCTAGATCTTCAGCCTGTGCGTCGGGATAAAGCGTATGATGAACACTTTCTGGCGAATGGGAATCGACCGAGCGTACCAAGTTTTGATACATCTCTTCCGTCGTAAACGGGATAAACGGTGCAAGCAGACGGGTTAGCTGCACAAGCACTTTGTACAGGGTTTCGTATGCTGCGTTTTTGTCCGCGTCCATTTCACCGCGCCAGAACCGACGACGAGAGCGGCGTACGTACCAGTTTGAGGCATCATCAACCAACGCTTCCAGATATTCAGTCGCTTTCTCTGCGTCATACACATCAAGCGAAGCACGTACGTTAACGGTAGTTTCTTTAACTCGCTCTAGAATCCACAGATCCAAAGTCGCGTTACCAGAATTGGGTGACTGATCAGCGGTCGCGATGGTTTCGGCCGTTGGCTTCCAGCCATCTAAGACAGCATAGCTAACAAAGAACGAGTAGACGTTCCACAGCGGAATCAAGAAGCGGCGGCGAGTTTCATCACCGGTGCCATAGCCAAAGCGCAGGTTCTTTTCCGGTTTGCAGGATGCGTACAGCCAGCGCATCGTGTCTGCGCCCATTTTATCGGCCGCTTCGTTGAACTCAATCGAGTTCCCCCACGATTTGTGCATTTCGCGGCCGTCTTCAGCCAGCAGGGTGTTATACCCGAACAGGTTTTTAAACGGACCTTCATCTGCCAAAACGGTTGATTGGGCCAATAACGAGTAGAACCAGTTGCGGAACTGCCCCGGGAATGATTCGGAAATCCAGTCGGCCGGATACCATTTTTCCCAATACTCACGATCAGTGCTGTGTCGCAAAGTCGAAAAAGCGACGATACCGGCATCGAGCCACGGATTGCCCACATCTTTAATGCGGGTGCCGATGAGCCCTTCTTTTTCAGGATGACGGATTTTAACCGCGTCGATATACGGCCGATGGGGCGTATGCCCGTCAAACGTATCCCACCCTTCAACAGCCAGCTCTTGCAGCTCTTCGCGAGAACCAACGACATGGTAAGAGCCATCTTCAAAGACCCAGATCGGCAGCGCCAATCCCCAATATCGCTTTTTACTGATCATCCAGTCGTGCATATTGCGCAACCAGTCTTGCTCGCGGTCATACCCGAACGATGGATACCAAGTTGCATCGTCGACCCGGTCCATGATTTGGTAGCGCAGGTTGGCCTCTTTCTCTTCGGCCGTTACCTCTTCGCGCGGCTTGTCGAGCATGTGTCCCATGCTGATAAACCATTCATCGACCAAACGATAGACAAGTTCTGTACCACAGCGCCAGCAGTGTGGGTAACGGTGGGTATATTTTTGTTTCCGGTAGAAAACATCTTTAGAGCGTAAGCTGTCAAAGATTTTATCTGCCACTTCAAGAACCAAGTCACCGGTAAAGTCACCAAATCCGGCCATGTAATACCCACTGTCATCAAGCGGGGCCAAAATCGGTAGCTCGTTTTCTTTACCCAACACAAAGTCCTCGGCACCACAGCCAGGGGCGATGTGGACGATTCCGGTTCCTTCTGTCGCGCTGACCTCTTTCCAGCTGATCACCCGATGGGTGTAATCTTTTTCAGCAAACTTTTCTTTGACGATATCAAGCTCATCAAACGGGCCGTCGTAGGTTAGGCCGATCAGCTCTTTACCTTTGACTTCGCCAACGATTTCCCAATCGCGCGCTTTACCTTTCATCGTTTGCTTAACCGCTTCTTTGGCCACGTAATAGGTCCAACCTTCGTTGTCCTTCACCTGAGCATAGTCCAATTCAGGGTGAACGGCGGCCGCCACATTGCTGGTCAACGTCCAAGGGGTCGTCGTCCAAGCGATCAAAGCTTCTTTTTCACGGCCGTGCAGTGGGAAGCGGACATAGACAGACTCGTGAGAGATGTCTTTGTAGCCGTCTGTCACGATTTCATGCTGGCTGATGCCGGTACCGCAACGGGCACACCAAGGCATAACGTCGGTGCCAGAGTATAGGTAACCGCGCTCTTCGCACGATTTTAAGAAGCGCCAGATTTGATAGTTATTTTCATCTGAGAAGGTGAAATAACTGCCACCCATTTCTGGCATCCCTAACTTACCGACAATCTGTTCAACCGTTCCGGTCACCGGGCCTTGTGGCCCTTCAACCGTTAGCTCTTGAAATGGGTCTTCTTCGAGTTTTGATCGGAGCAATTCGAGCATGTCGAGATCGTTCCAATCCATCCAGTAGCCTAAGCGTTGCGACTGGTGTGATTGCACACCGGCAAACTGCAAAACGCGCATTTTGCACAGATTGATAAATTTATCCAACCCATATGCTTCGATGTCGCGCTTATTTTTAAACCCGAGGTCTTTTTCAACGTTAACCTCGACCCATAGCCCTTGGCAGTCGAACCCTTGCTGCCAGCGCAATTCTTTGCCCAACATCGCGTTGTACCGGTTATACAGGTCCTTGTAGGTGCGTCCCCATGCATGGTGAACGCCCATCGGGTTATTGGCCGTGATCGGGCCGTCTACAAATGACCATGTTTCGGGTGCATCTTTGCGTAGTTGACGCAGTTTGTTAAATGCGTCGGTTGTTTTCCAATATTCGAGGATTTTGTGTTCCATTTTCACAAAATCGACTTTGTTACTTACTTCATTAAATGACATGTTTTGACCTAGTGTCGCTAAGCGACGTTACGATTTCAGATTCTTATTTGGTACGGCCGAAGCAGGCCTCGGCCGTTGGCGTGCATAATTTATCCCAACCATGAACATATTCGTTCGTAGTTGGGGCTAATAATTCGAAATATAGTTTTTAGACATGATAAACATGATTTACACGA
>JAHDEB010000045.1:10896-26304 GCA_020629055.1 Chloroflexota bacterium
TGGGGCTAATAATTCGAAATATAGTTTTTAGACATGATAAACATGATTTACACGAAATGATTGTTTTGATCATGATTTTGCCTAGCCTTTCCTGTCGAAAGGTTAAGTGTCTGCCTTGGAAAATTTTTCCAATAAATAATTGGCCAATACCACTTCGGTACCGGCTAGCCCGGTTGAAGAGAAGAGGGTGATCTCATCGGCCGAACGTCGGCCGGGATGTGAACCAACCACCAGCTTTTCAAGCCCGATCATACCGACCCGGTCACCTAAGAAATAGGGGCGGTCATAGCCGCGCATTTGGGCCAATGAATCGGTAACGATTAAATCGAGTCGCGGACGAATTTCTTTCGGCAGCTCATGCGCATCTTCAAACTTGGGTCCAATCGCATTGATGTGAACCCCTTTTTTTAGATCCTCCGCTTCAAAAACAGGGTATTTACTGTTGGTTGCTGTAATCAGAATGTCGGCATCTTCTGCCACATCTTCAGCATCATCTTCTATATGAACAGAAGCATCGAACCGCCGTTCTAAATATTGTTCTAACGCCCGTGCTCGAGACTTTGTTCTCGAGTAGACGATGATTTTCTCAATATTTCGCACCGACATAATCGCTTTAACTTGGGTGCGCGCCTGATACCCTGCCCCGATTAAACCGAGTACTTTTGCATCTTTACGAGCCATTAAGTCTGCCGCTAATCCGTTAATCGCCCCGGTGCGTAAAGATGCGATATACCGGCCGGTCACAATCCCTTTTAACTTGCCGGTATCTGCGTTGTAAACGATGACCATCTGGTCGTCATCAGCAACTGTGCCACCCCGAAAAATCGGATAAATGCGGGTGCCAAGGATATTGGCGTGCACGTCTTTTTTGCCGACTGGCGGCCGACCGACCGCCCCACCCTTGGCGAAGACCAGCTTGCCGATCGGCCCTTCTAACGACTCGCGCGCTGGGCCGATAAACGTACCGGCCGCTTGCTCTTCAAACGCGTTTCGCATTTGTTGGATGGCGGTTGCCATATCGATGTGCCCACGCACATCTTCATCACTGAGTAATAACATGAGCTTATAAAGTTGGGGCTTTAAACCCACCTGTCACATCTGCTAGCAGCTTGCTGAATTCAAGCGTGGTGTAATCTTCTAAATACGGGCCAACGACTTGAACATTGACCGGCATGCCTGCGGCCGTTTGTCCGATGGGTGCTGACGTGGCCGGAAGCCCTGCCACAGTCGCAAGCCCGATCCATGTAAATTGATCCGCATACGATCGACTTTCACCGTTGATCATGATTTTGCGCGCGTCGATCATCGTTTTATTGTCATGCAGCGGCGCCACATTCGGGGTGACCGGCATCAACAGTACATCAAAGTCGTTGAAAAAATCTTTGCACCGGTACTGCAAACGGGCCCGACGCTCGTTGGCACCCAACCATTGCCGATGGGTTGCCGTTCGCCCTTTGATTTGGGCACGGTACAGTTCGGGCAATCCGTTTTGGGCAAGATAATCGCTGACACCATCATCGTCCATGTTGGCGAACATGTCGTAAATCGCTTTTGGAAAGCTGCTGCCGGTGATGGCTGAAAGCAAAAAGTAGTAGATCGATGACACTTCTTTATGACCGGCCGGTTTTGCATCAACCACCGTGGCACCAGCCTGGCGCAGCGCATCGGCCATCTCGTTGAACATCGCCACAATTTCAGGTTCAACGGCACAATCTTCATCATCTAACCACAGCGCCACACGAAAGTCAGACAGCTTTTTATGGCGTGACTCTGGCAGCTCTAATTTCCAGCCGGTTGCGGCCAACGGTTCTGCCCCAGCCATCAATTTTAATGCAAGGGCCAGATCATCGGCCGAACGGCCCAACGGACCAGCCACGGCTAAATCTGGGTGAGACTTGGTTCCAGGAGGGCCAGGAATTTGCCCATGGAGCGAGACGATGCCATGGGTTGGTTTGTGACCGTACACGCCGCAAAAATTGGCCGGTGTCCGTATCGATCCACCGATATCGCTACCGACCTCGAGCGTGGTAAACCCAGCCGCCAGTGCCGCCGCGCTACCGCCTGAAGATCCACCCGGAGTGCGGGTTAAATCCCATGGATTATTGGTGACACCGTAAATATCGTTGTACGTTTGGATGTCCATCGCGTACGGTGGCGTATTGGTTTTACCCCAAATGATCGCCCCAGCATCGATGAGTTTTTGCGCTGCGGCCGCATTTGTTTCCGGCCGATGGTCTTTTAAGCTATTCGCCCCGGCCGTGGTACGCATACCAACCAGTTCGAACGTATCCTTGATTGTCATCGGTAAGCCGTGCAGCGGTCCCCAGATTTCTCCTTTCGACCTCGCCGCATCCGCCTCTTTGGCACGAGCCATCGCCGCATCTAGGTTCGTATCAACCACAGCGTTGACGGCCGGATTATGGGCGTTCATCCGCTCGACAAACAGGGTCAGCAATTCGGCCGAGCTGATTTCGCCAGTTTGGAGCAGTCGCAAGCATTCAGTTGTATCGAGCGTTTGTAAATCCATTTGTTTACTTCAAACTTTTCTTGTTTTAAAAACAAGAAAAGTCTTTTTAGCGCTTTTTAGCGGTAGATGGTCAGCCGAGTCGAAACTACGATCGTGCCATTTGGAAACTGTACTTTTGTTGGGTAACCATTTTCGGCCGTTTCTAAAACTTCGGGCCGAGCTTTGATCACCGACGGTTGAAATTGATCTTTATCATTTAAGGTCAACATCTTGTCGCAGATGGCTTCGACCGGCTCAGTCACCTCTTGAAGCCACCTTGCTGCAACCGGCAAACTTAAACCCAGCGACTCTGCAAATTCGTCTTCGTAACGCATGTCGCCAATCTCTCTTGAGACATAGATCAAACCATCATCAAATACGATTTGCCCTTTCACTTTTAAGCCATTGTCAGCCGCGATAGGAGCGGTTGTAAAGTGACGGAATTTCACATTCTCTGGCTGTCCGTCTGGGCTTAGCACAACGTTGTAAAGGGTCGAATAGCCATCTGTTTTTAAGTTTCGCCCATCTACATCGACGCGAAAAAACTTGTATCCGTCTAGCGCATGGTTTAATGACCAATGCTCAATGATGTCTAGCGAAACGCCATCCTGTTCATACCGAAACGATCCGGCCGCGATCGGCTTTTCGTATGGCTGCGTTTTTAAAACAAATCGCATACCTATTTTATCCAGCCCTCAAATCAGCAAATAGCGAACGGAGTAAAACAAATCCGGCCGATTCTTTCACCCATTTCGGCTGGTCAAATGCATCGCGCAACGCCAATACAAACGATAGATAGTCGGCCGGGACCGATTCTGTGGTGATGATCGCTTCAAGTCGGCCGGTGACCCGTTGAAGAAATTCAGGTGAATTCATCTTTTCATTGACTAGATTAGAAACATTGTCGATAAAAATCGGCGCTTTTTCATGGTCTAGCTCGTCAGAGTCAGGGGTGACTTTTGCGGCATCTAGAAAGCCATCAACCGCTTCATAATCGGCCGGATCAAACAACATCAGCGCCAGCTCGCCGTTCTCAACGGCCGCCATTCCTTCAGACCATGCGTCTTCAAGCTTACTTTTATAGTAATCGCCCAAGGCCGGGTTGTTCTCAACCATCTCTTCTAGCTTTTTTCGCTGGGGATTATTTTCAAGTGACTCAATCAGTTCACCGTAATTCGCCCCTTTTAACTGCTCAGAATCAATCGCCTCTTGCGCCGTCGTGGTAAGCAGCATGACATCTTGTACATTTTTCATCACCAGCGAGCTGACCAAACCGATGGTTCCCCATACGCGAGAATCTTTAGCGAACTCAACCAGTGAAAGCAAAATCTGAATCCGAGCGACAAACTGAACCAAGCCTTCTGACTCAAACCGCTTCTTCGTCCTTTTTAATCGGCGAACAATTTCTTTCTGATGCTTTTTCGTCAGCACATCTTCAACCGTGGCGATCATCAGGTCCGATTGCTTGATATCTAGCTCTTCTTTGCTCAAGCTTTCCGCGTTACCCAAACCGAGCGCTTCAGAATGACGGCCGAACGCTTCAATGCATTCACCCGGATTAAAAATCGGATCAGCAAATTCTGCTACATCGGCCAGCTGTCCACTCCAAATGAGGACCTCGTAGATGTCTTTTGCACCCGCCTCAGCCAAGGAAATCCCTTGATCACCCGAAGGCTGGTCGTTTTTGCGGGCCGCCCGCTGCAGATTGCGTTTTTTCGTGTTTATTTTTTTGCGCTGCTGTTTTTTATTTCGTTTTGCCATATCGCGCTTACGCCGCCTCGAGTTCAAGGTAGATGCGTTTATTGATTTTGCCCTTACTTTTATAGTTGGTGACCCGCATCCGGCCGACTTCGGCCGTGCTTTTAACATGGGTACCACCATCCGCCTGAAGATCTAGCCCAACAATTTCAATCGTGCGAATTTCAGTTATGCCTTCAGGCAACAGGTTGATTTTGGTGCGGATAAGGTCTGGAATGCTGAACGCCTCTTCGCGTGGCAGAACATTTATCACAATCGCATGGTCTTTCGCCATCTCCGCATTGATCGCCGCTTCGATTTCAGCCACTAGCTCTTGACGCATCGTTTCAAACTCAAAGTCCATGCGCCCTTTTAACGGATCCATATTGCCGCCGGTGACCTGTGCACCATAATCCCGAAACACGGTGCCACACAAAATGTGCATCGCCGTATGGGTGCGCATTAATTGGTATCGGCGCTCCCAATCAAGCTGCCCGATGACCCGTGTACCAGCGGCCGGAAGATCACCAGCGATAAAGTGAACCGGTTGCCCGTTTACCTTTTTGACTTTTGTTACTTGATAAACGTGGTCACCCGCGGTCAATGTGCCTAAATCAGACGGCTGCCCACCGCCACCAGGGTAAAAGGCGGATCGGTCTAAAATCACGCCTCCTTCAACAGCCGCAGAAACGGTGGCTTCAAAGGTTTGGCAATAGGCGTCAGTCATGCAAATTAGTTCAGTCATAGTGATTCACGATCCACGATTTTCGGTAATTATTCAGCACCCCCAACAATTTTCGCCAGATTGGGCCAGTTTTTAGCTCAGCTTGCCGCAGAACACAGATCCTTTTGTCAAACTGGACCAAACTGCTGAATAAATACGATTTTCGTTCGATTGAAGATTGAGGTTTGAGCACCACAATCATAAAACCAACCCAACCATACTGAAACAAAAAAACGTCTTCGTCCCAGCATTAAAAATACTTGGGACGAAGACGTTTTTTCTCCGCGGTACCACCCGATTTCAGGTCAACGACCTGCACTCTACCAGCAGCAAAATAAATATTTAACCGCTGTTCCCTTATAACGGTGGGAGTTCCGTCCAAACTTACCCCGCTGAGTATGAGCACACACTCAGCCATTCAGTTGGAAGCTCAAGAGGGATAATTGCCATTCATTTGTTCCTGACTTACACCAACTCAGGATCGCTTGCCAAAGAGGAATTACAATGTTGTCTCTATCTTCGCTTTTGCCTATTTTGTTTAAAAGAAGCTTTAAGATTATGCCAAAGGGATGATGGGGGGTCAACTGGCAATATATTTTGTATACGCGAGCGGGAGCCATGTTCGCAAGAATGAACTGGTTAACAATATATGACAGAATTTTGAGAGTGGGGGAAAATAGGCGGAAATTTGAATTTGACGGAGACCGTTTTATGTTAAAACCCTCAGACTTTTTTGATCTTTCAGACCCGATTGCAGCAGAGTTATTTGAAGACTGCCCTTACGTATGGGATGCGATTGGAAAGATTGGAGAACACATCGGCCGGCTTGTAGGCGATAAACAAGTGATTTTAGGCGAAGTGATGCCAGGTGCTCATATTAGTGATCGGCCGATCTTCATTGGCGAAGGAGCCCGCATTGAGCCCGGAGCCTATATTGAGGGTCCCGCATGGATAGGGCCAGGAGCCGTTGTACGCCACGGAGCATTTGCACGAGAAAATGTCATCATGCTGCCCGGTTCGATTTTAGGGCACGCCAGCGAAGCGAAAAACAGCATCTTTTTAAATAACGGCCATGCACCCCATTTCGCCTATGTAGGTGACAGCATTCTTGGTAATAACACCAATTTAGGGGCAGGGACCAAGCTAAGCAATCTGACCCTCATTAGCGAAAAAGACAAAGAGTCAGGCAAACGGCCGACGATTAAACTACATATTGAAGGGCGGGAGTATGATACGGGGCTAACGAAGTTTGGTGCGATTTTAGGGGACAACACGCAGACCGGCTGTAACTCTGTCCTAAATCCCGGTTGCGTCATCGGCCGACGATCGCTCGTCTATGCCAACATGAGCTTGCGTAAAGGATACTATCCACCAGAGAGTGTGATGAAGCTCCGTCAAACGACTAAAATATTGCAGCGACGGTTTGTTTAGCAGTGTAGGCCGGCTGAATCAAACCCTATTCGAAACTATTCAGCACCCCAACTGTTTTCGCCAGATTGGCCCAGTTTTCAGCTTATCTTTCCGCAGAACCCAGATCCTTTTGTCAAACTGAACCAATCTGCTGAGTAATATCCCCTATTCAACCTTTAGAATGACCATCGTCTGGTCGTCCGTTTGCTGGTTGCCCATCGAGAAAATATCGATTTCTCGGAATAGGGTCTTAACGATATGCGCGGCCCCATCTTGATAACCAGCACGCAAAATGTCCAGAATACGATCATTGCTAAACTGCTGGTCTAACGTGTTTTGTGCCTCTGACAAGCCATCGGTTGCTACCATCAAACAATCACCAGGGTAAAGCTGAAGGGTATGATTTAAAGCCAACGAGGTACTTAAAACGCCTAACGGGGGGCTGTCAGCCTCTAACAGCTGAATGGTTCCATCTGAGGAACAATACATGATGGGAGAATGCCCCGCATTGGCATAAGTAAGCTGTTGGGTGTTTGGGTTATAAAAACCAACAAATGCGGTGGCGAACATCTGTGACCGAGAAAATTCTTCATATAGGTCTTTAAGCCCGGCCGTTAACAAGTCTCGTGGGGATTTGATCGCCTCATCCCGTGCCTTGCTGTTTAAGATCTGACGCGTGTTCCCCATCATCAAGGCGGATGACATCCCTTTACCAGAAACATCACCTACTGTAAAAACAAGCAGCTCGTCTTCACGTACCTGAAAATCGTAAAAGTCTCCCCCAACGTTTAACGCCGGCCGTGACTTTGCAAAAATGTCTAGCCCTTGAATATACGGCGGTGGGTCGGGTAACAAGCGACTTTGCACCTCGTATGCCACTTCCATTTCTGTGCGGATTCGGTTGTTTTCTAAAACTTCAACCTGATTTAATACCCGATCGATCTGTTTTTGGGCCTGGGTCGCAATCATTTTCACCAATGACTGGTCTCCCGGACTAAAGCCGCCTAGGTTTCGATTGATTAGCCCCAAACTAATTAACCGATCCCCAACCGTGTAAATAGGGGTATACAGTAAGTTACGGACGCTTTCCGGCATGCCTGACAGTTCAGACGCGGTATCTAACAAACATTCATGGTTGATAGAACCCATATCTTGCAGATAGTTCACCACATCTTCAGCATCTTTAAACCGGACGGGATGGCAGTCGAGAATCAGCTCCCCATCACCATGGTCGTGCAGGGTAAATACATGCTGAGCCGGAATAAGGTCAAGCATGGTTTTGCGGAAGAATATCAGCCAATCTTCAATTGTTTCACCATGGTGAATATCTTCGTATTGGCTTAATAAAACCAACGCATCAAATTGTTTTTGTACCTGCATAAACGAGCGCTCAGCTTTTTCAGCTATCACTTGGAATGAGCGGACTTTATCAGCGGTTTCTTCCGTTTCAGCCAGCTCCATCGCAGAGTTATGCCCATTTGCAAATGCATGTTTAAGCTGTATTTTTGCAGAAATCAATTCAGCGTCTAATTTTAAGCGCTTCTTTGAAATACGATCGTTTTGACCAAAGACGTATAAATGGGCTAGCAATTTACCTTCGACCCGGATTGCAGCTGAAATTTGAGTATATGTAGGTTGAGAGCTGGTGATAGACGTTGGCTTGTTGGCCCAATTTGCAAATACTTTGCCTTCCCCCCAAATGGCCACATGGGCGGCACCCGAATCTAGCCAAACCTGCGCGAGTGAATCTAGCAATTCGGCATGAGACTTTAGAGGCTCAGGCAATTGCTGTGTCATAGGTGGGCGATTGTTATTATTTTGATTAGTTTGCGAAGAAATCGAGTTTGTCACCAATTTTCACCAATTCTAGTTTGTCTGGATGCAGTTCTATCACGTAGCGCGCCGGATCTTTTGGCGCATATTTCGGCCGCCATGGCTTGGCGCATACAAAGTCAACAACATAGCCGGCATCATTCACCCAAATTACCCCTAAGTCAAACGGGACAAAAAACATATGGATCGATGTGTTTACCCGATTGTCCCGATGGTAGACAAAGACCAAACCTTCTTCAGGTTCAATCGATCGGCGAAACATAAACCCTCTTAGCTTGCTAAAAAAGCCGGTACACCATTTTGCTTGGTTAACCAAAGTTACTTCGTTACTGCTGTTTTTGATTTGACGCCAATTTGCCATAATGAACTATGTGCTGCTTGTACATGACGGACCACTGTCTGCATACAGGTTTCGTCGTTGTTCGTTCCACAGGCTCCTTGCTCGCTTGCTCTGGGACGGTGTGGGAATATCTAAATTCCGAACATCTGCTGCTTGTGCCCGCCTAGAATAGCATGAAATAAACCGAAAGTTCAGCTTGAGAAACGTTCAGAGCTATTATTTCACGAAATCTCAACCTTCAGGTACTAAAGGCATGACTTATACCCGTTTTCTAACCGAATACACCGCTAGGGGACTAACAACGTGCTAACACCTAACCGCTATTTTGATGTGAGATTTTGTGAGGTCTGGGGAAGGCATACGCCCTTAATCTCGATAAGAACGAATTTCTGCGTAGATTGCTTGAGACAGGCTAAAATGAAATTGATGTTGTTTCTGCCAGAATTCTGTTAACTGCTGGTTCCCAAATTGGCTTTCATACTGCCAAGCTTGCAGATACATATCAATTTTATCGGCATCGTGTACCAATTTCGATTCGGCCGACTGTCTGCCGTTCATCTCTTCCCACAAATCTATTAGTAAATCTGCTTGGGTTGATCCATTGACTATAGATTCTAACGCCCCACGCTCGACTTTGGGCTTTAAGTCACTGGGTAATAAGCGCCATGTGGGTGAGGGAATATCGGTTGTGATCCCTTCCGGTATATCGTGGATCAATGCCATCTGCAGTAAACGCCCCATGTCAAATGACTCTCCCGTCTCGATTTGAATTTGATTGGCAAGCAGCATGGCGGTCCATGAGACACCATAGCTATGTGCGGCAACATCTTCTGCATTGGGAATCCCTCGCATCACCCAGCCGGTTCGGGCCGTGCGTTTTAATTGATTGCCTGCCAACAATAAGTTTAAGATAGCGGTTGTCATAGAGTTGATTCGGTCTCGCCCTGTTCAAGCGGCTGTTTAAAAATAGTTATTGTTTATATATCTGATGGTAGCGCATACAGAAATGGTCAATCTCTTCGTTTTGGTCACATTTAAACACGATGTGGTTCATGCCTGCCAAAAAGTGAAGTGGGTCGGATGTAGGGGTGGCCCGTAGTGGCTCACCCGAACGCCATTCTCCACGGCCGGACCGAATCATGAGTCTGCCGTCATCGATATAAACTGTAAATTTTCGGCCGTATCGTAGATTGACCCGGAAGTTGCTGTTAAATCCCTTGGGCAACCGATAAGTCCCCACTAATTTAGCCCAATTCTCTTTTGGCAGTTGGGCTGCACTGTCGGAAGCCGGAACGGGGTTGCGGGGCAAAAGTGTATTCAAGCTGTTTGTCGCGGCACTAATCGCAGTCTTCGTGCCATCATTGGCAAATGCAAAGGTCCCAACTTGGTGGGCAGGGGAGAGTAAAACGGCCGAATGAAAACCAAGCCAAAGCCCGGAGTGAGACGCAACCAAATGGTCCCGCCATCTCCTGCGGTTTTCAAGAAAGAACCCGAGCCCCATCGCTGGTAAATTTTTATCCAACTGAAAATGAGGGCGCATCATTTTGCTTAATGAGCTTTTAGAAATAATTGTACCGCCCCCCATCGTCAGCTCTCCTAAAAATTTTGCGAAATCATTTGCTGTCGTAAACAGCGATCCATCAGCCAGCGTGATGATATCTAGGTCCAAAACGGGCCGGTCTTGGTCTCGGAACTTGTAATAGCCTACCGCTTGGTTCGCCATCACAGCGTCTGATCGTACAAAGTCAGACC
Source organism: Chloroflexota bacterium (assembly GCA_020629055.1). GTDB lineage: Bacteria > Chloroflexota > Anaerolineae > Promineifilales > Promineifilaceae > WTJY01. The sequence goes on from JAHDEB010000045.1 coordinate 21,199, forward strand.
GTTGCATACCGAGCGGCCGAAAGATCATCTTACGCATCGCCTCTGGAAAATCATCGCCAGTCACATCTGCAATAACCTGTCCCAGCGTTGCAAACCCATGGTTGGCATAAGCCCAAGCTTCTCCCGGAGAGCGATCGGGGCGCAGTTCACCTCGATACAGTGTGGCTAAAGGTGGCAACGGCCGCCCTTTGCGGCTAACACCAAATAAAGTGCGTGGCTGTAGGTATCCTAAAAGCGGTGCAAATTCGCCAACACCGGCCGTATGCGTCAACAGGTGACGCAATGTGATCGGAGGATCGGTCGATTTAAATTTACGAATACGGAAGCTTCTTAAATGTTGCTCGGCCGGGTCATCTAAGCTAACCAGTCCTTGCTCGACAAGCTTCATGATGCCAATAGCGGTAAATAACTTTGAAATTGAAGCGATTCGGAATACAGAGTCATCGGTCACAGGAACCTCGCTCCCGTTCGACCACGCAGCTGATCCGTATCCTTTAATAAAAGCCGGTTTCCCGTTTTGTACGATGCCAAATACCATACCGGGTGTTTTAGTACGCCCCATAAGGCTGATATTGTTTTTATCGATAACGTCGATTTTAGATGAATCGATATTCATTTTGCTCCTACACGAAACTTCTGTGTTTGGAATTTTAGATGTTTGGTAAGTTTAAAGCGGGCGCATCGGTGTGGGCTAAGAGTCTAATAAGATAATAAATTACGGTCAAGCTAGAAAAAAAATTAGTGACATTGTAAGTTTACGGCCATTCTCGGAAATATGATATATAAAGCATTGTCAATAAGTTCAAGATTTTTGCACATTTAGACCCGCATCCTGCATAATCCCCTTTTATTTTGCTCTAGAGATGAAACCATGAAAGAAATACCAGTCATAATATTCGGGGTCGGCGGAGTCGGCCGGACGTTGGTCCAACAAATTATTGATACTCGCGCAGCGATTGCGCAAAGCAATGCGCTTCGCTTTAAAGTGGTCGCCTTAGTCGACAGCCGTCAATGGTTTTTTGTACCAGAAGGGCTTAGCGACAGCGAATTAACAACGGCCATCCAACGCAAAGAGGCCGGTCAACCTTTGGGGGGCAGCGAAAGGCCATCGGCAGAAAAATTAATCAGCATGGTAGCGGCCGCCGGGGTTGAAAACGCCGTTGTGGTCGATGTGACCGCCACAGATGGTATGGAACCTGCGATTGATCTGGCGTTAGAGAAAGGGTATGGCATCGCCCTGGCCAACAAAAAACCACATGCTGGCCCGTGGAGCAGTGCACAGAAATATTATGGCAATCCAGCGGTGCGACATGAATCAACTGTCGGTGGTGGGGAACCAATCATCGCCTCGCTTCGTTACCTCAGTGACATTCATGACACATTCTTTAGCTGCGAAGGGCAATTAAGCGGAACATTAGGTTTCATGTGCCGTGAACTAGAAAAAGGGCGCCCATTTTCAGCCGCCTTGGGCTCCGCCATGGAGCTAGGATATACCGAGCCAGATCCACGAGATGATTTAAGTGGTGAAGATGTGATGCGCAAAGTGTTAATCATGGGGCGCATGGCCGGTTGGCAGCTAGAACAAAGCGACTTTGAAGTTGAATCTTTATATGATGCTGATTTAGCGGATTGCTCTGTGGCTGAGTTTGTCGAGAAAGCGGGTCAAATGGATGCTGGATTAGCGAAACGTTTTGCAGATGCCAAAGCGGCCGGAAAAGTGTTACGCTATGTGGGCCGAGTCACCGCCGAAGGTGGCAAAGTTGGCCTGATGGAACTTGATGCCAACAGCCCGATGGCAAACTTAAAATACATTCAGTTTCACACGAAGCTGTATGATGCAGAACCACTAATGATTATCGGTGCCGGCGCAGGGTTAGAAATGACCGCCGGTGGCGTGTTGGGCGACATGATTTCGTTAGCACGCGAAGCGCTCTAAAAAACATACATGACAGAAGAAAACAAAACATCCTCAAATTTCATCAAAAACATTGTTGATGCCGATAACGAAAGCGGTAAATTCGACAATCGCGTTCACACTCGCTTTCCGCCAGAGCCAAACGGTTATCTACACGTTGGTCATGCGAAATCGATCTGTTTAAATTTCGGTTTGGCCGACGAATATGGTGGCAAAACCAATCTGCGGTTTGATGATACCAATCCGACCAAAGAAGAAACAGAATACGTTGAGGCGATTAAAGCTGATATTAAATGGCTCGGATTCGAATGGGACAATCTCTTTTTCGCATCTGACTATTTTGACCAGCTACACGCTTGGGCCATTCGGCTCATCAAAGAAGGCAAAGCTTATGTCGATGAGCTTTCGGCCGATGAAATGCGCGAATATCGCGGCACCCTAACGCAACCGGGCAAAAACTCACCCTATCGTGACCGGCCGGTTGCTGAAAGCTTAGATCTTTTCGAACGCATGACCAACGGAGAGTTTCCTGATGGAGCGATGGTTTTACGTGCAAAAATTGATATGGCATCACCGAATTTCAACTTTCGAGACCCGGTGATGTACCGCATTTTGCACGCACATCATCACCGTACTGGGGACAAGTGGTGCGTATACCCGATGTACGATTGGGCGCACGGACAAAGTGATTCATTAGAGGGGGTTACCCACTCGATATGTACGCTAGAGTTTGAAAACAATCGGCCGTTGTACGACTGGTTTATCGAAAACTTAGACATTTATGCCCCACAGCAAATCGAATTTGCTCGGTTAAACCTAAGTTATATGATGACCAGCAAGCGAAAATTAAAGCAGTTGGTTGATACCGGCGTTGTTAATGGGTGGGACGACCCCCGTATGCCGACCCTTTCAGGGATGCGGCGGCGTGGATTTACCCCCAGGTCTATTCGCAATTTTTGTGACACGATCGGAGTGGCACGGGCCAACAGCGTGGTCGAATATGCCATGCTTGAACATGCTCTGCGAGATGATCTTAATCAAATCGCCCCACGTGCGTTTGCGGTACTAGACCCTGTCAAAGTGGTTATCACCAATTACCCTGAAGGCAAGGTTGAAGAGATTGAGGTTGATACCTACCCGCAAGACAAAGAAAACAGCGAGACACACGTGGTGCCGTTCTCGCGTGAAATTTATATCGAACGGGCCGACTTCATGGAAGTGCCGGTGCCGAAATACCGTCGTCTGATTCCCGGCCGAGAAGTGCGGTTAATGCGGGCTTACTTGGTAACCGCGACCGATGTGGTCAAAGATGAAGACGGAAACATCACCGAAGTGCACTGCACCTATGACCCGGAAACATTTGGTGGCAATGCGGTTGACGGCCGAAAAGTGAAAGGGACGCTCCATTGGGTTTCAGCCCAACACGCTGTACCGGTAGAGGTTCGCAGCTATGAGCACCTATTCACGGCCGAAAACCCATCCGATGCACCTGAAGGTGGCTCTGGGGAGCTTGATTGGACCGCCAACGTACGTGACAACTCCCTGACTGTGACGACGGCCTATGTCGAACCGGACTTAGCCAACGCCAAAGCGGGTGATGTCTACCAGTTCCAGCGAAATGGCTACTATGTGGCAGACCCTGATTCTGAGCCAGGTAAACCGGTATTTAATCGGACAATCGGGCTGCGCGACACTTGGGCGAAGAAATAGGTTGAAATAACCTTTAAACAAAAAAAGCCACGTTTGAAAAATCAAGCGTGGCTTTTTTTTTGTTTTTTATTGATTAATCTTTTTAAACGCCGAGCTGTTTGACCAGCTCTGAAAAAGATGCTTCTACAGACTGCCCGGCCGTATCGATGCTGATGATATCTGTGCGCCAAGGCTCATAATGTCTGTTTTGCACATCTTCCCACGTCGGTAAGCGAAAGTTTTCAATGGAGCTTCGTCGCGTATTAACCCGAAGTCGATGCTCGTTTAAATCGGAGCATTTAATCTCGACATTGACAAATTGTGCCCCAGCCTCCGTGGCAACCTCTTCCCATTCTTTGCGCGTTAGCTCTATCGGGTTGCAAGAGTCAGCGATCGCGTGATTCCCAAGAACCAAATTATCATGGATGATGCGATAACTTAGGCGATACCCTTCCCCCTCTACTTTGAAATCGCAGAGCTCTTTGAGCCCCTGCTCGACCGTGTCGATGCGAATATAGGTCGCGCCCAGTCGCTTTGCTAGCTGCTGAGCAAGGGTCGATTTACCTGAAGCTGGAAGACCTGAAAAGATATACAATGTTGGGCTATTCAATTGAGAACCTCATGAAAACGTCACGTTTATCCTGCTCAAACATTTATAAATCTTTGCCCGCTAGTTCCTTCTCAACCTGATCCCACATTTTACGCAGCGATTTTAGCCTTTTAGCCCCAGCCTTGCGGGCCGGTTCTGTATGAAAACTAGCAACCGTTTTCGATTGCCACTCAGCATTTTTACCGAATGCAACGATAGACTCGGTGGTGTGCTGTCGACCAGGGCGCAATAGCTCATTCGGGAGTAAATGAAACGCGGCGGTCAGCCCGATTTTCGTTAGTTTGTCCGCGTCCCATAAAACCTGTGACTCAAGATTTTTGAGTGGTTTGTCCCGCCATAACCCGGCATGGACCGAGATTGCCGCGGCCACTGCATCGATCTTTTCGGCCGGGAAGTCTGTTTTAGGAAGAAATTCAAGGGCGAATTTAGCCCCCAGCTTTGCATGTTTTGGGCCATCTTCAAACTTTTTGATATCGTGCAGCCATGCGGCCGCCTCGACGATCTCTTTATCCGCCTTGGTTTTTTTGGCTAACTTTAGGGCCTGAGCCACAACCGCTTGAACGTGCTCCCAACGATACATAAATGCAGGAGTCTTCTTACCCGTGCGGCTTTTAGCTTCTTTTAGCGCTGCCTTTTCCATCTCTTTTTGGCACGCTTTTCGCCACGATTTTTTATCTATTTTCGCCATTATTTTTAACTAAGCCGCTTGAAATATTAGTGACTATACAGGTCTGGCTGGTTCCCCTCCTATGAGGGGCTAAACCTTGTTTAGCTTAAACCCAACAGGGTTGGGTCGGGAGAAGGGAGCAAACCCAGACACCTGTACAGTTACAAATGTTATCGATTATTATTCGCGTAAACCATGCCTATTGCCATGGATAATTGGTTGTGT
>JAHDEB010000045.1:26404-35500 GCA_020629055.1 Chloroflexota bacterium
TTATCGATTATTATTCGCGTAAACCATGCCTATTGCCATGGATAATTGGTTGTGTACATGCTGAAATACAGCTCGACCATCCGCTTAAAGACGGGGGCTGCCACTTCAGATCCTTCACCGGAATTTTCCATGATAACAGCGATGGCGATTTGTGGTGTATCGACCGTAATGCCATCTAGGCCGGTGAACGGTGCTGCTGGAGCATACCCAACAAACCATGCGTGGGGCAAGGTCCCAGGGTTTTGTGCGGTACCGGTTTTACCAGCCACCTGCATCCCAAATTCTTGAAAGACCAGTCGAGCGGTGCCGCTGCGATCGTTGGCCACCTGCCACATCGCCTGTTGAACGTTTGCGAGTGCATCGGCGCTATAAGGCAACCTCCCTGCTTCTTGGACCGGCAACACTTCTTCTGGTGCCCCCCCACCTTCACCGATGCGGTCTACTAGGCGAGGGGTTAACAAGGTACCCCCATTGGCGATGGCGGCCGTTACTCGGGCCATCTGCAATGGGGTCACAGAAACGTAACCTTGACCAATCGCCATGTTCACCGCGTCACCAGGGACCCAACCACCTTCGGCCGTGTTTTCTGGCTTCCATTCTGGGTCAGGAATCGACCCACCCGTTTCACGGATGCCGATGATGCCGGTCGGTGCGCCTAGCCCAAATTCTCGTGCGAAATCAGGGAATTGGAAAGGGTCGACCGCATCCATATTAAAACCTGCATCATAGAAACATGTGTTGCATGAAACAACCAGCGCGTGACGCAGGCTAATATTGCCATGGCCACCCTCTCGCCAGTCGGTTTTAGCAAAATTTTCTCCCAAGCCGGTCCAAACACCGGTTGAATTGTAAAGCGTGGTGGGTTGATATTGGCCCGAATCAACGGCCGCGCCAAAAGTCACCAGCTTAAAAATAGATCCTGGGGGATATTCGCCACCGGTAGCCCGATTAACCAGCGGCCGGCCGGGGTCGTTTAGCACCGCCTGTAGCCGCTCTTGATTGTCGGCCCGGCTAGAGTCAAAGACGGTCGGGTCGTAGGTGGGAAAATTGGCCATCGCTTTAATTTCCCCTGTATTTACATCCATCACCACAACAGAGCCGCGCAAAGCGGCCGGATGGGTGTAAATCGCCTGGGCCAACGCTTGCTCAACCGCCTGCTGATAATTTAGGTCGATGGTGGCGTAAACCGGCCGGGCCTGCTTCGGTTCCACGTCTGAAATGGTGGCAACGGGAGAGCCGTCTGGGCCAATGACCCGTAACGTACCACCCAGCGAACCGCTAAGATAAGGCTCGCCCCAGCTTTCCAGCCCGGTAAGCCCCACGCGTGCGTCTGGGCTATATCCTTGGCCAGCATAATCTTCTACGCCCCATTCAGGGATCGCCCCCATGTACCCCACGATATGGGGGGCCACATTTTCGTAAAAACGGGTTAATCGTTCTTCAGCCTTTAAACCGGCATCGAAATAAGGGCGCAGGGTGTCGTAAACCGGCTCAATAGAGCCTTTTGAAACATCACCCAACGGCACAAACCATTCCGGTTTTGCCGCTGAATATTTTTCCTTAATCTCTTCTGGGGTTAAATTTAAAATCGGGGACAGCGTCGCCAGTAAACCGGCTTCATCTGTTATTTCACCAGGCACAACGCCCAAAGTAATCGCCTGCCCTTGATACGCAAGCGAAGTGCCGTTGATATCGCGCACACTGGCCCGCGAAGGGCTGCGATATTGGTAAGACAGGCTATTTCCACCGGCAAGCTCCGGCATTACCAACCCTTCGTGCCAGACGATGGCCCAGCGGCCGTCTGCAAAAACCAGCTCCATTAAATGGTTGCGTACAATATTGCCGACCACGGCGGTCTGCCAAATGACTTCGACTTCTACTTTAGAGCGGTTCCCTTCCTGTAAAACGCCAATCGGCCGAGTGGCGATCGATTTCACACCGGCGGTTCGAGTCGCGCGGGTATAGGTGTCAGCAAACTGATCGCTGCCGACAAGGGCCTGGCTTTGGGTAGAGAGCAAGCTATACATGCCCAGCAAATCATTCCGTTCCCAAGCTTTGTAAAACGTGTTGGCAACTTCGGCCGCACCACCGGGCACAGGTGTAGCAGTTGGGATAATGGCTGTGGCGAGAGGTGTTAGCGTCACATATTCGCTTGAATCTTGAATAATAGGAATTCGGCCCTCTGTGGTGCCGCAAGCGCTGATCGTGACCATTAACAGCAAGACTGTAGAGATTAGAATGATAATTTTCCGCATGCGGGGATTATAGCAAGTTGATGTAGGGTTGGGGCAATTTCGCCTATTTGAATGAACAGCAGGTGAGTGAGACAGGTTTATTCAGACAATATGTCTCGAATCGCTTCTGTATAGCGGTCGTCTTTGCCCGCTTTTTCAAATGCACGGAAAGCAGCAACCTCTTGACCGTTTTTCAGATAAAGTGCGCCGAGCATAAACCAAGCCGCTTCGAGCTCTAACCCACCGGCAACAGCCTTCTCGTAACAATCTATCGCCTTGCTTGTGTCTTCTCGATCTTGATAGTGTAGGGCTTGGCCAATCAACGCGTCTCGCTCTAGTTTTAGCATGCCATCTTGGCTAAATGCGTCTGAATCATCATCGCTAAACATTTCAAGCGACAGATCTTCTCGTGCAAGCTCTAGGCCACGCTCGGCCGGCACTTTAGAAAGATCACCGGTCTGTCTTTTAACGACAGCCCCTTTGGCCTCTAAATGGTCGGCCGCTTGGCGAACAGCGACAAACATGCTGCTTTGTTCTTCATCCGGCTGTGCTTTTTCTGGGACAGCCGGTTCATCTTCCTCTTCTTCTGGCAGGTCGAAGGCGGCAGCCCCTTTTGTGATTAATTCAATCGCAGCGGGAACATCTGTATTATCGGGGTCAAGTCGTGCAGCTGCGGCACAAATCTTAAGTGCGTTTTCTTTCTTACCTTGGCTATTTAGGATACGAGCGATGGCTAAATATTCGCGTACGGCCGCACGGTCGTTTTGTTGACGTTGAAAAGCGAGGGCCAACCGCTGATGTGCACCCAGCAAGTCAGCATCTAATCGAATCGCACGCTGCCAATTTGAAATCGCCTCGTCAGTGTCTTGATTTTTAAAATAGATCTCACCTAAAGCCATGTAGGTCCGCGCAGCTTCATGCAAACGGCCCATCCGCTCTTGAAGGTCCGGTATTTTGCTCAGATATTTTAGTTTGCCATTAGACGTTTTCACGGCAAGCTTGTAACAGTCCAAGGCCCGATCATACTGTTTACGGCCGATGCATGCTTCAGCAAGGCCGACATAGACCTCTGGCATATTTTTATATTCAGACAGTGCAACCTTAAATGCCGCAACCGCATCATCCCATCTTTCTTGTTCGTTAAACTGGTCTCCACGTTTAATCGCGTCTTGGTACTTTTGAATATTCTGAGCCATTGGTGAAATCGTATAAGTGTAAGCCGGTAGTGCGGCAAGTTGGTATCGAAATTTTAGCTTAAACGAGTCTATTCAGCTTCTTTTAAACTGTAAGATACACATAGTAGATTAAACATATAACAATGTATTTCGATAGGCAACCTTTTTATACTTAAGTGATTGAAATTGATCAATTAAAGTCTTGTCTTTTCGGCAAACCATTTTGTATGAGCATCCCCCCGTTTATAAATTATCAAAAAGTTACTATTTTTATCGAATCAGAGGCGAAAAACGCTGCTTTGCGCTTTAATTTAAGGTACGTAGTTTCCTTTTCAGATAAGTTTAGCGACTTACAGGCCGAAGGGTTAAACCTACCTGAGAAAAATCTCGCAGATCGCCTACCGATGTGATGCTCCTACAATGGCCGTGAAATGAATAGAAGAGGGTCATGATTTTAACCAGATCGAAACCTATGGCGGTTTCTATAAAGTTAAAATACAATCCGATGTACCCCTTGTGTTTATAATTAAAAAATGTCTCTCATATCTGCCCACTACCAACTTAACAATTATTCCCCAGATTCTTTATGGTCGTGGTTAGAGAATCAACCTAAATTAATTGTGCCTCCATCCATAGAGGCGATTAGCTTTGATTTCTATCATGAAATCACCGGTTCTCGTTATGGGTTTCGGTTTTTACCACCGTGGGAAGTCTTGCCTCAAGGTTCATGGTATGTCTTAATTGAACGTTTGGAGCTTAAACCCGCAAGCCACGCCAAATACCGCCTAACAATCGATCGAGAAGAGGGGATGCTTTATGCAGGGGATCTAGACATTCATCTGCATGCGAAGGATGGGGGCACAGAAATAGAGGTGAGGTTAGATGGGACACGAAAAGAAGGTTTAGCTTCCTTTTCCGATGATTTTATCGGTTCGATCTTGCGCCAACTCATCCGTGAAAGCTGGGAGTCGGTTCATGAACAATTGCAGGCGAACCTGGGAGATTCTCCCCTACTTGATTCGGACTCCTTAGAAAGGGAAGAAGAAGACCACATGGCACCCTTAGCGGTTGCGGCCGGCGTTTTTTCGGCCGGGATGGCGCTGAGCTTATGGATGTGGCGCAGAAAACGACGGGATCATTCCATCTAACAATTAATTGTCAGTCGTCATTTTTAGAACAAGCGCCTGAAGGTTATGGCGGGCCACCTCTTCGTATTTTTCATAGAAATAGGGAGTTTGATACAGCCTATCTCTCAATAAAAACCCTTCCATGATTTTGGCTCGCCTGCTTCGATAAGCCGAAAGTTCAACCCAACTATATTCTTGGCGAATTTGATCCTCGTAGTTCCAAAAGCGATCAGCCTGGGCACCTAGAATCGACAGATCGATATCGACCAACAAGCGGCCGTCTGCCGTTTGTGCCACTTCGTTGTGCCGGGTGTCTAAAATAAGTCGCGTGACAATGTGCACCTCGCTATCAGGCAAACCGGCCGAGCGTAGCAGTTGAGCGGCAACTTCGGCACTCTTTTCTTCATTCTGAAAAGGGACAGTCGCTTGGGAATCATAGACGACATCATGAAAAAAAATGGCGAGTTCAACCGCCAGCCGGTTGCCGACCAAATCAAGCACTTGGTCCAACTGAGCGAAGCAGTCTGAAATATGATTAAGGTTATGGTAGGCGCGGCCGGGTGGTTGCGCGTACTGGCTCTCTAACTGCTGCCAAATTTCGGCCCCCAAATCTTGGGCCACAAAGTGGCTGGTAAGCTGAAACCAGCGATCTTTAAGCGATTGGATACTCATCAGCTGTATTTGTAGGTGATAGATAGATCGCCACACTGCCTAAAATTAAGAGCGCCGTCACCACAACACCCCCTTCTAAGCCGAACGATCCGCCGGTGATCCAATCGGGGCCGGTCTCCATTAAGTCGAACAAAATCGATGTGGGGCCGCCAAACGAACCGCCGCTCACTTCAAAGCCGAAAACATGCCCCATCGTCCAGTTCCAAGTCGTATGCATCCCACAAGCGCCCCAAATACTGCCTTCTTTTAAGGCGTAAAGCGAAAAGATAATGCCTGCGAGGAACAGGTTCAATGTGCCGATCGCGCTTAGATTTGGGTTAAGCAAATGCAGGGCTGCGAAGATAAGCGACGTAATGACAATGCTGGCCCAGATTGAATAGCGGCGAGCGAAGATCGGGAGCAAGAAGCCGCGCACCAAAACCTCTTCGGCCGCCCCTTGTATTACAAATCCGACAAACAACATGCCGACCCCGGCCCAAACGGCCGGAGAAGGGTTGAACGCCCGCTCCCAATCAACCAATCCAAAAGGTGCCAAAAGCCCGACGATGAGAAACATAAACCCTACACCGATCAGCAATCCCCGAATGTAGCGCCATGCGGCCTGTTTCGCCTGTAGACCGATCGTGACATACGGCCGACGTTCAACAAAACGAATCCAGATCCATACGGCGAGATAGATGCCGATAAAAGATGAAAACAACATGGCAAGAGCCAATGCCGGCGTTGGCGGAGCCTCGGCGATCTGCATCGCAGCTTCAGGCCCCTCGGTAGCCATTACATAAATGACGACCGGCAGCGCAAAGATGGCTGAAACAAGCAACAGACTGAATATCGCATACACAAAAACAATCGGTTCATAGAGCCAGGTTAATTTTTTGTACCCCCGCACATTGGCGGTGCGGGCCATTTTGATGAGGGTTGAATCTTGCATGCTTACAGTTTATCTCATTTATGTTGATAGAGAAGTTAAAGCTCATCTACTTTCGATCTTAAAAAGTTCTTCATATCTTTTAAGTAGATTATCGGTGAGGCTCATTTTTATATTTTTATCAAGCCTCAGGACTTATTTAATGAATCAATCAAGAACAACAACTCAACCAACCGATTATCTGCGCATCTTATTTCATACAGTTGCGCTTACCCCTTTATTTTTGGTCATGCTGGCTGCGGCCGGCACGACGTTTGGCCTGATTCCGGGCGTTGCTTTTTTAGGCGCTACCGCGAATTTAGCCAATGTATCCACATGGACGTTTAGTCTGCTGTTGGCATGCACCCCGCTTCACATTGTGTCTGGGTGGCACTGGCCGCTGACATTCAAACGCCCGCTGGGGCTGTATACATTTTTATATGCGGTCATGCACTATTTTGTGTTTACATCCGCATTTGGCTTTGCGGTAGGGCCAGCGGCGGCGGCCACAGTTTCATCATTCATGCTGTTTAGCGGGTTTGTTGGATTAGCTTTAATGGCTCCTCTAGCACTCACATCAAACAGATTTTCAATGAAAAAGCTCGGCCGCAATTGGAAACGGCTGCATTATCTGACTTATGCGGTGGCGATTTTTGTAATTTTACATCTTTTCGCACTCGGTCAAGGTATCCCACTTGCGATGTTCTACACATTGTTGCTGGCGGTACGGATCCCGGCCGTACGCCAACGCATTGTTCGCTGGCGCAAGCAGATTCTGGACCGATGGGCAACACCACAAGCTGCCCCGATGACGGAGGTGAATCATGTTTAAAAATGTCAAAAAACGCACCTTGGCTCTGATCGCTGCCATTTTTCTAACATTTGGACTGATCGCAACAGCGGCACCTAGTTTGCCAGCAAATGCAGAAACCATTGTGACGACGGAACAACAGAGGCCGGGTGATGGAAACGGCCGAGGCGGCCGAAACGAACGGCGAGGTGATCGTGGACCACGAGATGACCGTGGCCCAGACCTTGTAGAAGATTTCTTCGACTTTTAGACAAAAGAGGCGTCCCAGCAGGGCGCCTCTTTTTAATTTGTCTCAAACTCAAATTAAGGCAAAATACCCTGACAGGTATTTTTGATGGGTTTAAAAACGATAACACCTCATGATCGCTTAGATCACCTTCCTTTTCAGCCGACAGTCACCAGCTCTGACTTTGGCTGGTCGTCTTTACGGCTAGAAGATTATCGCAACCTGCCTGCGAGCGACTTGAAGCTCCCCCCAATGAACCACCACATCATCGCCTTTCACTACAAACCCCCGGCCGGCGTGTTAAAGCACAGCTGTGGCGAGCAACAGGGTGAAAGCATGATGGCGCTTAATGACATCACCTATGTTCCGGCCCGCATGGATAACAGTTGGGAGTTTGGACAAAGCAATCCCCACTGTTTGCACATTTTGATTGAAGACAGCTTTTTTACCCGGACGGCGTTAACAGCGACGGATTCTGATCCGGCCACGATCGAATCAATCGGATCATTTCAGCTACGCGATCAACGGGCCCAAATGATGGCGAAGCTGTTTCATACAGAGCTGTACGAACAGGGACAAACCGGCCCTCTTTACATCGAAAGCCTAACCACAGCGTTTACGATCTACCTGCTAAACCAACATACCAACCAGCGGGGCAAACACCGGCCGCAGGCAGCCGGCCTGAGCAAAATTCAGCTGCGCCGTGTACACGACCTGATGACAGCCAGCTTAGAAAAAGGGGTGAGCCTAAACGAAATGGCGGCCGAGCTCAACTTAAGCCCTTATCATTTTGCACGGCAATTTAAAGCTTCGATGGGGGTTGCGCCACATCAATACTTTTTAAGGATGCGGCTAGACGAGGCGAAACGTTTGCTGATTCAAGGACGAGCCCAACCGATCGCGACCATCGCATTGCAAACCGGCTTTACAGATCAGGCGTACCTTACACGCCAATTTCGAAACCACTTTGGGCTTACACCGGCTAAATTTCGAGCCAAGTATTGCTGATCAACAGCAAGATCCTACAAAAACAGCGCAACATCTTCCTATTCGGCCGGCACATAATCATGGTTAAATAAGCTGACGACCTGAAGGTCGCGCGGCCCACGGCCTAAAGAGAACTGTTTTTTATTTGGAGCTAAAGGAGAAAAATATGAGCGATTTACATGTTGTAAAACACGGATCTGGCACGCCGATTATGGTGATGCATGGGGGATTGGGGTTAGATCACACCTACTTTCGGCCGTCTTTGGATGGTTTAGGCGATGTGGCTGAATTGATTTACTATGACCACAGAGGGAACGGTCGGTCACCGGCCGTGGAGAGCTACGATGACATCAGCTTTGAAACCCTAATCGATGATGCGGATCAACTGCGCAAATCACTAGGGCTCGACAAAGTTATTCTTTACGGGCATTCGTACGGTGGCTTTATCGCCCAAAACTATGCGCTTAAGTATCAAGAGAATCTCGCTGGGCTTATCTTGGCAAGCACGTCGTACAACATTCACTATGAACCGGTTTTTCCTGATTGGCAGACGCCAGAAGCGATGGGCGCTATCGGCCGGATATTTGGCGGTCCGTTTGAAAGCGATGAAGAATTCGCGGAAACGTGGCGTACGGCGCTCCCCATCTACTGGAAAGATATACAGGCGGAACTAGCGGCCGAGATTGATGCGAACACCGTTTATAAAGGGGACGCGTGGAATCGTGGTTTTGCGATGTTGGGTGATTTTGATTTAAAAGGCAAACTTTCAGCCATTCAAGTGCCAACGCTTATCATGAGCGGCAAATATGATTTCATCACCGGCCGACAGGCGCACGAAGATATGCATGCTGAAATCGCAGGTTCAACGCTGGCTAACTTTGATGACAGTGCGCATTTCCCGATGCATACTGAAACCGAAGCGTATTTAGCCGCGATTCGATCTTGGCTTGCCACCTT
>JAHDEB010000289.1 GCA_020629055.1 Chloroflexota bacterium
GTCCGCATTGTTGCCGATTCCGTCACCGTCCGTGTCAACTGATTCAGTTGGATCAAATGGGAAGGCATCATCGATATCAGCAATGCCGTCATTGTCGTCGTCTGCGTCTACACAGTCTGGACTGCCGTCACCGTCGTTATCGGCCGATAGGCTGGCTGCATCGAGTGCGTCAGAGCCACAAGTTTGCTCGTCTGCGTCACTTTGACCGTCGTTGTCGTCGTCCGTATCAGCATTGTCACCAATGCCATCGCCGTCATTGTCGCTAGATTCTGATGGATCGTTCGGGAAGGCATCTTCATCATCAGGTACTCCATCACCATCGCTATCTACTACCAGAGATTCACACAAGTAGACGGAAAATGCGAGGTCATTTGGATCTATGCGTAGGAACCCATTTCTTAAAAATAGCTTATTGCCTCCGCTGTAAGAGTCATTAGAGCTAGAGTAAGGGAAGATCCAATCACTCGCATCAACAATAAAGAAATATTCATCTCCAGGGGTGAGGCTAACTGAACTACCAAAATCGAATGGAATAGCCTCAGGAACGAGCGGTGCCCCAAAATTGGTTTCGACCGTATAAGAACCGGTGGCAATAGGAGTCAAGCTGGTTGGAACTACAGGAGAACCGCTGTATAGACTTAGGTCCATCGTTAAACCAACTGGGAATCCACCGCGGTTAGGATAGAGATAAACTGAAATCCCATCTGTTTCGGTGACACCGGCTGGTACGGAAAAGGATTGTCCGTAGTCATCTTCTGAGGAAACACCATTGTTAATGACTGCCGTGATTAACTGTTCGATCTGACCGACCCGCAAATCACAGCTGTTTTGCGTTTCAGGAAGGCTGACTTCATACCCAACAATGGCACCATTTGGGACGACCACGCTGGTATCCATCAGAATAGAGAAGGAATCGTTATCCCAGCTATTTATGGAAATGCCGCCTTGAGCTTGGTGCGTGGCAAGACCTTCTCCAACAGCCAAAGCTCTAATGGTTGGTTCTTCAAATTCTGCGAGGTGGGCTGAGATTCCCCGGATGTCCCAACTGCCTGGATTTCCGGCCGTGCCTGCAAGAGAATCGCCACAGCTACTGTTATTGACGTTGTCAAAATAATAGATAAAGAAATTCCGGCCGTTGTTGTTTGCATCATCTGTTACGATGCGCTGGGCACCACACGGATTCCCTGTTTGTAAGAGGGACCCACCATAATTGTGGGGGGCTACATAGACATTTCCCGCCCTATAAATCGTGAGTTCATCCCCATTATCTATAACTTGACCGCTTGCGCTTGCGGTGGACAAGCCGCCCGCTAAAAGCAATAAAGCGAACAGGGTGGCAAAAATTAGCTTATTGGTGCCTGAAATTGTTAATCCACCAAAAAAGTTGGTGTGTTTCTGCTCAAAAACAGATTTTGTCATCGTGTGTAATTTGTTCATTCGATTTATCTCCTTTAAAAAATATTGAAATTTCTTCACACGTTGACCAAGGTACGGATCAAACGCCTTCAAAACGCTTCCAACGGAGGCGGGTTGGAGGCGCTTTGTTTTTACACTATGGAAAAGGGGGTTGGTTTTAGTTTGAAATGAGAGCCACTCCCCTTGTTGAGTTTGCTCAACCTTTTAAGCAGGATTAATGTGTTCGAATGAATTTCTTGCTCTATAATTTGGTGACGAGCTCATTGTGTAAACAAAATTCAAAAAAATGTGGCTAGCCGGGCGATTTTGCGATTGTTTTTGCTTGCCAGCTAACTGGTTAAATTTAGGAGAGGAATATGTCAAAGACTGCCCCATATCTATTTCGAGACCCATCTCTATGGCTCGGCCGATTACAAAATATTTTGACCGCCATCGATGAAACGATTGACCAAACTGAGATGCAGATCCAAGTTCGGGAAAAAGTAAGTAGTGCCACAAACATGTTTCAGTTCCAATTGATGCAGATTAAAAGTTTGAAATCAATGTTAGAGGGAATGAAAACCTTTGGAAAAGAAACCCTAATTGAGTGCACCTCGGCCGTGTTAGAAGAAAAAGACAATCCCAGACTCGATCTCTTACGTACCGCATTTCATGAGCTAACAACCGATCTAAACCTTGTACAGCGTGCGCTTAACCAGCGTCTTTGGGCTGTCAAACTTTCTGCAGACGATGCAAAAGCTAGTGAAGGTGTGAACAAACAGCTGATCGAAGATTTAAAAAAGTGGCTTAAAGATGAAATAAAAAATACAAGCCAACAACAAAAACCAATGGGGAAGAAAGACAACGATCGCAGGACCGGTTGGAATACAAGTAATGCTTTGGGTGGATTGGGGGCCGCCGTGACAATTGATACCTCTATCGATAAGCTCTTTGAACATAAAGCTTTTGAGTTTGTCGGTGCAAAAATCAGCTCCGCTTTAGATGTCGAAGTTCGTTCAAAACAGACCCAAACCCTCATTTATGCAGACATTTTGGCCAACTACGCTCTTCTTCCAGCCCAAAGCCTGATCCAGCAGTCCACTGACCCGGTTGAAGTTGTGACCTATTTCACCGAAAACAACGTGAGTGTTCGTATTTTGCCGTATTACCCCGGCATTATATTAGTTGGTCTACCTTATTCAACCGGCTTTCTCGCACCCGATGGTTTGACCAACCTGAGTAGCTATCTTGAAGAAGCCTCAAAGGATAAATTGCAGCCATCGGCGCAGATACCTTGGGAATTTTTATCACTGCCGCATGAAATTGGGCACTATCTATTTTGGAATGGATTTTCCAAAGACGGCAATGTGGATGAGATTCTCCGCAAAAAACTGCTTAAAAACCCGGCCGTTCAGAAATCAAGCTGGCAATATCATTGGTTAGAAGAGCTGTTTGCCGATACGTTTAAATGTATGTTGATGGGGCCGGTTGCCGTCTTAGGATTGCAAGTGATGCTTTCTGATGCGGCCGATGAAGAGCAACTTTTTCACGACAACGGCTATCATCCCATCCCAGCCATACGCCCCTTGTTGGCCAGCTTCATTGTCGAAAAATTGTACCCATCTGAATACACCGACATTCTTGAAATTCTTGATGAGAATTGGAACAAGCTGCTTTTAACGTGGGGCGTTCAATTTAAAGATAAAAAGATTTCGATAGGTGGCAAAGCTGAAAGCGAAGTAAAAGGGCAATGGACCAATCATATGCACCGAGATCAACCGGGGGAAGATTTGGTGTGGGGGACGCCGGAAGAACTCTCTTATGCTGATATTGAATCAAAAATCGCACCGGTCATAGATGAAATTAGCAACGTTCTGTCGTCTGTAAAAACGTTTAAGCAACCGGAAAGTCTTAAAAAATCAAACATAACCAGCCTAACATTTGGAACCGGTAATAGTAAAAAAGGGCCGTTGTTTCCCATGCCCAAAGAATTTAACAACAGCAAAACTTTAGACAGTTTGATCAAAGAGCTATTTGACCATCTAAAACCCCGCCTAACCGATTTTTCGGTTCCCGCTGTAAATAAAGTTGATAATCGGGGCAGCAAACCGGGCTTAAATAGGTTACCAGCTGTGTCTGGGGCAGATTGGGTTAAGCGACTCGAAGAAGACTACATCGCCAATTGGGGTGACAAAGGGCCACGTGGCGGGGGAACGATCGGTGTTTAAGTTGATTCCAATCGATTTCGAAGCTGGTCGAGCAAAAAAGTATGGTTAATATGCTTTGCAACATCATAGGCCGCTCTCCAATTTTCTTGGCTGAGAGTCGGCCGATTTTCCGCTTGATCAATGTCCCCTAATAGCATTAATGAAAATCCAAAATTTGGGCGATCTTCGAGATCGCGAAAAAGGGTTAATGCGGACTCAAGCGATTCTTTTGCCAATTCGAAATTTTGACTTTTAATATTTGCCTCACCAAGCTCATTCAACAAAAGTCCCTCCCATCGAACAATGCCATTTTTGCGAGCAACTTCAAGGCTTTTGTTTGCAACCGCTATAGCTGAAGGGATGTCATCGTTCCGTTTGTAAACACCCACAAGCCAAACTTGACTTGCAATTTCTTCCGCATATGCAGAAAGCTCTCTGGCTAAGTTTATAGACTGTATGCATAGTTTCTCAGCCTTTTGGTAATCTTTTTTAAATAAGGCGATTGCTCCTAGTAATCGGATGGTTGAAATATATTCAATGGATGGGGGAGAGGAATTTAACAAATTTACCGCTTCATTTGCACATTTTTCTGCCTTTTCCATATTGTCCGGTGTATAAAAATAGAGCCACCCGAGCAAATCTTTTGCTTTTGCTAAACTGGTTGAATCACGTTGCTCTTTAAAGATGGCGATGCTTTCCCGTACAGATTTTTCGGCCGCCTCGTATTCTCCCTGATCAAAAAGAATATTAGCCTGTAAAAAACGGACCTGCCCTACAGCAGAATCATCTTCTAGCTGATAAGCAATCGGCAGTGCCGTTTCCAATCGCCTCCAAACCGAATCATACTGACTTTGCTCCAACCCGATCTCCGACCAGCGGATAAGCGTCTGCATCAGCCTCTGCTCCGAGCCAGATTTTTTAGCCCCGATTTCGGCTAGTTCATAGATTTGATTGGCCTCTTGAAACCGGCCGAACCTAAACCAAGAGCTATGCAACACATCAGTTAGATTAAGTAACCCCTCCGCATCCTCCAATCCAAACTGATAATCAGCCACTGTGCGCAAATTCCGCCATTCCGGCCGCAGTTCTTCATAATCCTCCCGATTTAGCGTCGCAAAACGGAAATAATAGTCTACAAATCCCCGCTCCACCTCCGCCCTTTTTTCTCCCAACTTCTCCGCCGCAAACTGCCGTACCAAACCGTGCATGCTGTACCGCTCAGCCTCTTGCTGCTGATTCAGCAACGACTTGTCACACAGCGCGTCTAAATCAAAGAACTGTCCCCCTGTAATTTCTTCCGCAGCCTCGGCCGAGAACGTGGCCGGGAAGACCGCCAGGGCCGCCAACACAGCCTGCTCCTCCGGAGCCAGCATCTCCCACGACGTTTCAAACACCGCCCGCATACTCTGGTGCCGCTTGTCGATGTCTCGCATCCGTGTGCTGAGAAAATCGAGCGACTTATGAATCGACTGCACGATTTGAGCCAGCGACCGGCGGCGCACCCAGGCAGCGGCGAGCCCAATCCCTAAAGGCGAGCCGTCAACCAGCTCGCAGATTTCCCGCACGTGGGGCAAATTGACGGCAGTAATTTCAAAGTCATCCCGCGCCATCTGACCCCGTTCTGCAAACAAAGCTTCGGCCGCGCTAATTTCGCTTTGGGCTTCGTCCCCAATCGGCAACCCGCTTAGCGTGACCGTTGATTCTAGCTGGAAGTTCAGCGGCTCACGCGAGGTCGCCAGAATCGCTAGATCAGGGGCCCGTTTGAGCCAGTCGGGCATAAAGGCCAAATCCTCCAGCTTGCTTTCGCTGTTGTCAAAAATCAGCAGCGCCTGTTTATCTCGTAGGATGGCGATCACCTGATCTCCCGAGAGCTGCTTGTCCCCTTGGGCCAGCCCCATCGCCTCACCCACAGCGATTTTGATCTGCTCTTCCCCCCCTTTAACCGCGTCGAGCGGCACAAACCAGACTCCGTCCGGGTAGCTGGTTTTGACCTGGTTTCCGACTTCAAGCGACAGGCGCGTTTTGCCGATCCCCCCCGGCCCGATGATCGTCATGAGCCGAAAGTTGGGGTCAACGAGCCGTTTTAGCAGCAGGGCTATTTCGGCCTGGCGACCAAAATAGCGGCCCGTTTGCAGCGGTAAATTATTAGGAGAGCCTGCTTCAACCTGCACGTCCAAAGTCTCACGCGCGATTTGCTCATGCAGGTCGTTGGTTTCGTCTTCCGGCTCAACCCCCAACTCATCCCACAAATGGGCCGCACACGCCTCATATTGGCTGAGTGCCCCGTTTCTATCCCCCAAATGGTAGTAGGCCTGCATGATCGCCCGATGGGCTTCTTCGGCCCATGGTTCGATGCGTACCTGCTGTTGCCCCAGTGTCAACACATCATCCCATTCCCCTAGCTCAACTTTGGCTTGGCATAAATCCCCCATCGCTTCTAACGACCGCTGCTGAAAATGTTCACGCTGGCCGATGAGCCATGACTCCCATGTGTCGCTCGGGAAGTTGAGCCCGGCCAGAAATTCACCACGTACCAAATCAACGGCCGACTGCAAATCGGTCAGGCAACTGGGGCATCCGGCTAGGGTTCTGTGGGGATGGTTTTCGACCGTTGCGACCAGCCGTTCGAACTCGGCCGCGTCGATCATGATGTCGTCACCCTTGACGCCGTCA
>JAHDEB010000046.1:0-11616 GCA_020629055.1 Chloroflexota bacterium
ATCGAAGTGCTGCGTCAGCCGCTTGAGGGACTACCGCGCGAAGTGTCGATATCGCGCGCCAATGGCACCATCACATTTCCGGCCAACTTTATGCTTGTCGCAGCCCAAAACCCGTGCCCGTGTGGCTATTACGGTGACCCGAAACATAGCTGTTCGTGCTCTAATAGCATGATCACCCGCTATCGCAAACGAATCTCGGGGCCACTGATGGACCGGATTGACATTCATATCGATGTGCCGCGCATCGAGTTTGAAAAGCTGCACAGCGACATCAAAGCTGAGCCATCGGCCGCCGTGCGTGAACGGGTTGAGGCGGCCCGTGACCGGCAAACGGCACGCTTAACCGACAGTGAATTTCAGTGTAATGCAGATTTAGGGCCGGGTGAAGTGCGGGATCAATGCAGGCTGGACGGGTCGGGGACAAAGTTGATGCAGAGTGCGATGGCGCAAATGAATCTAAGCGCACGCTCGTTTCATCGCATCCTGAAACTGGGGCGCACGATTGCAGATTTAGCGGGTGAAGATCAAATTACAACCCAACATTTGGCAGAGGCGTTACAATACCGGCCGAAACCGATTATTTAATCTAGTCCCATTTATGTTCCAACTCCGTTCGTTAACGGCCGAAGATATCGGCCCAATCACCAAAATTGAACAGGTCAGCCGCCCTACCCCATGGACTGAAAAGCTCTTTACCGCTGAGCTAAACAGCTTGACCAGCAAACCATTGGTGCTGACTGAATTGGGAACAGATGCGCATGAACCACAGATTGTCGGCTATGTGATGCCGTGGCACATCGCCGATGAGATCCACATACAAAACATTGTGGTTGCACCCGGTCACCGCAAACTGGGGTTAGGAGAGCTGCTTTTAAACCGGGCCTTGGCAAAAGGGTTTGCCCAAGGGTGCATTTTGGCACTTTTAGAAGTACGGGAATCAAACACGGCCGCTGTTGGGTTATACCAAAAATATAGCTTTCAAATCGTCGGCCGACGGGAAAACTACTATCGGGATCGGGAGAATGCGCTACTAATGAACTTGGGGCCGTTTGAAACTAACCGGGCTCGGGCCGACTATGACGCATTTATCCAGCAGCGAGCAGACCACCTCAAACAGCGGCTCAATTTTGAACCCATCGACTAAAAATAGACGACACAGCCTAATCCCCTCAACCGTCATCTACAGAAAAATGACTAATTTCTGAGCCTAAATTCACAAATAAATTGTGTTTTCAATCACTCTGTTAACGTCCCATAACCATCAGGCTAGGAAATAGGTCCCGATTGAACCGGTCGTAAGGTAGCTTGTATGAGAGTCTGAGCAAACTTGGAATCAACACCTGCGCGAAGCATGTGCTGTGACATCAAGGTGGGTTCATTCTTTTATACAAACCCCTTGATGAGACTGATTGAACTATTCATATTTGTGAGGAAAACCAGCGGCCGGGCACCTGTGCAGAGATGACTCTCGCCGTTGGCAACAAAACTGTGTCAATACATCATCTACTTTCCAACCAGTTAACTCAACTCGGCATTGATCCCCAACAAACGCCGACTGCGGAGCAATGGGCAAAGTTGGTGTCGGCCGTTAGTGAAACCTATAAGCGGTCCGAAAACATAAACAAAGGTCTACAGGCCAATGCAGATACCCTATCAACTCGGGTTGAAACCCAATTACTACCCGGCACAGACAACCGTGACCTGTTAGGCACCGTCTTTGAAACGATGGGAGACGGCCTTTGCACACTCAATAAAGAGGGTCAGCTTCTATTAATGAACCCGGTTGCTGAAAAAATGTTGGGTTGGAATCAAAATGATATGGGGGGTGAATATATTCTTGATGCCATTTACCCCTTTGGCTCAGGTCCCCTGTCACCGACACAAAGGCTCTTCTTAAAATTACAGCGAGAGCCAGAACTAGATTTTCCAGAAGCGATCTTCAGAAGCAGTTCGGGGCACATTTTAAATGTCTCTTTTTCTCTGACTGCGATTACACATCGTGGTAAGTTTGCCGGGGCTGTGTTGGTCTTCCGTGACATTTCAGCCATCTTGCAAACCCAGGTTGAACTATCAAACAAACTTGAAGAAACACTCTTCCTAAATACGATCATTGAGACCTTAACCTCTACTTTAGAGATCAACAAAATCCTTGAAACATTGTGTAGCGAGCTTTGCACCCATTTAAATCTGCCCCATGCAGCTTTTGCATTGGTAGAAAAACCAACGAATAAGATGAAAATCGTGGCGGAGTATATCGCTGACGATGGCCCCTCAGCCTTGGGCGAAATCATTACGGTCAATGACACCGATATCAAAGAAAAGGTATTTAATACCCACAAAACCCTGTATGTTTCAGGGAAGCCGGCCGAAGAAGATGCTGATCTGCGCGAGTTTAATCTGCATCGCGGAACGATATCACTCATGATTATCCCGGTTGTGGTTCGGGGACGAGTCGTCGGAACGTTGGGGTTAAATGCGGATCAACCTCGCCACTTCGATGAATCAGACGTCGACTTGGTACAAAAAATCGCTGCGGTCGCTGGCCGGGCATTGGAACATGCGATTCTTTATAAAAACTTAAAAAGAGAACTGCTGCAAAAAGAAAAAGCTCAAAAAGATCTGGTTATCGCTCGTGACGAGGCTCAGTATGCCAACGAGTTTAAATCAGAGCTGCTGGCCAAGGTCAGCCACGAGTTACGTACCCCACTTTCATCGATTGTCGGTTTTTCAGAAATGCTCGATATGGGCGTTTATGGCAAGCTGGACGGTGATCAGGGTGAGGTCATGGAGCAGATTCTGCGTGCAAGTGAGTACCTGGTGCTGCTCGTTAACGATCTGCTTGATATTTCCCGCCTCGAAATGGGAAAGCTCGTTTTAGCCCATAACGAATTCAAAGTGCAAAATCTTATTGATCGGATTGAGCGAGACATGCGTCGCACGGCGTTAAAGAAAGGGTTGAACTTAAGTGTTTCAGTAGACCCCAACATGCCTCGCACGTTGATCGGAGACATCGATCGACTCAACCAAGTGCTGAACAATTTAATCGGCAATGCGATTAAATACACAGAGCAAGGGAAAGTCGAGGTGAACTTTAAAATGGAAAACCGGCGAAATTGGTCGATGACAATCAAAGATACCGGCATCGGGATTCCATATGAAATTCAAGAAAAAATATTTGACCATTTCCATCAGGGGGTATTAGAAAATTTCGAACACTCACGTCATGGGTTTGGTCTGGGATTAGCCATTGTCAAGCAGCTCACCCAGTTGATGAAGGGAGAGATCACGGTTGACAGTGCGCCCGGAAAGGGAAGTTCGTTTAAGGTTCGTCTTCCATTCGAGCAACCCCCTATCCCTGTCGCAGCCGACGTACATGCTTCGGCCGAAACAAGGGCAATGATTTAATTTATTTCAAGACCCGCCCTGCATCAGATTATCGGTTCGTGAAAGAATTGGTAACCTTGAAACGTTTTTGGTGATAAACCGTAATCGTATAAGTGTGGCAGGTCTTACTATTTAATAGGAGAAAACGATTAGACTGGATGTGAAGTAACGAACAAGATAATTATGGAAAGACCTATGACACATATGCCAGACAACTACGAGAAAGTAACACCACATGCGATTATTGTTGAAGATGAAGAATCTCTCTCAACGATATTTCGCAAAGCAATCAATATGGCCGGCTACTCAGTGGAGGTCTTTGCTAATGGCAAAGACGCCCTAGAGCGCCTTGAAGATTTGACACCCCAATTGCTTTTACTTGATCTGCATCTGCCCTTAGTCAAGGGTGACGAGATAATCGACACCATCAGGAAAAATCCGGCATTCGATAAAACCCGTATTATTTTAGCAACGGCCGATGCCCGATTTGGCAGTCACATTGAAAGCAAAGCAGATCTGGTTTTAATTAAACCGATCCGATTCAGTACACTCAAAAGGTTGGCAACTCGCCTAAACCCATTGACATTGAATTAATTATCCCTATATTTATAGATAGTTAGCAGTTTTTATTCCCCATTTATTTATTATTTTTTGAAAAGCCCTGTTTTTGCAGGGCTTTTTTCTTGCCTAAAAAAGATCGACAAACGTTAGTTAATTCGTGGTTCTGCATAACTAAAAATCGGCTACGCCTACGGCCGTCCCTAAAGAATATTCCCCGGCCAACATAGCTGAAAGCCAAAACTAGCCGAAAAGTCCCATCCTATGCCCCACACGTTTAGTGAAAAGAAGCCAACTTTACATGACATAATGTTTTGATTCTGCTAAACTGCTTCCGTGGTCCCACAGCCCCTCAGTAGGGGCTGACTATTGGGTCTCCCTCTCGAAAAAACACTTCGGAACTCCCTATTTTTGTGAATCGGCATAAACGCAAACTCAACAAAAGACGTCGTAAATCAAATTGGTCTATTCGACGAGCCCGCTTGCGTCTATGGGCCAACCGTCGCCCACCACCGGCCAACGCCCATGTGGCACTCGCCATCCCCAATGCTGATGATGCGCCGGAGAATAACGTCTCACGCGGTTTTAGTCGCATGGTGACGGTCACAGCTTTGAGCAGTGTGATCATTTTAGCTTTGGCGATCGCTTATCTGCTGCAATTTCAACCTGACCCAACAGATCTTGCCCAACCTGAGATTGCAGGCAACCTGACCGAACAAGCGGGGCAACCAGGCACTGAACCTGAGTTGGAACCCACAGAGACCCTTCTGCCAACGTTGGAGCCAACCGCAACCCCTGCCCCTACCGCCACGCCGATTATTATCGAGCTGACACCTCAAGAAGCGATTGACCCGCTTGCAGGTGGCGGATCGGTTGTGTTTGCGTTACACAAAAATGGGAACAGCGATCTTTATGCTCTCGCTGTGGGGCAAGATGGTCTAACACGTTTGACGAATGATGATGCACTCGATGAAGCGCCAGCTTGGTCTCCTAGCGGCCGTCAAATCGCCTTTGTGTCGCGACGCTCGGGGAACGATGATATTTATATTTTAGATTTGCAAAGCGGCGAAGTGAGTCAAATGACAACGCAAATCGGCTATGACGGCAACCCATCTTGGTCGCCTGATGGAGAATGGTTGGTTTACGAGTCGTATCAGGGCGAAAATTTAGACATTTATATTTTGCGCGTTGATCTAAGCCAAGACCCGATCCGCATCACAGAAAACCCAGGACCAGATCGAGCACCGAACTGGTCCCCAGACGGCCGTGAAATCGTCTGGAGCGGGATGCGTGACAATAATTTCGAACTCTGGCTAATGTCGCTCGACACGGTGGGTGATAGCCAAGCGTTGAACCTAACCAACACGGCCGACATCGATGAGAACGCGCCGAAATTTGACTTCGACAGCCAGCGGATAGCGTGGCATGGCAGAACAAAAGCGGACAACCGTAACCAAGTGCGTATCGGCCGTTTAAATGAAAACCGTCAGCTTGAAACCAGCACGTTAGTCGGTGAAGGGAGCTCCCCTGCATGGTCACCGGCTGGTGACACCTTAATTTGGAGCTCGGAAACGGCCGAAGCGGGCGTCTTGCAAATCGGGGCGATTAAAAGCTTCGGCATTGTGCCCCAAAGTTATTTGCAAGATGGTTCGGTTGGCAGAGCCGATTGGGCCGGGGTTAATTTAGCCGGTGAACCGGCAGGATGGCTCACCAGCATAGACCAAGCCCCACAACTGACCTTATTTACAGAAACAATCGAAGAGCCTCCACCAGCTGAACCGACAGAGGCCCTAACTGATCAGCAAGAGAACGAAGGGAATGAAGGTGTTGAAGCAGAGAATGACGAATCGATCGAAGCTGCTGACTCAACGGCCGAACGAGCTCCTGAAGTTCCCAATATCCAGCTGCGACGCGTGCTACCCAGCGCTGAACTTGGCCTGCTGAGCGACAGCGTAGATCAGTCGTTTTTAGCCTTGCGATCACGAGTTGAATTTGAAACAGGTATCGATGTGCTGGGTGATATTGAGCGCATGTTTGTCCCCTTAAATGCGGCCCAACAGCCGGGCGAGAGCGCAGAACTGTGGCATCGTGCAGGCCGCGCGTTTGATATAAACAATGAGCTAGCTCTTGGCTTTTCTCCGATTTTTGAGGTTGTGCGTCGTGATGAACGAGACCAGACGTTTTGGGACGTTTATGTGCGCACCGCGGCCCAAGATGGCACACAAGGTCGACCGATGGCTGATATTCCATGGGATTTCCGCTCCCGGTTTGGAGATAATCCGGTAGATTATGATGAGGGTGGTCGTTTAAAGGATGGGATTCCAAGCGGTTACTATGTTAACTTAACCGCCTTGGCCCGTGACTATGGTTGGGAATCGGTTCCGGCCGAGCGTAATTGGCGAACATTCTATCCAGGGGTTCGTTTTTGGCAGTTTGAAAAAAGGGGCAATTTGACTTGGGAAGAAGCGATGCTAGAAATATATACCCCCAATGAATTGGGTGGCCAATGAATTGGACAATCGCCAAGCAGCAGGCTCTTAAACTTCTAGCACAACAAATTGAAACACATGAAATTCCGGCCGAGCAATTGGCCTACCTACTCGGCTGGCTGGTAAAAGCGAAATTGGGGGCGGCCACCTACGAAATTATCGGCCAACATTCACCTCAGGTAAAACATGTATTGGCCGGTGTCTATTACAGCGACTTGTATCGGGAAACGGTTCAACAAAAAAAGCTTACGGAAATCATCGAGCGGTTGAATCCAAGCGAAACTGAAATCGTCTTGTTGAAAGGGAGCGCGATCGCCCCGATCGCATGGGCCCCGACCTATTTGCGCTATAAAGCGGATGTCGACTTTATGGTGCGCCGCAAGCAACTGCAAAAAGTACATGATACACTGCACGAGTTAGCCTATACCTACAAAAAGCCGGATAAAATCAAACCGTTTTTTGACGATCTGCCCCCGACCAATAAGGAAGGGCAGATCGAGATGGTGTCACCCACCATTGACCGAGTTCAAGTCGAAGCCCACACAGAAATTTTTCTAGGCCATGTGCAGCGGTTGACCAACGAACGTATCGAGGAAGAGTTGTGGGAACGAAAGGTTCCGGCCGAAAACGATCAGTTACCGGACGGTTTATGGAGATTGTCAAACGAAGACATGGTGCTACACACGATGGTACACACCGCGATCAATCATCAGTTTGACCGGAATACCTGTCGCAACATGCTCGATGTTTTGCGCTTAGATCAAGCTTTAGATATCGATTGGAACGTCGTCTATGAGCGGGTCGTGCATATGCGGGTCAAAACGGCCGTGTGGCTGTTTATGCACTGTACCGCATCTATTTTTGGCCAAGTGCCATTTGATGATGTCATGGCTAAATTGGCCCCCAGCTGGTTCCGTAGGCGATTATTAGCAAAGCTCATCACGCCCGCCAAAGTGTTGGATCTGCATGACATTATGAAATCGAAAAAACGATATGCACTTTTATTGCTGCTCATTGATCGGCCGGCAGACATGTTTAAAGTTTTGATTCGTCTACCGTGGTTAGCGGCCGATTAACCGGCGCAATTATTCCAATTATCTACAAAATCTATAAACGTCTCAGGCGAGCCAGCGTTCCGTTGCAACACAATTAACCCACCCGTTCGAAACGTTGTCCCATAGGCGTCTCGATCTAACTGGATCACATAGTCTCGGATTTGATCACACACGATGTACTGCTGATCATACAGGTTTAAGAACACGATGTCCGGGTCAGTGGGTGCAACGCGTTGGGTCGGAATCCCAACGATGTACAGCCCTTCTCGCTGCGCCAGATGAGGTGCGTAGTCATTGGTTGTTACCAGTGAAAGTGAACCATCGGCCGGGACCGCCTGCAACGCCTGTTTCACAACTTCCGCATTCCCTACCGGCTCAAACGCAGAAGGCAAAATTGATACTTCTTGGAACGGGTGCCATATCCAGTAACTAATCACAACCAAAACAACTGGACCGATAAAGAGCACTCCCGATTTCTCACCAACCAAGGTCTCTTTTAACCATGCCAACCCACAGATAGCCGATATAAAAATGATCGGAATAATTGGGGCCGAATAATGGCAATAGATTGTTGACTGGCAGAAGTGCTCGGCCAATAAGTTAATGGCCAAAGCGGGCACCGCCAGCAGCAATTCACGAAATCCAAAGAGAGAAAGAAATCCGACCGGCAAAAAGAGCTGCAGTGCATAAGTCAAATTACTCTGGGTGAACAGATGATTGAACCATAAGGCCGGCTCGAAGATGATCGTTTGCAACTTATCCAATGTGCTGTCTCCTAACCATGCATAGCGGGACAGCGTATCGACAGTTTCACCACGAACAGTCGGTATAAGCCAGAAAATCGTGAACCACGTGTATGCCAAACCCACAAAGATCCAAGCTAGCCCCCATTTATATTTCTTCCATCGCAACATGCCGTACACACCAAAGGCCAGCACCATTAGCCCCATATTTTCTTTGCACAGCAACGGGACAATCAAAAAGAGCGAAGCAGCGTTCCAACGGCCCCGTTCCATCATATAAAAGGCGGTAATGAATGCAGGGATAACAAATATTTCAACATGAAAGTCAAAACGAGCCACGTAGCCAAGGGCGGGATAAAGCAAATAAACTGACCCCATCGCCAATGCTAAATAATCGTATTCCAGTTTTAGTTTGGCTAATAAATAAATGGGGATTGCGGCTGATGCAAGCACCAAGGATTGTATAATTAACAAGGTTTTAGGTGTTTGAAAAACCGCATAAACTGGAACCAAGGCTAAAAGCATCGGCCGAAAATGGTCTGCAAAAGAATTATTAACCTCTACCGAACTGGCAAAAAAGCGGCCGTTTAATGTATTCCAAACGATCTGCTCCTGAATGGCTAAATCAAAGCCGGTAGAATTGAATAAATCGTGACGTGTAAGGCTAAGCCAGCTTGTAACCACGAAAAAAAAGGTCATAAAGACCACAAGCAACACAGGGGACACCCGCGTCATTAGCTGTGGCAATGATCGTTCGGCTCTCTTTGCAACATTTGCACCAGCAAAATAGATAGATTCCATCTGATTTTCCTCATTTTATTCCTATGTCTTCACTACACCCGATCTAAAAGAAACAAAATGACAAAAACCGAAATTCTCCTCAACATTTGGGCTTTAGGCTTGCATTGCGTTTTTGGTTTAACTTTTTGCTTGGATGAAAATCTGTAGTGGTTAGATTTTACAGGGTAGTCAAGATAATCCTCTGGGTAAAAGATCAGGTCGTGAAGATCTTCTACGATTCTGGTTCACTTTCATTAGGAAGTATTGAAGTGGCCAACTGCAAATATTGCTGTTTCATTTCCGAAAGTTCTAAACGAGACACTTGCTGATTCCCATAATGGACTTGCATGTACCGTTTAGTAAGCTCAATTAGTGTATGTTCATGTTCCGGAAATGCTTGTAGCAGATCTGACAAATATTGGTCTGGGGGTTGACTGACCGCTCGTTGAAACCCTTGCCTGCTTGCAAGCCGACAAACATTGGCGTAGATATGTTCCACACTGTCTGGTTCAAATAATGATTTTGAATGGTTATTGCGAAAACGATCAAGCCAAGATCTTAGCTGACTCAGCGCATTTGACAATAAATTTGACTCGCTACTAATGCTTTCCTCAACGACATCTTGCCAGTTATCCCGATATCGCTTCAAAACAGTCCGATTCAAAACGACCCACACGACGATTAAACCGAGAATAACCGCAAAACCGATCACCAAATAGCGAAACCCGGTTGAACTTGAAAGCAGTTCGCTGGCGGTTGGGAAGTCTGGCCCGACCGCCGTGTCAGCATCACCGCTCTCTGGAATCGGAGCGATCCGGCTCATTAATTCACGTATAATCGCAGTCAAACCCTCAAATAAAAACTCTAAAATCGGTTCAAGCACAAGCCACAGCAAACTACCGGCCCACAAAAGCACAAATAAGACAACATCCCACAGCGGTTTAAATATCCGTAAGACAGCTCGGAAATAGTCCGGCAAAATAACGTTGGCCAACCAGCCGCTAACGAAGACGATGACGGCGATGATCCCATAGAGCTGGGCTGAGGTTGACCTCGAAAAGCGTGCGCCAAAACTGTGTCCTCCCCAAGCAACCTTGCTATCAACTTGGCTAAGAGCCAGTGCCAAAAGACCGCAGCCGATAAATGGAATAAACAACCCGACAAAAGCCGCTTCCCCTAATCCTGCAAGCCAGCCGATGCCAACTAGGCAAAGGAAAAGCCCGAACTGAAACAGGCGACCGATTTCGAACAACCCCATCACATTGCTAGAAGCCCAGATGACAAAAAACCAGCTGGCTAAATAGAAGAAAATCAGGGTGTTTTCCGGCCGCCATCCTTCAGTGAAATTAAACAAAGCGTTCAGAACACCACGTGTAGGGGCGAACATCGGGGCTTGCGCATATGAATAGAGGAGAATTCGATTGAGAATGGGTAAGAGGATGACCATTAGGCCGACGATAGCAAATCGCCAAACCAACTCATCTTCAAGCCCATCTTCACCTTCTCCGTTAAACCAATCTCCCACCCGATCAAACAGATAGCGTAATCCGATTAGGAACAGCCAAATACCGATAAACAAAACCGCCCAAGGCAACTCGAGTAAATTGGCCAACCGGCCGACATCTCCGCTAGGTGTGGGTATCGAACTGTTAAGTAACAATTGTCTGCGGCCGGCTAAAATCACCCACGGCATAATCACGGCGGCACCCATGCCACTCACCAAAAATTTAATCGGCTGATAATACCGATGAGAAACATAATGGATCATAGTGCGTGCAACCTCGGAGCGATAACGGTTGACTCTTCTAAATCAAATTCAGG
The DNA here is from genome assembly GCA_020629055.1 of Chloroflexota bacterium. Lineage (GTDB taxonomy): Bacteria > Chloroflexota > Anaerolineae > Promineifilales > Promineifilaceae > WTJY01. The sequence continues at coordinate 10,831 of JAHDEB010000046.1, forward strand.
GATATGGTATACCCGCACCGGTGAGATCTGTTTTGTTGGCGGTTCGTCAGCCAGGGAAACAAGCACCACCTCTCGACCGGCCGAAGCGATATCTTGCAAGGTGGCCAATAACGTATCGTGAGTAATGCAGCTCACCACAACCAGCGTTGTTCCCCACGGAACCCGTGGCACTTCAGTGGTTAACAAATCTTCGATCGTAGACGTCGCAAAGTCAGTCACACCGGCCAACACTTCCAAGGTCAACATCAATTGTTGTGGAGAACGGCCGGGTAAAAGTTTTAATGGCTGATCACTGCGCGGCAAGCGGCCGTTGGCAATCAGCCCAATCGGCAAACGCTGTTCCGACAGCTCATAGGCTAAGCTAGCCGCCACCCGAATCGCTTTCTCCTGCAATTCCGGAATTGTGCCGCTCCAAAATTGTTCCAACGTGGCGATATTTAAGAAGATCAAAATCTGCTCTTCTTCAATCGGTTCATACACCCGGCTATGTAATGCTTGATATTTAGCCGTTTTCGCCCAATGTATCCGGCGCATCTGATCCCCCATCTGCCATTCACGAACACCAATCGTCCGCATCGGGTCTTCAAACAGCCGACCAACAGAACGAGATTCGCCAAACGGTTTTTGCGCAGGCAACGGCGTTTCATCTATAGGATAAACTTTGGGGTAAACAATCAGGGTCGGCCCCCCACTAATCATTTTTCGGCCGGAAAAGAAGCCAAATGGGTCCCCCGTTTCTAGTCGCGTATCACCAAACGTATAAAACCCCCTCTCATTACATTGCAC
>JAHDEB010000046.1:11716-15110 GCA_020629055.1 Chloroflexota bacterium
CTGGCTGGTTAATCCTCGAAAGCTAAAACGCCACCATAGCCAAATTAAGATGTTTATCGCACCCAACAAAACACCCAATGCGGTAAAGTACCGGTTGCCCGTCAGCACCCCAAAAAGCAGACACCCGATAACAAATGGGCGGAAAAAACGGGTCAGCCGCCCCTCAAGTGGGGTGACATCAGCATCATGTGGGAAAAATTCAAACATGCGAAACGATATACTCACTCCCTCATTCAATTAGAACAAATCTAGAACAAATCAGGAGATCAAATGGGGGTTCCATCTGCTTAGTCGATAACCGGCACAGGTACGCTATCCGCGATGTCTGTCACGATTTGGGCCGGAGTACGGCCGCGCAACCTTGTTTGTGCACTCAGATGAATACGGTGGGTCAACAACGTCGGGGCCAAATGTTGCACGTCGCTCGGTATCACATAATCTCGGCCGCGAATGGCCGCTAGCGCCTGGCTGGCACGGAAAAGGGCCAAGCTACCCCGAGGGGAGACGCCCAGTTCAGTAAATTCATGTTCCCGGGTCGCCCGAATAATGTTCAACATATAATGGCGCACCTCTTCATTAACATGTATCTCGCGTACCTGCGCTTGATAGTTAACGATTTCGTCCCCCGAGACGACTGATCCAACTTGTGTCAACGGGTCCTGTCGCTGGTATCGCTCTAAGATTTCGTCTTCTTGCTCAAAAGTCGGATATCCAAGCTCAATCTGTAACAGGAAGCGGTCTAGTTGAGCTTCAGGCAGCGGAAAGGTCCCTTCAAGCTCGATCGGGTTTTGCGTAGCAATCGTCATAAATGGGGCTGGTAACGGCCGAGTAACTCCATCGACGGTGACCTGCTTTTCTTGCATCGCTTCTAATAAGCTAGACTGGGTACGTGGTGTGGCTCGGTTGATCTCGTCGGCCAAAACGATCTGATGAAAAATCGGACCCGGCCGGAACTCAAACTCTTGCTGCTTTTGATTAAACAAGCTGCTCCCTGTCACATCGCTTGGCAAAAGGTCTGGGGTAAATTGAATCCGCGAGAAGCTCCCTGCAATGCTTTTCGCCAGCGTCTTTGCCAGCGTTGTTTTACCCACACCAGGCACATCCTCTAATAGAACATGCCCCCCACTTAACAAAGCAACCAGCAATAGCTCCACCGCATCTTGCTTGCCAATAATAACTTGCGCAATATTTTTTTGGATGGCGGCCGCAAATTCCTCAATCTTCATCTCTTAATACCCACCTTTTTTCAATCACATTTTTCATAATAGACCACACTTATCCAATGTCATCAATTAAATCTGTGCAAATACAAAGAAATTTGGCACAGAATAGAAAAGGAACCCATGAAATATGTTAGTGCGGGATTGAACCACCTGGGGGATTGTGATATACTGCGCAAAAGTTGAATACACTAAGATCAAAGTGGGTTCCCCCACTTTTTTTGTTTTCAGCACCTTTTTACGAAAAAAATTCAGGCTCGCCTACGAAGAATCAACGGTTGATTTTATCGTCGAGCCACGTCTCTTGAACCAATAATACGGGACTAGTATGAAAAGTGATTTTCTGTTGGCATTTAACGAAATTTGCCAAGAACGCGGACTGCCGCAAGACACTGTCATTGAAGCGCTAAAAACAGCGCTTGTATCTGCATATCGACGCAATACTGCTATCAGCAGCATGCAAGGTGTGACAGTTGAAATCGATTCTGTGACCGGTGACCCTACCATCTACGCCGAAAAAGAGGTGGTTGATTCAGTATTTGAACCCAAAACTGAAATCACCGTAGAAGATGCCCACGCGCAAGGTTTAACCGATGCGAAAGAGGGTGATTTAGTGATGGCGATTAGTACGCCACGCAATTTCGGCCGTATCGCCGCACAAACAGCCAAACAGGTCATTTTGCAGCGGGTGCGTGAAGCTGAACGTGACCAGCTATTTGATGATTTTGCGTCTCGCGATGGTGAAATTGTTAATGGTACGGTGCAAAGCACCAGCGGAAACAGCATCACCATCGGCTTAGGTCGTACAGAAGCAACTTTACCATCTAGCCAACAGGTCAAATCAGAACGGTATCGAGCGCATGACAAAATTCGGGTATACGTACTTGAAGTCCGCCGAACCAACCGTGGCCCTAGCATTATTGTAAGCCGTAGCCATCGTAACTTGCTGCGCCGCTTGCTAGAGCTTGAAGTCCCTGAAATTTATAACGGACAAGTTGACATTAAAAGTATCGCCCGCGAAGCTGGCCAACGCTCAAAAGTAGCTGTGGTTGCTTTACAACCTGGGGTTGACCCGGTTGGCGCTTGTGTCGGTATGCGCGGTGTCCGTATCCAAAGTATTGTTCGCGAGCTAAGCGATGAAAAAATCGATGTGATCGAATGGGATCCAAATCAGGTTAGCTTCATCGCGAAAGCCCTTAGCCCAGCCCGCGTTTCTGGTGTCTTCTTAGAAGAACATCCAGACCAAGGCAAAACGGCCGTTGTGATTGTCCCAGACGACCAACTGTCATTGGCCATCGGCCGCGAAGGACAAAATGCACGTCTTGCTGCTAAGCTCACCGGCTGGCGCATCGACATTAAATCACTCACAGAATCAGCCATTGACTCGCTGAATTCATTGGACCATCCAGATGCTGTCCAAGAAGTGGTTGAAAACACTGAACTACACGAATTAGCGAAAATCGTTATCGATAAACGGCAAAACAACCGTCCTATCACAAATGATGATTATCGCGTACTAGAAAAACTAGTGAATGGTGTTGAAGGTAACATCATCGCAGTTCGTGCGGCACGTTACGACGAAATCCGCAAAGACCGCGAAGAGATCCGTAAACGCATTCCACCAGTCGCCTTCGAGCACGATTTGGAAGAGTTGGACTTGATCCATCGCTACCACGCCATCCTGCTGGAACAAGGCATGTCAACCGTTGGTGATGCTCTGTTCCAAATGCACATGGGCGAAGAAACACTCTTGGCCTTTGACGGTTTTGGTGACAAAGCGCTTGAAGACTTCCGCAAAAAGACCAAAGAATATTTGGCTCGTGTGGAAGCTGAAGCTGAAGCTGCTCGCCAATTGGCCATTGAAAATGGTGAATTGGTTGAAGAGGAAGAAGTTGAAGCTGAGGCACCGGCTGAAGTTGAAGCGGTAGCAGAGGCACCGGTTGCCGAGACGGTGGAAGAAGTTGCAGAAACTGAAATTGCGGCTGATGAAATTGATCCTGAGCATGCGAAAGAAGAATTGCCAGTCGACGAAACTGCTGCGGCAGAAATCGCGGAAGCATTTTTGACCGAAACTGAGCCAGAACCACCGGCTGAGGAAGTGGTTGAAGAAGTAGTTGTAGAGGAAGAAGCTGCGGAGACTGAGGAAGAAGCACCAGTTGAAGTCGAAGCGGTTG
>JAHDEB010000046.1:15210-35182 GCA_020629055.1 Chloroflexota bacterium
AAGCTGCGGAGACTGAGGAAGAAGCACCAGTTGAAGTCGAAGCGGTTGCTGAAGAACCAGCAGCTGAGGAACCGGTTGCAGAAGAAGTCCCAGCCGCTGTTGAAGCAGTAGCGGAAGAAGCATCTGCAGAAGCACCAGCCGCCGAAGAACAACCTGAAGACAAAGATGAAGTTGTCGGTCTAGAGCCAATTATTCCTCTAGAACCAATTGTTCCTTTAGAACCGGTTGTTGAAAAGAAGAAAGCACCGGTTGCAAAGAAAAAGGTGAAAGTTGCTCGCAAAACGCGTGGTGAAATACGTGCAGAAGAAGCAGCGAAAGAAGAAGCTAAGAAAAACGTCAAGAAAGCTCGCGAACTTATCTTCGATGAGGATGCAGGCCGAGTGGTAACCCGTCGCAAACGCAAGGGCAGCCGCAACCGCGAAGAGTGGGACGACGACGAATTGTAGAAATATGTTGAAACAAGGTGGTGAATTCACTACCTTGTTTCTAGATAAATAACAAATCTTGATTATGTGTAACCAAGATGGCGACTAGCGCAAAAAAGAAACAGCCCAAGCGTCAGAAGCATGCTCCACAGAGAACCTGTGTGGTATGTCGTGAGAAAAAAGACAAACGGGATCTGCTTCGAATCGTAAACAATGCTGATGATGGCGTTATGATTGACCTCACCGGCAAAAAGAATGGCCGCGGCGCATACGTGTGCAGCTCGGCCACATGTTGGGATAAAGTGAAGCAAACCAACATTTTAGACAGTGCCCTCAAGGCCCAAGTCGGACCGGACACTAAAATGAACCTTATTAACCGGTTTCAAGAATTACAAAAAGAGATGGGGATTACCGGATGAGACTCCGGAAATTAATAACCCCCATTCATATGGAGATCTGTATGTAGAAGATTAACGATCCATTCGATTTAACCTCTTCACACATGCGGCTCCGAAAGTCAAAATCTGTTAGGGCACATGCAGCAATGATGCCCGCCAGACGTTTGAGGATTTAATGGCAGAAAAAACGACTATCGCAATCCCGGATTTTATTACCGTACGTGATTTGGCAACCCTTATGGATGTCAGCCCGATTAACATTATTAAAGAGTTAATGGGGAATGGCATCATGGTCAACATCAATCAAGAGATTGATTTTGATACAGCATCGATTGTTGCCGAAGAAATGGGATTTGATCCTGTAGAAGTAGAAGAAGAGGTAGAAGAGGATGATGGCAGTGACCGGCCGGAATGGCGCAAGGTTCTTGCTTCTGAAAAGAAGAAAAATCTTGCTGAACGTCCTCCCGTCATTACCATGTTGGGTCATGTTGATCATGGGAAAACGTCCCTACTTGATGTTTTCCGCAAAGCAAGTGTAGCTGACGGTGAAGCTGGCGGTATTACACAGCACATTGGTGCCTATCAAACCAAATACGACGGAAACACAATTACATTTTTAGACACCCCAGGTCATGCCGCGTTTACCCAAATGCGCGCCCGCGGTGCACGAGCAACCGATATCGCTATTTTGGTGGTGGCGGCCGATGACGGCCTAATGCCCCAAACGCGTGAGGCGATTGACCATGCCAAAGCGGCAAAAGTGCCGATCATTGTCGCGCTCAACAAAATCGACCTACCGACGGCTCAACCAGACCGTGCCCGCCAACAGTTGGTGGAAGTGGGCCTAACCCCTGATAACTGGGATGGCGACACGCTGGTCATTGAGGTTTCGGCTAAAGAGAATTTAGGCATCGATGACCTCATGGAAGCGATCTTGCTGACCACTGAAGAGTTGGCCCCCCAAGCAAACCCAAATGCGTCTCCTTCTGGTACCGTGCTAGAAGCGAAACTAGAACGAGGCAAGGGTGTCACCGCAACGGTTTTGGTGCAAAACGGCACGCTCAAGGTGGGTGATACCATCATGATTAATGAGCACTTTGGCCGCATCAAGGCGATGGACAATCACAATGGCAAGCGGATTAAAGAAGCTGGCCCATCTGTTCCTGTTCAAGTATCAGGTCTAAACGGTGCCCCATCTCCTGGGGATCAGTTCATCACTGTTGAGAGTGAAAAAGTAGCTCGCAAAATTGCGGCCGAGATTAACGCCAATAAAAAAGCGGCGAAATCAACACGCTCATCACTCGATGAATTCTTTAGCAAATTACAGTCTGGTGACACCAAAACGTTACGCGTCATCGTTAAGGCGGACGTGCAAGGGTCTCTTGAACCGATTGTTTCTTCATTAAGCAAAATCGAAAATGAAGAGGTTGAGCTTGAAATTTTGCGTGCAGACACCGGCAACGTCACTGAAAGTGATGTCATGCTTGCTTCTGCATCCGACGCGATTATCTTAGGCTTTAACACCGATACAGATTCGGCCGCCAAGCTGGCCGCTGTCAGCGACGGAATCGAAATCCGCACCTACAGCATCATTTATCGGTTGCTAGAAGACATTGAGAAAGCGATGCGCGGCTTAATGGCCCCACGCTTCGAGCAAGTCATCATCGGCCGGGCTGAAGTTCGTGCAATCTTCCAGATTCGCAAAATCGGTAAAATCGCCGGTTGTATCATGCGCACGGGTGAAGGGCGTAGGAACGCTAGTGGACGTGTCATTCGCAACAAGAAACTGCTCGCCGACGGCAAAATCAGCAGTTTGAAGCATTTACAAGACGACGTTCGCGAAATTCGTGAAGGCTTTGAATTTGGTGTGCAAGTTGCAGACTTTGAAGCATATGAAGAAGGCGACCTAATCGAGTTCTATATCACTCGCCAAGTCGAACCTTAATCGATTGCAAGATTTAACGATGGCCGGACCGCAACATCGGTTCGCTCCGGCCATCGTTAAAATCTAACGTCACCGTATCTAAATGGGCAAAATTAAACAACAACGCATCGCCGAGCAAATCAAAATCACGACTAGCTCGCTGCTGCTTTATGAAATCCGAGATCCTCGCGTAGCGGGAACCACCATCACTGAAGTAAATATTGATCGAGAGCTACAACACGCAGACATTAAAGTGAACGCCCTTGGGGATGAATCACGCCAAGCGGAAGTATTGGAAGGTCTAAAAAGTGCTCACTCATATCTTCGTCGCGAGCTGGGCCGACGTTTAAAATTACGCAAAGTCCCCCAAATTCATTTTCATTGGGACCATTCGATGCAACAAGTTTTAGAAATGGAAGATTTGCTCAACAATCTGGATATTCCAGCAGAGCAGACTGAGCCTTCCGAACCGACCAGTGACGATTCAACGGCCGAATAGCCGCTTTGAAACGCATAATAAACACCCACACGGGCATTTAATATTCGCCCCTTGTTGTTTTAAACAAACAATTATTTGAGATAGCCTGCACCTGAATAAAGGAGAGTCGTTTGGACGAAACCATAGTAAACAAAATTAAAGAATCGATTGTGCAAGCATCGAACATTTTGGTGACAACGCACATTGGACCAGATGGCGATGCACTGGGGTCAATGACCGCAGTTGGGCAAATGCTAACCGCCATGGGCAAACAGTTTGATATGGTTTGCGACGACGGTATGGTACGCAAATTCGACTACCTTCCCCTCGCAAAAGATGTACGCCGCCGTGTAGATCGGAAAAAAATCTATGATCTAATGATTGCAGTAGATTGCGGAGATGAATTCCGCATGGGTTACGTTTACAGCCGCTTAACCTGCGAACCGGTCCTCATCAATATCGACCATCATATTAGCAACAACAATTTTGGCCATATCAACCTCGTTGTTGCCGACGTGACATCAACGGCCGAACTACTTGCCAATCTAATCCCCCAAATGGACGTAACCATTGACAAAGGGATCGCAACCAGCCTGATGACCGGCCTGGTCACAGACACCTTAGGTTTTCGGGTGACAGGCGTAACCGGGCAAACTCTAAAAATCGCTGGGGATTTAATCTCAGCCGGTGCCAACTTGGCCGAGATCACATCAAAAGCTTTAGTTCTACAAGAACTCAATACGATCAAAATGTGGTCAAAAGGTCTCAACAAAATGCATGTTGAGGATATGGTTTCATGGGCGGTCATTTCGATCAAAGATCAATTAGCCGTCAGCGAAGATCCGGTTAGCAGCCATGGTTTAGGCAATATGATTGCTGACATCCATGGGGTTGCAATGGGTGTTGTATTCACTGAAAAAGAAGATAACGAAATTAGAATCGGCTTTCGTTCGCGCCCCCCATGGGATGTGGCGACATTGGCCGCAGAGCTAGGTGGTGGTGGACACCGGTTCGCCGCAGGTTGCACCCAACATGGCGAGCTCGACGACGTGGTCCAGTATGTCATCACCCGGGCAAAAGCGGTCATTGCAGAACAAAAAGCGACCCTAGATAACGGTCAATAGCCCCCAACTGACCCCCGAAAAATAAAATGGAAGGTATTTTAAATATCGACAAACCGGCCGGCATGACCTCACACGACGTGGTAGGTCGTGTACGGCGCGTCGCCGGTATGCGCAAAGTTGGCCATAGCGGCACGCTAGATCCCGCAGCAACCGGTGTGCTGGTCGTCTGTTTAGGGCGCGCCACACGCCTCATCGAGTATCTTGTCGGCCGCCCCAAAACCTATCACGGGGTGGTGCGTCTAGGCCAGACCACAGACAGCTACGACGCAGATGGCACCATCACACAAGAACGCCCTATCCCAGAAGGGTTAACGGCCGAGCAGCTTGAAACTGTACTCGAGACGTTTCGTGGCGACATTTTACAAGTCCCCCCCATGGTTTCAGCTATCAAAAAGGATGGGAAAAAGCTCTACGAGTTGGCTCGCCAAGGGATCACCATCGAACGCCCCGCTAGGCCAGTAACCATTTACCAACTTGCCCAGCTCAATCTAAATTTACCCGAAATCGAACTGCGCATTCAATGCAGTGCCGGCACCTACATTCGGTCGATTGCCCACGATATTGGTGAAATTTTAGGCTGTGGGGCACATTTAAACAGCCTAAGACGAGAAAGTGTAGGGGAGTTCGATCTAGAATCAGCGATTCCGCTTGATCAATTAACCCCTGAAAACATATCTTCCCACCTAAAACCACCGATGTTTGCCGTTAAGCACATGCCCCGCCTAGATGTTACGGAAGAAGAGACGGTGGACCTGTTAAACGGCAAATTGGTACAAAAAGAGTCTCATCAATTAAAAGAGGTCGCCCAAGGCACTCTGATGCAAACCTATGACCCGGCCGGACAATTTATCGGGTTAGTTACAGCCAATGGGGATTTTCTAAAAGCGAAAAAAATGTTTGTGCGTAATTTCCCAACCTAATCGACAAACCTGCCCAATGGTACAACAGTTTTATTAGCCGTAAGGACCAATATTCAACTTTAGCATCTGGGCTATAATTAGCATATGCAACACTTTCTGAACCTCACAGATCTAACCAACCCTCAACCAACCGCAGTTGCGTTAGGTATGTTTGATGGGGTCCACATTGGCCATCAAGCACTACTAAAAACAATGGCGACCGAAGCCCGCGCAAAAGGACTCCGTACCGCAGCATTGACCTTTTTCCCCCACCCACGCGCCATTCTACTCAAACGATTTGGTCGCCAATATTTGACAACCATCGAGGAAAGGGCTGAGCTGATTGGCGACTGCGACATCGACCTAATCATCACCACCCCGTTTAATGATGATACGCGCAATACTCGCGCCGCCGAATATGTCCAGCTTATGCAAAAACATTTGGGGATGGTTGAAATTTGGAGCGGTGACTTTGGATTTGGCTACCAGCGAGAGGGGACACCTGAATTCTTGCGCACCCTTCAATCGCAAACCCCTTTCAAAGTGATTGAATTTGGCACCAAACTATCGATATCAAATGAAAGTGTTAGCAGTAGCCGTATTCGGCAAAGTTTAGATGAGGGGAATGCAGCAGATGCGGCTTTATGCTTAGGGCGCAACTACAGCCTATCTGGTGAGGTGATTAAAGGAGACCAACGTGGCCGTACGATCGGTTTCCCTACAGCCAATCTAGACGTGTGGGAAGAGAAAGTTATTCCGGCCAACGGCGTTTATGCAACTTGGGTCTACCTTCCAGATGGCACACGATACCCCTCGGCGACCAATGTAGGGGTCCGGCCGACAGTAGATGGACAAAGCATGCGAATTGAAGCCCATTTGCTAGACTTTTCAGGCGACCTGTATGGGCAGCACTTAACCCTTGAATTTGTTGATCACATCCGGGGTGAAAAGCGTTTCTCAGGATTAGAAGAGCTGAAAAACCAGATCAAGCTTGATGTTACAGACATCCGTGCCGTTTTAAAAATGGCTGCATAAATGTGGCTATACAGAACGGCCAACGTTGCTCGGCAGACTACACCACTTAAATGATCCTATTTGCGTGACCGTCTATATCGAATCACCAAAAACGCCAAAGCGACAAAAACTAAGAATCCGAAAATCAGTAAAGCCAGCAGAATCAGCCCGATTAATGGACTAATATCTTTAAAGGGACCTTCGTCTACAGTGTCAAAAATTGTTGTCGTTTCACTTGACTCCCCTATATCTGCATCTTGATCCGCAACCGCAGCAACTTCATCACTCTCGGTGGTAGGTGTCACAGGCACCGGGGTCGCTGTTGCCGTTGGGATTGGTGTTTCCGTAGGGGGAAGGGGGGTAGACGTTGCAGGAGCGGCTGCTTCAATGATAATAGGGATCGGAGTGTCTGCAATACGCTCTACCGTTGGTAAGAAGCCGGAAGAATCTAAATTTCCAACCTCATCCGCTGCAACCAACCGGATCGTTGTCCGATCAACGCTTTCTGAGTTTTTGATCACACTCGCCACTTTTAGCTCCGCATAATCGCGTACCTTCACGTAGCTGACAATTTGGTCCGCTGGTGCAACCCAGACTTCATTTGTCCCCAACGGACCGTAAGTCCGGTAAACATATTCGATAAGGCCACCAATTCGTGTTTCTACTCCGGTGTTAGACCCACGCTCCCCATGGCTAAGGGTGTTGTACCATAAATGGCGGCTTTCATTTGAATTGCGCGCAATCCAATCAATATAACCAATGACAGAGTCTAGTTCTCCCTCATCAATTTCACCATCTCGCCCGATGGCTAACTCATCGTCATAAGCAAAGATTTGTTGATCGTCTAAAATTTCGTCTTGGCTACCGGCATCCAAAATAATCGGTAAACGGTCACCTGATTCGTTAAAAATAAGTGATGCTTTGCTGGAGCGGCGCAGCTCTTGAACTGCAGGATGATACGCGACCAAAAAACAAGGGGCTGCGAACCCAGAAACTATATAGTCCGGCCGTTCAGAACCACGAATCAATTCATTTAATCGTTCCTGATTGTCCAAGATACTGTCTTCAAACTCAGACAATTCTAAGTTACAATCGACGTCACTATATGTATGATTGCCCAAAGACCAGCCATCGGCTAATAACTGGCGAATGCGATTTTGTTGTGGCAAATTACGGACCGCCCACGGCCGATCGATAAAAACCCCGATTAAATATAGTGTGCCTCGCCAACCCCTCTCTTCAAATTTTTCAATCGTCCCTTCAATATTGGCATTGTCATCAATCCCATGCGACCAAGCCCATAAATAGTCATCTTTAAGCGCCGTCGGTGCATAACTTCCTACAAGCGGGTTGCCAACCGTATTGGTGAAAAATGAAAGCTCAATCAGGTTCCCTGTCGTTGTTACCTTGACGACCCCTTGATCGGCATCATAGACAAATGGCAGCTCCTCCCCATTTTCATCTTTAATCACCACTTCGCTTGCATCCCCAACTGCGATAGCGATCGTCAATTCCTGAAATGGCACGATCGGGACTTTCGAACGATCAATCTCCCAAGTAATAACGTATTGGTCTTCGGCCGCCCGAGAAATATTGTGGCTGCCAGCAAGTAGCAACATTGAGAGCCCCATAATAACGAGCGCTGATTTTATGATTTTTTTGGTTAATTTGTTCATCGTTTCAAAAGATTTGTGTGCTGGTGTTAAGTTATTTTGAAAATATTTATCCGATGCATCTCTTTTCAAAATGGTTAAAAGGCGATCTATCTCTTCATTTGGGCCGTTACTTTTCATGAATCGCCGAAAAAGCTGAATTCTAGCTTCGCCTCGAGAGTATTCTACTTTTTTTAACTTACAACTCGACCAATAATTAGTGCCGAAAAGGCAAAAGTATTAGATTTTTATTAAACTCTCACAGAGGGGGGGTTGACATTTCATGACGCGCTGTGTCATAATGCTTTTAACGCACTGCGTCATAGCATTTCATTTATCTACTCGCAGTGCCATTTTATTAAAACAGAACACAACATGTCAGGGGACATTTTACCCCCAGTACATTTAGGAGATAAATCAACGATGAGTGAAAACACACAAAACAAAGAAACCGTAGTAATTGAAGAAGAAACAATCAACGAAACAGCTAACCTGTTTTTTGAAAGTGCACGCAAAGCGATGAGCGCAGGTTTAGGCGCAATCGATATCGCTCGTGAAGAAGTTACTACCCTACTTGAAAAAACCCAAGTTGACGTTGAAGAAATTTTCAACAACCTTGTTGAACGCGGTGAATCTTTCGGCGCAACCAACCGTGAGAAATTTGATGATGCGGTTAACACCACCAAAAACCAAGCGGAAGAAACTGTAACAGGCATTCGCGAATCATTTGAATCGCAAGTTGAAAAAGTATTAACCAACCTCAACATCCCAACCAAAGCGGACATTGATGGTCTTAACAAAAAAATCGCGACCTTGACCAAAAAGGTAAATGCGATGGCAAAAGAAGCAAAAGCAACGAAAGCTAAAAAATAATCTTTCGAGTTTTTGTAAAAGCAAAAATACAAGAGCGAACGACAAAATGTTGTTCGCTCTTTTTTGTTTTAAGTCAGATTGTGGATCAGCGGGGGCATTTGCCCAGAAACCTGCGGTTTCAACCGCTGATCCAAAAAGGGTCTCAATGTGGCACAAAAAGAGACGTATTCCGAATCCGGGCCTATTTGAGGTAAAGGCGATGATTATGATGAAAAATGGTGATTTACAGTAGGTTTCGGCCGAAAAAGTTGGCAGTAGGTGACACGAATGTTAAACACAGGCCTCTTCAAGTTGACTCACCATTGGGTCAAAGCATACAAATTCAAACTTCTTATCTTCAATCAATTTGTTAAACATAGAAAAAGTTTGGTGGTCAGTGGGTGATAACTGAGTCATGAATAGTTCCCTTTCGCCACTATATAATTGCGTTGACACAATGAGATATCGTAACAAACCCAAATTGGGGTGATTGCAATAGAAGTTTCTCAATAGGCTTGAAGCATCTACACTTTCAAATCGATGACTCAAAGAGTTCCACAAGTAAGCAAAGCGAGGATACTGGCTCAGAAGTTTGTCTTGAATTTCATTGAATAATGGATCATGACGATGAGCAATTGATAGAAAACGCCAGTAAACAGCATTATTCATTTCTACTTTTTCGATTTGGCTTTTATATACATGACGAACGGGAGACTCTTCATCATGTATGTGCCGAACGAAATGATATTTAGTTGGATCGCTTTCTGGAATAGAGCCTAGATAATCTGAGGTTAAACCATAAGTCTGCATGTAAGCTGTATTCAAACCAATAATTCGATAAATCCCATCATGCAGCAAAACGGGCTGCCGAATTTGCTGCGCTTCTTGCACAGTTGCATCAAAGACAGTTGAAATAGACTGATCATCACGCGCGACCTCTTCATTCGTAATGTCACTTGCAAGTGAAAAAAATCTTTTTCTTTCAGTTGTAGTTAAGTTGAAAGCATCTGCTAAACAAATCAAAAGCTCGCTATGCAGATTGACTTTTTCTCCACGCTCTATTTGACCTATTACCTTTAATGGTAAGTCAGTAGCATCCGCAAGGTCTTGCTGGCTCCAATTTCTCCCAGCCGCCATATTTAAAATGTCATTTCGCAACGAGGCACAAATAATCCCAAAATTTTCCTTCTGCATTCCACCCTCCAAAAGTTAGTCAAACTTATTATTTATACTCCCCAATTTTATCTTGTCTTGCGCTAGTGGGAAGAGCTTCTCATAAATTTAACAACGTAAATCTCCCAAAAACGGGATATTTGATCTCCCATTTTTGGGAGACGGGATATACCCAAATTGGGAGATATTTTGTCGAAATCTTCCCTTGGTATTTTGTAGTCTTTTTATGCGCGCCACAAACTTGAAAAATATAAAGTAAGAGAATAGAGATTTAGTTAACATCAGAGGATTCAAACACATGAAAATTAAAAATATGGTTTTAGGGTTTAGTTTATTCTTAGGAGCATTTTTCCTTACAACAATACCTGTCTTCGCGGCCGATTATGTTGGAAGCGGACAGTTTCCTGCGGGCCAATCTGTTCGATGGAAATTTACTGGTTTTTCGGGGGGATACGAGTCACATGCGAATATATCAATGGGACGTTGGCATACATACACGGATGTCAGCATGCTTAAAGTTACTTCAAATGAAGACATTAAAGTTACTGTTGGAAACTGGGGAATCACGGCATGGTATGGAATCGCATACATATGTGATATCTACGGTAACTGTGACAATACAACAGCTTGGTCCAACACCTTTGCTTCTTGTGATCTAGATTACAATGCGTACTTCACCGCAACAAGCGCGGAAAAAGAAAATACATTTATGCATGAAGCTGGTCATTGTTTATCGCTTGGGCACCGTGACAATGTAGGGTCGATTATGGACCCTGATCGCTCATCACAAACTTGGCTAAACGCAACAGATAAAACCCTTATCAACAACCGATACTAATTGAACATAAACACGGAGAAATTTAAATTATGAAAACCAAATACATTAGCATATTAGCATTCGGCGTTTTACTGACAGGCCTATTGATTTTTAGTTCTAGTTTTTATGATCAGAAAGAGGTGGGAGAAAATGAAAATGAGCATATTGGAGCAGAGGCACTTTGGGCTTCATCATCGAAAACACCTTTTGATTTAGCAAAAGAAGTTGATCTTATTGTTCAGGTTAGAGCAGTATCTATCAATCCTACAAGGTTGATAGTTAATGAATTTCCGGTATCAGCAAAGCCTTCCGACGACTTATCAGAAAAGGTTGTCCCCTCAGGGGAAGTTGAGAGACATGTTTTACCATTTACAGACACAAACTTTGAAATAGCAAAAGTCTATTCTGGAGATAAAACCCCCGGAGACATCATCACAATTGTACAGACTGGTGGTATGCGTCCATCGGCGAACGATCAGAGCCGTCAATTATTTGAAATTTCTGGCGATCCTCTATATAAGGTAGGAGAAGAATATATTTTATTTCTAAAGGATGCTTCAGGTGACCAAGTCCATTCACCAGATAGAGAGCTATTTATTGTAATGACTCCACACGCTAGATATCGTTTGAAATCAGATGGTTCAGTTTTCAACTACGGGACCCTCGATCATGCTCATGATCAAAATGAGGCACTTGAAGAAATAGCCTCCTTAAAATTGGCAGATTTAGAAAATCAAATCCAAATGGCTTTGTCAGGACGATAGACTATCGACAAATTCTGCCCAGATCGATGCTGGGCAGAAAAACGGCCGTTTTCTTTACTACCAAATGGAGTGTTCTAACCAAAACCTGCTGTTTCGGCCGAAGAAAAAGCTTTAAAACCGTAGGTTTTTGTCGGAATGCCCCCGCGGGTCCATTGTGCCCAGATAACAACAATCGTAAAAATCGGTTTTCTTTTGCTTTTCCGTTAAAATCGGAGCAATGATCTCTCAACTTTATTACTTAGGACCACCCCACACTTGGTCACACGCGGCCGCCCTGAGAGCCAGACGCACAGTAGAAGCGCTGACCACGGTGGAGTTAATCCCATTAGGCTCTGCGAACGAGCTTTTTGACCAGATAACGGCCGACCCCAACACAGCTGCGATCATTCCAACCTACAACTTAGAGCAAGGGATTGTCTATGATTTCGCTCGGTTTCATATTTTCGATGAAATAGGCTCCTTGGAGCTAAAAACCCGAATGTGCCTTTTTAGCCAAGAAGAAACCGTTTCGAGCGTTAGGCGCATTTACACAAAAGATACTGTATTACCCCAAGTTAGCCGGTGGCTAGAAGCCTTGCCAAACCACATAGAAATTATCGCACGGCCGGATATTTCTACGGCACGGGGTGTGCAGATGGCCGCAGCCGAAGCGGGTGCAGCAGCGATCTGCTCTGAAGCGGCCGGGCGAGCCTACAATTTACGGCCATTGGCTTTGGGGATCGCCAACAACAAGGACAACTACACTGCATTTTCAGTGTTTCAGCGAGGGCGGTGGTTTAACCCGACTGAGTTGGCAGAGACTGCCCCTGAATATGGATTTGGCATTACTCCAGATCTTGTAGAAAATGCTCAAGAAGGACGCTTAAACGTTTTATGGCATTTGTCTAGCACCCTCAACCGACAGTTGCACATCGGCCATTTAAGCGCCATCTTGACCTTAAAAAAGCTGGCCCTGCTTGACAATCGCTTAACCATACAAATCGAACATGGTAACAATCAGGAGAAGTTGAAAAAGCAGCTTGCGTCTGTTTTTAGCGATCTCGATGTGGTGTATCAAACAGCACCTGACCGACTTAAAATCTACAATTCCGCTGGCGTGACACCCCAACTGCGTCATCGGCTAGAAAAAAGGGCCGATATAAGCGGCAGCGGCCGGATTAAAGGGCGTGAAGAATTGCGAACCAAGCTGTTCTGCAATCATCAGGTACTTATCGATTCTGTGAAGCATACCGGTGTCGACTTGGTAGTCGCAGGACCGTCATTACTGCCAGATTTAAAGATGTTGGCTGAATTATCAAACCAGATTATTCCTACCATTTTGGTCGACTATCTACCTGGAACGGACCACTATGCAAAAATGTCCGCAAGTAGAAACAATCTTATTTACTGGCCTATCCAGGATCAAACGATCTCTTTGCCCCGGCCGATGCTTCATATGCACTTCGCAGACAAGCGTCTACACGAAGCAAAATTAGAATTGTCCATTGTCACCTAAATCGTAAGATTCATTTCAACATCCTCCGGTTAACCTAATGCATGGTCTTGGGTAGACAAGGCCACCTCTATAAACCATTTCGGACATTCTCCTTTGACTACTCATAAATCTCCACGCCGCCACGTCAATTTCATCATCGGTTTGATCACCCTTTTTTTGGTCCTTAGCCAACTCTTTGTTTCAGACAAAGCATTGGGGGAAACAACCGCTGCAAACCAAGCGATCAACGCAACCTGGGCCCTTACCTATCAGATCAACCGGTCGAGTGTTCCTGACGTTTTCTTCGATGCTCTGACCGTACAGGCTTACGTGGGTAGTGCAGATAGTGCGGTTGTGAAGGTTGATGGTGCGGTGATTGATTCGAGCTATAACGGAACAACAGGATGGGTTCAATTTACCACCCATGCTGAAACAGTGGTGGTTGAAGTTGCGAATCCGGCCGATAGCGGCAGCATGGGGGCGGTGCAAAAAACACAGCTGAAAGATGGCAAAAAATGGGCTTGGTCTCACGGATTCGACGACAACGTCAACCTAAAACCGGCCGTTGAAGCCTTTGTCGCCAAAGGGTGGCCAGCCACAATATTTCCCATCGCAAAAGACTTTTGGCAGTTCCGGGATGAATATTGGATTTTAGATGAGCCTTACTTTAATGATGAGCTTCTGGTCAAGGGATGGGCGCTAGGCAATCATTCTTGGAATCATGAACGCTTTGACAATGACCCCGGCACTTTCGATGATTACGTCGCTGATATCGAAGATGGGCAGGATCATTTTGAAGCAGCGGTTTCTCGTTCTACGCTACCAGGATTCAAAGTGATGGTGTTTGCATCCCCCAACTTTTCCAGTGCGTATGATGCCCCCTTTCAGCAGGCTGCCCAAACAAGTGATCTAAGGCTACAAGAAACGGGCAATGACTACATGATGGTCGTTAATGGGACCAGCAGCTATTCCAATAATGGTCTGACGGCTATTCCGATCGCAAGCACGACCAAAATCGGCCGAGATATCTCTGTTGAAGGCAATTCCCAAGCGGTTATAAATACGATCGATTGGATGGCGGCAAACCATGCGAGCAGCGGCAACTACTTTTGGTACAACACACTGGCCCATGGTAACCATCAGAGTTCGTTGAGCACAATTATCGATCATGTTTGGCAAAACTATGGCCCTGACGGAACTGATGAAGCGTGGGTTGCCTCATCTACAGAGATTTATAGCTACATTTTGGTCCACGATAATGCAACCATCACACTGACAAGCTCCATTGAAGTTGTAGAGCCAACCCCAACGCCGACATTTACTCAAACACCCACAGAAACCAGCACACCGACCGCTACGGCCACGCATACTCAAACCCCTACAGCGACCCCGACACAAACAAATACGCCGACATCGACACCGACGATGACGGCAACAGCAACCGCGACATCAACCGCTACGGAAACATCGACGGCGACCCAAACGGCCACAGCTCAACCGACCGGTATTCCGAGCGAAACCCCAACGGTTACGACAACGATCATCGGCACACCGATGGCAACAGTCAGCGTCACCCCGAGTATGACGGTACCCCCTAGCGCCACGCCGACGATCACGCCAACATCAACATCTGGCGTTGGGCCGCCAACACGAGACGAATGGCTAGTCTATTTACCGTTGTTGACACGCTAAAAAAGTATGAGGCGACCGGATAAAGTAGATTAAGCGACTACGGTTCCCATCGGCCGTACATCGTAGCCGGGCAACTGCTGCACCGCCTGCTGAAACTGTGCATCATGGAGCAGGTCAAACAAGGGGGCCAACAGTTCTGATTCTGCATATTCAACCGGAATGACCAAATCATAGCGTTCTTGAAACAGCGGTACAAAATCGAGTTCAAGGGCCCTTGCGGCCGCCGTGATGCCGAGCCCACAATCAGCGCGCCCTCCCGCGATCGCTGCAGCGACGGCCAGATGGGTAAATTCTTCCCGTTCGTAGCCGGTTATCGAGTCAGGACTCAACCCAGCTTGCTTGAGCTGGTAGTCCAACAGTACGCGTGTCCCGGCCCCACGCTGACGGTTCACGTAAGAAACGGCTGAACCGGATAAGTCTGCTAATGATTTTAGCTTTTTGGGATTCCCTTTGGGAACGATTAGTCCTTGCTCGCGGCCGACAAGCGACACCACACGAACCGGTGTGTCGGGCAAATATTTGGCGATATCGGCTAGGTTATATTCTCCCGTTTCGGGGTCTAACAGATGGCTGCCTGCCAGATGGGTTTCGCCACGACGCAGGGCGACTAGGCCGCCCAAACTGCCGACATTGGCCGAGGTGAGCCGTCGGTCCCGCCCGCTAAGAAATTGCGCCAACAGATCAAGGGTCATGTCGTGCGACCCGATCCCGAAAATAGTGCGATCAATCGCAGCCGGAGACGTATACAGGCGAACTTTGACTTTAGCCCCGGCCGGTTGTCCCTGGTTGCCCGCAGGAAACACAGTGATCCCATCGGCCCGCACAAGGGAAGAAATGACGCCCGCCCCACGTGATAGTGGGGCTGCCAAGACGCGATCACCTACACGACCAACGACCATACGCGCATACTCATCATCGCCCAAAGGAGAAACATGCTTGCGCGTAAGCTCAGCTTCAACCACGGGCGGCTCGGCCGGTTGGCGCCCCAGCCATGTGCCGATCAGCGGCTGGACAAAAATTTCGCCGGTTAAAGCGGCTGAAACAGGATAGCCAGGCACACCGATAATCGGCACCTGTTTGTCATCAAGATTCACCATCCCCAAAATAACCGGATGCCCTGGGCGAACGGCAACCCCGTGCACCAGTAAATCACCCAGCGATTCGACCACACCGGCCGAGAAGTCTTCGGCACCTGCGCTGGAACCGGCATTGAGTAAGATTAGGTCATGCGTTTTGGCCGCCTCGCGCACCGTCTGCTGAATCGCCTCGAACACATCAACCGTAATCGGATAGCGTGTAGCTTCTGCGCCCCATTGATTGACTTGCCCTGCCAGCACGACTGAATTGTATTCGATGATGTCTCCAGACTCGACCGGTTGGCCAATCGCTTTGAGCTCGCTGCCGGTGGGCAATACGGCGACCTTCGGCCGTTTGGCAACTGTAACCGTCTTGTGGCCCGATCCTGCCATCGCCCCAAGGTCAACGGGGCGAATCAGATGGCCCGCGGGTAAAACCAATTGGGTCGCCACCATATCTTCGCCCATCGGGCGCACGTTGCGCCACGGTGGAATCGCCTCGCGAATTCGAATGGCGTGGGGCTCACGCCGCTCGGCCGAAAGCTGCCCCTGTGCATCAACCGGTTCCGTATCTTCGATTTTGATTACCCCATTGGCCCATTCCGGCAAGGGATCACCTGTATCTACATATTGGGTATGCTCGCCATAAATCAATGTCTTTGGGCTGGTCAACAGGGCACCATCTGTCTCATGGGCACGTACGGCAAAGCCATCCATCGCACTGGCATGGTAATGGGGAGAGGAGAGCTTGGCCCAAACGGGGCCGGCCGTGGTTCGCCCAACCGCATGTTCGTCTAACGGGATCGTTTCGGTTGCTATAAGTTGATTTAAACCGGCCGCTGCAAGTGCATCATTAAAGGCATCTTTCGCCTGTTGTAAGGGGATGTCGTGAAGGTAAACGGACATAATTTAAACGGTACTCATTAACTCGAGCAGTGGATAAATCGACAAGCTGATCCATGTCGCTGCGATTAGCCAAAATAAAATCGGATTTTCGTGTCGATAGACCGGCTCTAAAAAGAATGTAACGCCACTAAAAAGATCGGGAATGATCCAGAGAAGAAATAAGATCGGCCATACCCACCCCCAATCGAAAAAGACGGCGCAAAAAACGAGCAGTAAGCCCAATATGCTACGCCATTTAAAGTTGCCAGATCCCCAAGTGGGCCAGCTCTGACCACCTGACCGGCCTTCGATTAAAATCAAAGCGGCTCCTTGCGGGTCTGCGATCATCAGCTGTCGCGTCCCGCTCGAAGCATCGTCTGAGGTGATTGTTCCCCCGTGGCGGGTAACGATTTGAGCGGCTTGGTCAAGGTCACTAACGGCAAAATAAATAACCCAAAACTCTAAGTCTCCCTTGATCTCATTGGGTACTTGCTCGATGTGACTGACCAACTGGCCGGTTTGGTCTTTAACTTCAAATCGATTGCTGCCGGACACCCTTGAAATATTCCAGCCGAAGAGTGCTTCATAAAACGGCTGAACGGCGGTGATATCTGAAATAATCAGCTCATTCCAGCCCATTCGGCCGTGGTTGCCGCGCAAATCTCGCCCTTTTAAGTCTGGCCCTTCATAGACGGTGAACCCAGCCCCTAACGGATCTCGAATAAGTGCGATGCGTCCTTCGTTGTTACTACCGAACGGCTCTGGCCCCAGTTCAACCTTACCACCCATTTGGTTGGCGGTAGCGATCGCCTGCTCTACATCGTCGACCAGAATATAAGACATCCAAAACGACGGCATATTGATCTTTTGGAAAAATTCTGGCATCACATAAATACCAGCGGCTTCGGCACGGCCGGCGTAACAGATGTTATAGCCAGCGGCATCGGCCAAACGCCAACCCATCAGCTCTGAGTAGAATTGATCAGATCGCTTAAGATCAAACGTTGATAGGTCAGCCCAAGTAAAGTTTCCATGGTTCATTGTTCAATTTCCGTAATTTTTCAGCACCCCAACTCTTTTCGCCAGATTGGGCCAGTTTTTAGCTTATCTTTTCGAAGAACACAGATCCTTTTGTCAAACTGGACCAAACTGCTGAACAATAACCAATTTCCTTTTATTGTTCAGGCTGTTGGGGGGCTGGTTTCTAATTGATTTAAATTAGCTCCACTTCGACCATTTCACCCGCTGCGATCCCGTTGGCCGCTGCTGGAATTTTCATTAACCCGTCTGCATTGGCTAAGGTAAAGATCAAGTTGCTTTTGCCAAAAACCGGTTCGGCCGTATAGCCCTCGGCCGAGTGGGTTAGTTTAACCCCGATCCAATCTTCTCGCCCCGCTTGCGAAGAAAGATTAAGCATTAATTTAGCGGTAATCGCTGGTTTGGGGCGCGAAGTATGCAGACCAACCATCTTTTGTATTGTGGCAGCGACAAAGATGCGGGCGATTACCAAAGCGCTTACCGGATTACCGGGTAGCCCGATAACGGGCACCCCATCAGCTAGCGCCAGGATCGTCGGCTTGCCCGGCCTGACACTAACCCCGTGAACGATAACCCCTGGCTGTCCTAATTCATCTATCGTCGTGGCGGTTAAGTCACGGACGCTGACGCTGGACCCGGCGGTAAAAATCACCAGATCACATTCTTTTTTTGCTCGTTCAGCGGCCGATTTAAATGCCTGAGCATCGTCGGGCAAAATACCGTACCGGACGGCTTCTCCCCCAGCTTGTTCGATGAGGCTATGCAAGCTATAGCTATTGACGTCGTAAACTTGCCCGGCCGACAGCGGTCCGCCGGGTGGCACAACCTCGTCCCCGCTGCTGATGATGGCGACTTTCGGCCGCACCGCAACGTTGACCCCAGCATGCCCCAACGCGGCTAATCCACCGATTTCGGCCGGGCGTAGCTGTACACCGCGGCCGATGACTTCATCCCCAGCCTGCACATCTTCGCCAGGCTGCAAGACGCTACTGCCCAAGCTGACCGCACGTAGAATTTCAACCTCGCCCGGCCTGGCTTCTTGAGTGTATTCAACCATAACCACGGCATCTGCCCCTTCAGGCACCATGCCACCGGTATGGATGATGGCACATTCACCCCGGCCAAGCTCAAAATCGGGTGTGCCCCCCATCGGCACTTCTCCGATTAGTTTTAAATAGGCGGGCAATGTTTCGCTTGCCCCGTGTGTGTCGACCGCACGCACCGCAAATCCATCGACGGTCGAACGGGCAAAGGAGGGCAGTGCAAATGATGAGATCACCGATTCTGCGGTCACTCGGCCGACCGCATCTTCTAATGGGACGGTTTCAGATTGAGGGGAAAATTCGCACTGATCTAAAAATAAATTTAAAGCCTGTGCGGGGGGAAGGAGTTCTAGAAATTCACTCATACGAAAAGTTTAGCGATGGCAGGACTATAGAGCCATTATCTTTATACTTTTTCCAACGAGACCGGACTAAAATTCGGTTTCGGTCTACAAGCAAAAATAAAACGAACTGAAGTAGATTTGCTTTCTAATCTCAGAAAAAACGATCACGATAAGGCATATCTTATCAGTTACTCACTTTTTACGGCGAAAGATACCGTACCATGGCTACACTTTATTCCATGAACAGAAATTTAGCAGTTGCAATTCAAGCAGGGGGACGGTCTAGCCGGATGGGGCAAGACAAGGGGCTGATCAATCTAGCAGGTCGGCCGATGGTTGATTACGTGATTGATCAAGTATCTGACTTAGCCGATGATCTGCTAATCACAACCAACAATATCTACGAATATGTACAGTTTGGCCTGCGCATGGCGCCCGATGCGGAGCCTGGAGCGGGTGCATTGCCGGGTTTAAAAACGGCCCTTTCGAAAGCGATGGGTGAGTACGTTTTAGTTGTGGCGTGTGATATGCCGTTTCTAAATTCAAGCTTGCTAAAGCACCAAGTCGAAAAAGCCTTTGCGACTGGGGCAGACGTCGTTGTACCGGAATGGGAAGGGCGCACCCAAACGATGCATGCGGTTTATAAACGAGAAAGCTGTTTGGCGGCCGTTGAGCAAGCTTTGGCAGATGGGAAGGCGCGCATGACCAGTTTTTATGATGGGTTGCAGGTCATAAAAATCGAGGAAGCTGAGGTCGCTACATTCTCGCCGACCGGAAATTCGTTTAAGAATGTGAATACGCCGGAAGAGCTAGCTGCGGCCGAAAAACTGCTGGTGATGAGTTAGGGCAAGTGGCAAGTGGCAAGTGGCAAGTGGCAAGTGGCAAGTGGCAAGTGGCAAG
>JAHDEB010000047.1:0-22716 GCA_020629055.1 Chloroflexota bacterium
TTTCCCCTTTCGCCTTCATCCTCTATACTTGGTTTTATGGCACACTTACTAATTGAACAACTACGATTCGCAAAACAAGAATGGCTGCGAGGCCATGAAAATATTCCGGCCGAGGATGCGCTAAAACGGCTTGGCCATGCCAACAGTATCGGCTGGGCGGTGGGCCACTTGGCCGAGTTTGACCAAATTGTTTGGATCGAACGGGTTTTTGGTGAACCACTAACCAAAGACACCAAAAAGTTTGGATTCCGCAGGGCGGCCTCTACCCCAGAGCTGGATGAAATTATGAAAATATGGCACGTCATCCAAGAAAAAGTGGATGAGGTTCAAGAGCCAATGAGCGCGGCTGATTTTGCCGAGCAGCCGACGTTGTGGGGGCGGGTGTCTGATGAACAGGTGCTGATGTGGACCTTGCGCCAAACTTGGCACTATTGGTACCACTTGGGAGAAATGCAGGGGATACGCCAAGCCTTGGAGCACGAGAATTTGCCCCAATACGTAGGCCGTATTCCGGCCGAGGCCAGATGGGGAGCCGGTTTTGATTTCGCTAAGACCGGTGACATTCATCCGTTGGTGGAGCAGACCCAATTTACGAAGAAAAAGTGGCTGTCCGGCCATGCTGATTTAACGGCCGAAGATGGTAGCAAACGGTTGGGTCATGCCAACAGCATTAGCTGGATGGTAGGGCATCTGGCCGGATTTGATCAGGCGGTGTGGCTAGAACGGCCGCGCGGAATTGTAGTCAATGAGGCGGTCAAAGCGTGCGGATACGGTCAGCCCGCATCTACCCCAGACTTAAATGAAATGTTGGACGGCTGGCACGCCATCCAAGAAAAAGTGAGCGAGGTGCAGGCTGAATTAACGGCCGAAGATTTGTTGGTGCACCCTGGCCCACCAGGGAACCAATCGCCCGAAAATATCGGTACGCTGATGCTGCGCCAGATGTGGCACTATTGGTACCACTTGGGGGAAATGCAAGCTTTGCGCCAGGCGATGGGGCATGAAAAGCTGCCCCAATATGTTGGAGGAATACCTAAAAAACTAAGATGGCATAGTTCAATTTAACTACAGAGGATACATGCTACCAAATTATCAAATTCACGATCGAATCTATGCGGATATTAAAGCGAAAGGATGGCCCGGGTGGGGTGGGGCTGATCGCATCGCCCAAGCCTCTAGTTTGATCAACCGGCTTTTTGCCCATGATTGTGTGCCAACCTCTGGCAAGGTGTTAGATTTGGGCTGTGGTGAGGGCAATTACACCAGAATTCTGCACAAACGAGGGTATGAAGTAACCGGCGTAGATGTTTCGCAACAAGCGATAGATTGGGCGCGTGAGAAGTCAGCCGCATTGGGTGATAATATCGAATATTTTGTGCGTGATTTAAGTCAGCCAGGTGTTCTGCACGGGATGAACTTTGACCTGGTTGTTGATGGAAACTGCTTCCATTGCATCATTGGTGAAGACCGAATAACATTTCTTGAAAATGTGCATGTGGCACTCAATAAGAATGGCATCTTCTTTATTAGCAGCTTATGCAGCAATCATGATGAGGATGAAGTCAGAGAAGCGCATGGGCAACCCTATCGACATCTCCGTTCAGTAAAAAACATGATGGCTGAACTCAAATCGGTTGGATTTGAAATCCTCGATCATCAAATTTATGAGCGCGAGACAAATAATCACATTACATTCCACGTGAGAAAGAATGAAAAACCTAAACTCAAAAACTGAAAATGAACTTCGTGAAGCGTTAACTCGCTGTTGCGGCGCAACCAATTGGGTCGATGGGATGTTGGCACATTTGCCGTATACATCAGCCGAAGATCTGCAAGCCAAGGCGAAAATGGTTTATGGTGACTTAGACACAGCTGATTATCAAGAGGCGTTTACCCATCATCCAAAAATTGGAGGGGATTTGGCCAAGCTGCGCGAAAAGTTCGCAACGACGGCCGATTGGTCCGGGAACGAGCAGGCCTCGGTTAAACAGGCATCTGAAGAAACTTTGCAACGTTTGGCGGCCGGAAACGAGGCTTATTATGAAAAGTTCGGCTATATTTTTATCGTGTGCGCCACGGGAAAGTCAGCGGGTGAAATGCTCGCATTGCTTGAGGAACGTTTGCCGAATGATCCGGCCGATGAGATTAAAATCGCGGCCGGTGAGCAGGAAAAGATCCTCGAAATTCGACTAAATAAATTGTTGGATGAAATGGAAAATGAATAGGGTGAAAGGCTGTGTGGAATCATCAATTAAATGGCAACTGATCAGAAGATAAGTATAATTCAAATTCGTTGGACGTTTGTCGATTACAGCGACTTTAGAACCAAAAAAATAATAATCATCCAGATAGTAACGGAGAAAAATGAGTCCGATCACAACACATGTATTAGATACCGCCTTAGGCAAACCGGCCGCTGGCATTCAAATCACTTTAGAAAAGCTAAAAGGAACCGATTGGCAAAAAATCGCCAGTGGAATTACGAATGCAGATGGCCGCGTAGCTGATCTGATGGCTGAAGGATCTCTTGAATCAGGGACCTATAAGATGACCTTCTTTACGGAACGGTATTGCAAGACGGCCGGTTTCGAGACTTTTTACCCCTATGTCCCGATTATTTTTGAAGTAGAAAACGCCGGTCAGCATTATCATGTCCCCTTGTTATTAAGCCCATTTGGGTATTCAACTTATCGCGGCAGCTAGTTGTGGATCGTTGGAATTCCGATCAGATCGGCGATTGACAAAACAGGAGTGCAAAGAGGCACAAAATACGAGTCGTTCGCGATGATTCCAAGTCTCTTTGCCTGAAAACTCTTTTCAAGAATAAACACAAATAAGCACAAATAAGCACCTAAATCTAACCCTTGTACCCGCCCAAGAACGTCTAAAATTGAGAAGATATTTCGGCCGATTTTAAAAAACAAATAATTGTTCAGCAGCTTTGTTTTTCCTGCCGAACAATTGAAAAAATAAAAAGGAGACAGCGATGATTAGAGGTTTGTTGACAATTAAGCAGCTGGCGGACAAGGTTAAATCTGAAGAGATTGAAACGGTGATCGTAGCATTTACTGATCATGTTGGGCGGTTAATGGGCAAGCGGTTTGATGCTGAATTCTTTTTAGAAGATGCGGTGAATCATGGGACGCACGGATGTAATTATTTGATGACAACCGATCTGGAGATGGAGCCGATTCCGGGATACAAATTTGCAAATTGGGAACTTGGATACGGTGATTTTCATCTTGTGCCGGATATAAACACGCTACGGATCGCCAGCTGGTTAGAAAAAACAGCCTTAATTTTGTGCGATGTGGAAAATGATCAGACCCATGAACTGATCGATGTTGCTCCCCGGACCCTTTTACAAAAACAGTTAGAGAAAGCGAAAAAACTCGGTTTTACCGCCATGGCGGCATCTGAACTTGAGTATTACATCTACGAAGATTCGTACAAAGCGGCTGCCCAGAAAAAGTACGCGGACTTAGAACCGGCCGGATGGTTTATCGAAGACTACAACATGCTGCAGGGGACGCGAGAAGAAAAATTTACCGCTGCGGCGCGGCGCCATCTAAAACACTCGGGGATACCGGTTGAAAATTCAAAAGGTGAATGGGGATTGGGGCAGCACGAGCTGAATGTGCGCTATTCTGACGCCTTGAACATGGCGGATAGACATGTAATTTTCAAACAATGCCTAAAAGAAGTCGCTGATCAAATCGGTGTGAGTGTGACATTTATGGCGAAACCCCATGCTGGCCAGGCGGGGAATAGCTGCCACGTTCACTTTAGTTTGTGGGAAAACGGAGAAAACGCCTTTGCTGGAGATCAGACGCTTGGTCCGGTCGCTTGTTCAGATAATTTTAGATGGTTTTTAGGTGGTTGGATGGCGCATGCGGCCGAAATGATGGTTTTTTACGCGCCGACGATTAACTCCTATAAACGTTTTGAAGATGGCTCTTGGGCCCCCACACGGATCGCATGGTGCTATGACAATCGCACGGCCGGTTTTAGAGTTGTGGGGAAAGGGAAGAGTTTGCGCATCGAGTGCCGCATTCCCGGCGCAGACTGTAACCCTTATCTCGCGTACGCGGCCGTTTTAGCATCTGGCTTAGATGGTATTGCGAATAAGATTGAACCGCCTGAACTGTTTGAAGGGGACGTGTATGCGGCCCAACATTTACCACGCGTGCCGTATACTTTGCGCGACGCAATCGATTTATTCGAAGGCAGTGAGTTTGCCAAGAAAACGTTTGGTCAGGATGTGGTCGAACATTACACTCATTATTTTCGGACAGAACAAAAGGCGTATGATGCGGCCGTGACCGACTGGGAACGCCAGCGTTATTTTGAACAGATTTAGACGACGTGGGACGTAGAACGTGGTGCGCGAACGTCCACGCAATACGCAATACGTTTATCAACCAACAAAGCTGGGTTAAAACTAAAAGAAGGAAAAACTTATGAGATTAGAAAACAAAGTTGCGGTAATCACCGGAGCCAGCAGTGGAATTGGCCGAGAGACAGCGATCTTATTTGGCCGTGAAGGGGCGAAAGTCGTTTTAGTTGATATCAACGACGCAGGTGGGGAAGAATCGCTTGAAATGGTCAAAGCGGCCGGCGGCGAAGGGATTTACGTGCATGCGGACCAATCAAAAGCGGCCGAAGTAGAGGCGATGGTTCAGCAAGTTGAACAAACATATGGAAAACTGGATGTTTTATTTAACAATGCGGGCATCAGCCATGCAGAGGATGATGATGCACTTAGCACCAGTGAAGAAGTTTGGGATTTGACCTTTGATATCAATGTAAAAGGGGTTTTTCTGTGCTGTAAATACGGCATTCCGGCACTACGCCGGGCCGGTGGTGGATCGATCATTAACACCGCGTCGTTTGTCGCACACTTGGGTGCGGCCACCCCTCAATTGGCCTATACCGCTAGCAAGGGGGCTGTTTTATCGATGACGCGGGAATTGGCAACGATCCATGCTCGTGAAAATATACGTGTAAATGCCCTGTGCCCCGGCCCATTACGTACCGAACTTTTGATGAAATATCTCGATACACCTGAAAAGAAAAACCGTCGTTTGGTCCATGTGCCGATGGGCCGGTTTGGTGAGGCGGAAGAGATCGCAAAGGCGGTTTTATATCTTGCGTCAGATGATTCTTCATTTGTGACAGGCTCTTCATTTATGGTAGACGGTGGCATTACGGCCGCTTATGTCACCCCGGAATAGACTTTTATGACTTCAACAGCTGTTCCCGCATTTGTTATCGCTTACTCTGACTCCGATTTTACCAATCCGCATGAAATGGTTTTGCCCAACGACCCTAAAGAGTGTGGACCGGACGACTTTACCCATATGGGTAAACAATATTGGGGGCTAGAAACCGGCCGGCATGTAGCCACAACGGTTCAAGCGGATCAAAACCGGTTTGAATATAATCATCTGGCCCACAACTGGATCACCATTGGGCTAAAAGAACGGACGGCCGTTGAGAAAATAAATGTAAGCACCAAATGGTTTACCGGAAATCAGGTGCACGCTGTTTCACTCTTTTTAAAAGATGAGTTGACCGGACTTCAAAGTGAAGTGCTAACCCGCGTATCGCTCAAGCCAGATGCAGAACATGAATTTGCGATCCCTGCGACTTTGGCGACTGAATGCCACATAGAAATTTATTATGAAGGTGGTATTTCACGCGTGAACTTTTTTGGCGAAAAAGCGGCCGAGCAGATGCCCGTCCGCCCTAATTTGTTGGAAAAAGCGACGATTTCCCATGTTTCGAACGATCATTATGGCAATCCTGGAATGGCTGTCAAAGGGTCCCGGGTTGAAATGCATATGATCGGTTGGGAATCTGCCCGGACCGGCTTTGGTGAGCGGGCGCTGTTTACGCTCGATCGGCCGACGATGGTTGAAGAAATCGTGGTCGACACCTATCTGCATCGTTTGAATCCACCGTTGGCATGTCACATTTTTGGCCTGACTCAGGCCGCGTCTGCTGGTGCTGATATAGAATCCCTGATGGATCAAGCACCTCGTTGGAAGATCCAATTTGCGGATGGCACCTCGGTGATTCCGGCCGACTTTCAGCAATATATGCTGGAGCAAAAGTATTTACAAGAAGCAGTTACGGGTCAGACCGATCGAACCCGTTTCCAAATCATGCTCGACATTCGGGATGATTCCCCATGGTCAGCGGTCGTCCCATTTGGATCGCTGAGTGCTGATAAGTGGCACCGATTTATTGATTTTGAAAGCAATGGCCCGTTTACGCATTTGCTTTACACCCACTACCCCAACGGGGGCATCCATGGGTTAAAGCTTTTCGGAACGGAGAAGTAATTCACCCAAGTTGCCGGTAGACGGCCGATTTCACATCAAATAGCTGTTTTAGTAGTCGGCTATCCACGATAAGTGCCGAAGTAAGTCAGGCCTGCCTTCATGGCAACTTAGGTTGATTTCAATTTGAACAAGTAAATTAGGTAGAAATATTATGACATTGACATCAAACGGTTATGGAAAACACAAAGTCCGTTTATCAAAAATCACCCGGTTAGAAGACCGTCATATTTTTAAAGAAATTAGCGTCGACGTTGTGCTGAAAGGTGCATTTGATGAAGCATATACCAAAGGGGATAACGCCAGCGTTTTACCCACCGACACCATCAAAAATACGATCTATGCTTTGGCAAAAGATCATGCGCTTGAATCGATTGAGCAGTACGCGTTAGATTTGGCGGCGCATTATATGAACCGTGTGCCACATGCAACCTCCGCATCGGTCAAAATTAATGAAAA
The DNA here is from genome assembly GCA_020629055.1 of Chloroflexota bacterium. Taxonomy (GTDB): domain Bacteria; phylum Chloroflexota; class Anaerolineae; order Promineifilales; family Promineifilaceae; genus WTJY01. Next base: position 6,804 of record JAHDEB010000047.1, read on the forward strand.
GCTTTGGACCCGCATGTTGTTTGATGGAGAGCCACATCGACATGCTTACACGGGTGGCCTAAGTGAAAAACGCATCGCCCATGTCATGCACACGCGTGATGGGGTAACGCTGACCGGTGGCTTAAAGGATTTACCGATCTTAAAAACAACAGGATCTGCTTTTGTCGGCTTTATGAAAGATGAGTTCACCGTTTTGCCTGAAGAACGTGACCGTATCATGGCGACCACGTTGGCTGCGGAATGGACGTTTAATAGCCATTCGGCCGACTTTAACGGTATTGCAGCCGCCATCCGCGATAAAATTTTGTATGTTTTTGCCGAACATGAAAGTGAGTCGGTACAGCACACAATGAATGAGATGGGTCATGCCGCGTTAGCCCTCGTACCAGAGATTGACGATATTAGTATGCTGATGCCGAATGTGCATCACTTTATGTTTAATCTTGATCGGTTTGGTATCGAAAACAACAATGACATTTTTGCCCCAGCCGATGAGCCTCATGGCTACATCGAAGGGACAATTAGTCGCTAGTAAAAAGGGGCATCGATAACTGTGTTAAAACGGTTTTTATAGAAAACTATCAGGGTAGTCGACGCCGTGGCACTGCCACGGCGTCACCCCTACAAAATCAAAATGAATTTTGAAATTACCCTGCCCGACTGGGCGATTAGCGAATTAGAAAAACTGCCTACCCATATTCCCAAACTAGAGGATCGAATGCGTGAAGTTATTCGGTTTTCGCGTCTTAATATCGAACATGAGACCGGTGGCCCATTTGCGGCCGGCGTGTTTGAAAAAGAGTCCGGCCGCGTTGTGGTAATCGGTGTGAATCGTGTCGTGCCCGCAAACTGTTCATCTGCCCATGCGGAAATTGTCACCCTTTCACTGGCGCAAAAAATATTAGGCACATGGGATCTCGGCGGTCCTGATATGCCGGAATATCAGTTCATTGTCAACGGCCAGCCGTGTGCCATGTGCTTTGGCTCTATCCCTTGGTCCGGTGTACGTGATGTGATCGTTGCGTGCAGCGGTGAAGACGTTGAAACGCTAACCGGTTTTGATGAAGGCCCTGTGCACCCGGAATGGGTCGCAGAGCTAGAAAAACGTGGTATTTCAGTCACTGAAGGGGTTTTGCGCGAAGAAGCAAGCAGCGTTTTTCGTGATTATGCAAGCAGCGGTGCCTTGGTTTACAACGGCCGGTCGGGCGACTAGTACAAAGGGGCATAAATAGCTGACATATTGAAATGTGGTTCACCCCTTTGTATGGGATACCATGCGCCACTTTAACCAATCAGTTACTTACGCCGCATGGTACTAGACAGAAGAACAAAAGAGAAAGTAGACCTAACTTGACGTGATACGTGTTGCTTTGGCTTATCACCTTGCTTCACGCATCACGTTTGATCATGCAAGACAGTTGGTTTCGCCTAAGCCGCTGTCTTTAAGTTCGAATGAGCCTTAACCGCAGCAGCGAGTCATCATAAAAACTGATACCCAACGCCAACGGCATATTATCCCGATTGAAAAATGTTTCTGTTAACCGTAGCAGGGGGCGTTTTGCGCGGCCGTCTTGAAACAGAGGGGGTAAATTTTCCCATGCAACCGCTTCTATGTCTGTGGTGGCGTAAGCAACCGTTTGTGCACAATAATTTTGAAGTAGGTCATGAATGTGCATGTTCCCATCGGGTGTAACCGCCTGATCACGAAAAAGAGCGGCCGGGATCATGTTTGTCACGTAGATGGCTGCATGATGATCGGCATAAAAGATCCGATCGATGAGCCAAAGGGGGGCATCGGTTGAGATGGAAAGTATTTTCGCCTCGGCCGAGCTGCTGAGCTGCTTAACACATTTCAACATTTTTATCGATGGGGTGAACCCATTCCCCTCTATCACACGAGAAAAATCCCACTGACCCCCATAACGCGTGTCAATTTCTTGGGCTCTGGCGCTGACATATGTACCATCCCCTTGCTTTCGAATCAGCAAGCCGTCTGCGGCGAACTTGGCCATCGCGTTGCGGACGGTGGTACGGCTAACCTGTAGGTCTTGGGCCAATTCACTTTCAGACGGGATACGGCTGCCGGCCGGATAAACCCCGTCTCGGAGCCGCTGACCTATAATCTCGACTACTTGGGTGGTAATAGTTTTGGGGCGCTGGATGGTCATAAATATTTCTGAGGTCGTAAATTTATCATCTGATTTTACATTTAGTTAGACGTTTGTCCATTTGAATGTCGGTGTTCATTTGCGCAGAACGGCCGAATCGTTTCGATATTTTTACGATGGATTTGGGTTAACTAGCCAGGAAGTCATATCCAAATAATGATCCGAATCGTTTATGATCAATTGTGTGGCGATAAAAATCGTCCGAAATCAGACCTAATGCACCCCGAACCGCAATCGTTTCGGGTCGGGGATGAGACTTTGCACACTGAATCTTGCCGGTTCAGGACAGTTCTAATCAGTACGAAACTGAAAGGCGTGGGCTTATGCACCCCAGCCAAATGAAGCATTTTTGCTCAATTAGATCTACCCCCGTTTAAGCTAAACGATTTTCGAATCGTTTCGGGCCATAACCGGCAAGCAACACCAACGAGTGAACATGGACATTGGTAAGATCCTAGATGAACGCTACCGAATTGACCGCGTGATTGGTCATGGCGGTATGGGCGATATTTACTTAGGGACAGATTTGACAAATGATTGTCAGGTCGCTTTAAAGCGGCTGAAGCAAGAATTGATTCAGTCTAACCCTGATGTTGTCAATCGCTTTTTGCGTGAGGGTGAAATTCAGAAAACTTTAAACCATCCATCAATCGTAAAAGTCCACGATACTTTTCAGCATGAAGAGGATTACTTCATAACGATGGATTATGTCAGTAATGGCACGCTTGCGTCGTTGTTAAAAGCTCAAGAAGATCAATGTTTGCCGATGAAAGATGCACTAGAGATCGGCTGGCATTTAGCTGGGGCACTGCAGGTTGCGCACAATCATGGGGTGGTTCACCGAGATTTAAAGCCGGCGAATGTTTTGATGTCGGCCGATGGTCGGCCGCTGCTGACAGACTTTGGTGCCGCCCGCCTAGAAGAAGCACAAAAATTAACGGTTACCGGCATGATCATCGGCACCTATGCCTACATGAGCCCGGAATCTTGCCGAGGGGAGTCGGTTGACGGCCGTTCAGACGTTTGGTCATTTGGCGTCATGCTATTTGAAATGCTGACCGGTATTCGGCCGTTTGGTCAAAGTAACCCGATGCAGCTGATGCTGGCGATTATGCGCGAGCCACCTGCCGATATTCAGCGCTTAAATCCCAACACCCCTGATCCTCTAGCAGACTTGGTTTACCGCATGTTGGCCAAAGACGTCAACCGACGGATTCCATCGATGTCTCTCGTCGCCAGTGAACTCCGTTTCATGTTAGATGGAGATATTTCTAACACCCGTCACAGCTCCGTTCATACTCAATTTTTCATGATGCCCGGCGAGCTTACAGCTGATCGAGAGCCATCCTTGCCGGAGTTTGGCCCATTAAAGGGACGGGTTGAAGAGCGGGCCGAACTGGTTCGATTGATCTCTAATCCCAATGATCGGCTGATCACATTGCAAGGTTCAGGCGGCATCGGCAAAACCCATCTGGCCGTAGATGTGGCACGTAGCATGGTCAATGACTTTGATGATGGCACATATTTTGTCGATTTAACCGACATCAAAGACCCCGAGAAAATCACCGCTTCAATTGCGGCTGCGCTAAAATTTCAGTTTTTTGGAAACGAGCTTCCGATTCAACAGCTCAGCAACTATTTAACCAACAAAAATTTACTGTTGATTATCGATAATTTCGAACAAGTGATCGCGGGGGCTGATTTGCTTGGCACGTTGCTAAAAGATTCGCCTAAAATCCAAATCGTTTTGACTTCAAGAGAACGAGTCAATTTGCGGGATGAGCACACCATTACGCTTGATGGGCTACCGATGAACGATGCCTATGACCTGTTTATCCAAACCGCACGACGCATTCGATCTGACTTTAGCCCAGATGCGGCCGGAAAAGCGGCGATTCACCAAATTTGTGAAATGATCGACGGGCTTCCGATGGCGCTTGAACTAGCGGCCGGTTGGGTCAACATGTTGACGACGCCTGAAATTGTCGAGGAACTCTCTGAAGGAATCGACTTTTTGGAAACCAACGTGCGTGATGTGCCTGAGCGCCATCGCAGCATGCGAGCGATTTCTGAAAACTCGTGGAAATTATTAACAGAGCCAGAACGGGAAGCGTTGCGTCGCTTATCGGTTTTCCGCGGTGGCTTTAAACGAGATGCGGTGCGCAAAGTGGTTGGCGCATCCTTACTGACCCTGAACAGTCTAGTCGACAAATCATTGCTGCGCCGGTCGCCTGAAAGCGGCTTGTACAGCATGCAAGAGCTACTGCGCTGGTTTGCGGCCGAAAAGCTAGATGAAGTGCCTGAAGAACGTGATCGTGTTAAAGACGCCCATGCGAGACACTATTTGGCCCATTTAAAAATGATGGCACCCGACTTGATCGGTGGTGGCCAAGTGGAAGCATTAAGCCGCATTGATCGCCGGTTGGGCAATATTCAGGCCGCTTTAAATACGGCGATCGCCTCGCGTGATGAAGAACTAATCGAAACTTGGATCGATGGGATGTACTGGTTCTATCTCATGCGCGGCCGCCAAGCAGAAGGGGCGCAGGCGATTCGCCGGGCAACATTTGCCAGCTCGAGTGGTGGCACAACCAATGGGTTGGTTCAAGTGAAAATGATGTCACGCTTAGGTGCATATTATCGTTTTATCGGTGAGTTTGATCCGGCCCAGGCCGTTCTGCAAGAGAGCCTAAAATTGGCCCGTGCGCTTGAAGTAGCTGAAGAAATTTCTTATGCACTCTACCAGCTTGGTGCGGTGCGCCCGGATACCGTTGAATCCCCTAAAATGTGGACCGAGGCGTATGAAATCGCCTGCAATATTAATCATAGTTGGTTAAAAGCGGAGATTTCCAATTGGCTTGCGTTTTACAATTTTGAAACGGGTAATGTGGTTGAAGCGCTTAATTGGCTGGAACGTGGCATGGAAGAGCGCCGTCGTTTGCAGGACTCCTATGGGCTTGCGATTATTTTAACCAATTTAGGATTTGTGAATATGCAGATCGGGGACTTGCAGAAAGCGAAAAGCTTTCTGCAAGAAGCCTTGGAAATCAATATGGATATCGGTAATTTCAACGGCATCGGAGCCGCTTGGAATAACTTGGCTTACATCGCCTTAAGTGAAGGAAATATCGATGCTGCTGAAGAAGCCGGTAACCAAGCGCTCGTTTATTACGATCAATCGGGTAATCGGCGGGGGCGTGGCGAAGCACTCGGCAATTTAATCGGGGTAGCGATACACAATCAAGATTATGATGCGGCCGAAGATTTGTGCTTGCAGTGTATAAGGCTGTACCGGGATATGGATTTGCCGGTGGCACCATTCGTTAAAGAACAAGGGCGCATCGCATTGGCGAAAAATGACCTTGAAAAGGCCCAAAAATATTTTGTCGAGGCATTGTCAACGGCCGGTAACATCTCCTTGAAATTGGGCATTTTAACCGGATTCGGCGAAATGCTGATCAAGGCCGGCGAAACTGAAATTGGTAGGCAACTGCTTGTCTTTGTCGTGAATCATGGATCAACAGAACCGGAAATTTTGAGCCGAGCTGAGTCAGCTCTGATTGGCGTTCCTATGGGCCAAGTAACTTTTGACCTGCCAAACAGTCTAGAAGCTTGGGAAGACCACTTGATTGGGATTGAAATCCGTCAAGCCGTGATGGTATAGAACCAATGGCATAGCCCAAATCTACTAAGGCGAAACGTTTCGGGTTTATGGTACGATGCACCTATATCGTTTAGTAGATTACAGACAACGTAAACTTGTATCCCGGGGGGGATCCAAAGCGAGCCGCGTCTGCACAAAGTTACATACAAAGAAAACGAGACCCTAACGCTTTTCATCTTTCTTTTTAAGATAGAAAGCTTTTTGTAACCCTTCGAATTCAGAAGGGTTTTATTTTCCCAATCTCCCGAAACGTTTCGGATGATTGTTGTTCGTATTTTACGCAAGATTTGATGCTCTTGCTTGTTGATGTGTTGTGAGTGCGTTTCACCGTGCTCGTATCAAAATTTCTGCCAGATGCATGGCAGGGATGCGATTTACAGGAGAACGTTATGGTAAAAAACGGGACTTATGCGATAAGTCAAATCGATGAGGAGCGAACTCATTGGCGATTGGCCATGCTGGCATTATTGCTGGTTGCCATGTTGATGACCACTGCTGGTAATCGACCCCCACCCGCAGCGACCGCTGCATTAGACACGATGAGTTCGTGGATTGTGCAGGGCAGAAGCACAGGCCAAGTTACAGAACTAATCGCCTCAGAAGCCGGAGTTGTGACCTCGGAACTGACGATTATTCGTGGGGCTGGCGCAATGTTGACAGATGATGCGGCCGAACGTCTGCGTCAGATCGAAGGCATTACCCTGACACCCAATCATGGGGTCGTTGGGATTCAATCGGTTGGTGAAGGTGTAGACCCTGAAGAAGAGGCGGCAGAAATTCATACGACGGCCGACTACTCTGAATTAATCGGGGCCAACCAAGTTTGGGATGAGGGTGTGACCGGGGATGGGGTAACCGTCGCAGTCTTAGACACCGGCGTCCATCCATTTAGAGGAATCAAGAAAGATACCAATAAAGATGATCGAATCTTGGCTTGGAAAGATGTGATCCGAGAAAACAATCTGATTCGGAAGCACGGCGAGATCCCGCCCGGTGCCAGCATGCGGATCAAAGACACGAATGGGCATGGGACCCATATTGCTGGCATTATCGCCAGTAGTAAAAAAGGGGAAGATGATAACAACTGGATGGGGGTCGCCCCCGATGCCAATTTGCTGCCCGTTCGCGTTTTAAACCAAAAAGGGAAAGGAACGTATGAAAGCGTCATCCTCGGCATCCAATATGTCGTTGATAACAAAGACGAATACAATGTCCGAGTGATGAATCTTTCTCTGGTTTCTGAAGTGCAGTCACCCTATTGGGCAGACCCACTAAACCAAGCGGTAACGGCCGCATGGTCTGAAGACATTGTTGTGGTTGCTGCGGCCGGTAACATCGGACCCGACCCACTGACGATTTCAGTGCCGGGTAATAACCCCTACGTGATTACCGTTGGTGCATTTACCGACAACTTTACCCCAGAGGATTGGAGCGATGACTATATCACCCCATTTTCTTCGGCCGGTCCGACCCATGATGCGTTTATAAAACCAGATGTGGTGGCACCCGGTGCCCATATGGTTTCGCTCATGAGCAAGAGAACCTATTTGGCAAAAGAAAATCCTGATAACCTCTCAGGTAGGAACCTAGCGACTTTCGCCGGTACGTCTCAGGCGACCGCCGTAACCAGCGGTATCATCGCACTCATGTTGCAAGAGCACCCTGGACTAAGCGCAGATGAAGTGAAGTTCCGCGTCAAACAATCGGCCTTGCTCTGGCTCGACCCTGATACCGAATACCCCAGCTACAGTGTGTGGCAACAGGGGGCCGGGCGTGTCAACGCAGTAGATGCGGTCTTCGGAGACATCGAAGGTGTTGCCAATGAAGGGCTTAATATCGCCGCCGATCTAGCTGGTGAAGAACATTATGTCGGCTGGAGCTATTATGACGAAGCGACCGGCACCTTCATGATCAATGACATCGACAATAGTGGATTTGGCTCGTGGGCCGGAAACTACTTTGCTTGGAATGGTGCCTTCGGTTCATGGGCCGGTGGATTCGGTTCGTGGGCTGGTGCCTTTGGCTCTTGGGCCGGTGGCTTTGGTTCATGGGCCGGTGGCTTTGGCTCTTGGGCCGGTGGCTCTGGTCCTTGGGCCGGTGGCTTTGGCTCTTGGGCCGGTGGCTTTGGTTCATGGGCAGGCGGATTTGGTTCGTGGGCCGGTGGCTTTGGCTCTTGGGCAGGCGGATTTGGTTCGTGGGCCGGTGGTTTTGGCTCTTGGGCCGGTAACAGCGATCCATTTGCCGGAGGCTTTGGCTCATGGGCAGGTAGTTATGACGACCCATCGTTTCTGGCCGCAAATGTACCAGACACAAGGTCAAAATCTGCAAGCATAGGAACCATCACCGATGTAACCGACTAACGGTTAGATGACATTTTAGACTTACGTTCGACCGGCCGATTGTCTTTGCAGCGATGTGAAGCACAGTCGGCCGGTTTTTGTTTCATGATAAATCCCCCCAGCTAGCTCCCATCCTCATCGCAAGACCGGTATAATCGGGACCGATGAAGAAAGTTACATCGGCCGCGATTTTTGCAGGCTTTTTGATTTTATATTTGGCCACTTTGCGCCCCGGCGTGTTACCGGCCGATAGCGGTGAATTCCAGCTTGCCGCCACACAGCTACAAATCGCCCACCCGCCAGGCTTTCCTCTTTATATTTTAATGGGATGGCTGTTCACACAGTTACCAGGGGAACCCGCATCCAACCTCAACTTCTTATCCGCTATATTTTCAGCGTTTACCTTGGCCATCTTGCCTTGGGCCATTGCTGAAACCAGCCATCCAGATGAAGATGGCCGCCATTGGTCTCCATTGGGGGACATTTTCGCTGCTCTTTTGCTGGGGACCAGCACCACCTTTTGGAGCCAGGCCACGACGACCAACATTCGAAGCTTAACCACCCTGTTTGCCATCGTCGGGCTCTTTTGCCTCCTCCGCTGGATCAATTTTCGGCAAGATAAATGGTTGATCGGGGCGGTCGTTGTCATGTCGCTGGGGGTCACCCATCATTTGTCGCTAGCATTTTTCGCCATTGTGATGGTCGGGGTGGTGCTTTGGGCAGATTGGACGATTTTAAAACGGCCGCGGCTGATCGGCCGATTGTCGCTCGCCGTAGCGGTCGGCCTGCTCCCATGGCTGCTCCTACCGATTTTAGAGCCAACGTTGCGCAATCCGCAGGCATTTTTCATCTATGTGACCGGGCTCGGTTTTGGCAACGACTTTTTCTTCGTGGAGTCATTTGCAGACTTACTCATTAGGCTATCGGTCATGTGGAATGTGCTAACGTTCCAGTTTGCTTGGCCCATCCTAGTGATCGCCGCCATCTTGCTGGGCATGCTTGTTTTTCACCATCCCAAAGCTGGCATCCTTTTGGCGGGCTCATTCATCGCTTTGACCCTCATCGCAGCCACTTACCGAGCACCGCAAACGGTGGAGTATATGTTGCCAGCCTATTTGCCTCTGGTGATGGTGTTTGGATGGGTGGCCGCCCGACCGATATCCTTAGATTGGGCAGAATTTAAAAGTGCGCGCAACATCGGCAGCTTTAACCTTGTTTTACTTATTTTAGTCATCGGTGCGGCTGCTCATTTAGGCAGGCTAGGGGGCAATTGGTCCAGCTATTGGTGGCTGGCCAACCAGCATGACACGGCCGACTATGCACGCGAAATCTTTGACCATGCACCCGAAAACAGTGTCGTCTATTCAACGTGGCACTGGTTTACACCGCTCAGCTACATGCAACAGATTGAAGGTGAGCGGCCAGATCTTGAGATCGTTTATGTTGATCCGACCTTTAACGACGATTGGGCCGGTGCAATTTCAGGATCTTTGGCCAATGATCGGCCGGTTGTCGCCACCAACTTTAATCCAGACACCTATCACACGTTGCCCCCACATTTCCCGTTGGGGGAGGCGTTCTTATGGCCCAATCAACCAGTTGAGCAGTTGCCAGCAGCCTTTATGCCCATCAACAAACAGTTTGGCGCATTGATCGAGTTGAGCGGTTTGCAACCGATAGACTCAACGGCCGCAATGAGCGAGTCGATGGCGGTGACGGTCGCATGGCGGCCGATGATGGAACTCCCTCCAGTTCCGCTCAAATTATTTATCCACTTGGTTGGCAGCGATGGCCAAATTTATGCGCAGCAAGACTTAACCGTGGCTCCACAGCCGACCGGTTTGTCACAAACGCGTTTTACCTTAACCCCACGGCCGGGCGTGCCGTTGGGGGATGCCCGCTTGTTGTTGGGGGCATACTTGGCCGATGGCACACAGCTGTTAGACCCAGCAGGCGAGCCACGCACAGAGATCGCCCAGGTCGAGATAACCGGCACTCGCTGGCGACCCATGACTAAAAACAGGGAAAATGATTTAGACCCAGCGACCGGCTATCGCCTGGTTGGGATTGATTATGGTGCTGATATCGGCTGGCAGACGCCGGGGCAGGTTAAAGTTTATCGCCATTGGCGATTGCCAAACGGTACCTATTGGACCTCGGTTGAACCGATTGCAGGTGATCAGTTAAAACCGGAATTCCAGATAGGCAGCTATGTCCCTCTCGGGCAGGGGCTGGTTTGGCACGGGGTGCATCAAATCGATCAGCCCACGGCCGGTGATGTCGGTTTGACCACGCACACGCTGACCAGTGATCGGCCGATCTTGCGTGATATCGGCATCGCAGTTCGGCAAGTCGGATATGCAGAAGATAATTTTACATGGGCGTGGCTAAATCCGGACCCAGACAATGATATTCCGGCGACCGGGGCGATTCCAACCCTTAAGTGGATTCGAGGGTCGCAGGTGAAACATCCACGGAATTTAACGATTCCCGAGATTGCCATAGAGGGTCAAACAACAGAGGGGTTTTTGCGCCTGTATGATGTGTTTACCCGGCAGCCGGTCCCTATTTTAGATGAGCGGGTAACGGCCGATGGTCGGCCGTGGTTACGGTATGGGCGAACCAACATAAAGTCAAATGAGTAACTGTGTAAAGAAGGGTAAAAATATGCCTAATAAAACGGAAAAGCAGCGCAAGTCTGCTATTCATTTTTAAACTATTTGGTAAACTGGGACTATGCTAAAAATGATAGCTGATGGCGCAGAAATTTCGCTAACCCCACTTTCAGATATTTTAGAGAAAATCGAATTAGACTCGTCTGTTTTGCTTCCCTTTCAGACCGACCAATCACCTGTCTTAGCTCTTTGGAATGATACAGATTTTTGCGATCGATTGGTTCAACGTTTAACTGGGTCGATACCGGCCGGTATGCCGGTCGATCAACTGCCAACTCTGCCTGATCAGCTTGCGATTTTGCTTCGGACAGAATTAACGATTGCTTCAGAAAATGAACCGATTTCTGTCGAAGAAAAAGATCGGCTAGAGGCCCAATTACAGAACGTGCTTCGGCCCGTTATTTATGCCCATATTGAGCAGTCGCTCACCGGCCAAAGTGGCGGTGATCCAGTCGAGATGGTTCAAGATATTTTGAGCAAGTCGATAACGATTGGTTGGCAATCGATTCAAGTCGACGATTGGTTAGTATCTGAAATAGAATCGATTATTGGCGGGGTCGGTTATCGGTTCGAGTCAGGTCAAGAAAAATATTATGGGGAGAAGGTGCATGCGGCCGAATCCGCTTTTTTAATTCGAATGTCCGAGGCCGTGCTAAATAAAATTCGCCAAGACTAATTCGATTCAAATTTTTGTACTTTTGCTGCAAAAAGCCTTTGCATTCTCGACAATATGTACAGACAGTCTAATATTTTTTCGCTGCCGTATTTTTAAGGCAGTTGAAGGCTTCTTTTTTTTTGTCTATTTAAGCGTTGTGTTAGACTCTTTTACAGGGGTAGTATCGTAATATTTTTAATTTTTGCACCCCAAAATTTATCCTCTAATTTCAATTTTTTTTTCATTTAATATCTTTAATTAATATTTTCATCTTATTGAGTCCATGTTAAAAGTACATCTTCTAGGAAAGTCGAGTTTTCAAATCTCTCAAAAAGACCGCCCGATCTTTAGAAAGAGCTTGCGATTACGAATTTTGGGTTTCTTAATTCGGGTTGGAGAACCGGTCTCCAGAAAACGGCTAAGTCGCATCTTTTGGCCGCATTTATCAGATCAAGATGCCCGAACTTATCTTCGCAATGTGTTGGCCCGACTGAAAGACGATTTTGCCCCATGGCTTGAGATTACTCGTGATACGATATGCTTTAAAGTCGATTCAGATTCTTGGGTAGATTTGTATGAGCTAGAGAAGATTTTGGCACAGTATAAAGATGCAAATTTGGATGAGCTTGAGTACGCAGAAGTTTCAGAATATAAACATGGTTTGGGTCTATATAAAGGGGAGTATATGGCCGATCTAACCCGCTCGATCAGCCCTTGGTTTGACGAGTGGTTAGAGTCCGAACGATCTTTTTTACGGAGTCAAGTTTCAGAGGGATATAAAAAGCTTGTAGACTATCGCGTCAAGAAGCGAGACTGGCAAAATGGGATAGAAGAGGCGCGGCAAATTATTCATATCGACCAAAAAGATGAAACCGGCTGGCTTTTGCTTATGAAATGCTTGGCTAATAGTGGTGATTTGCGTCGGGCACAAGAAGCTTATGAACGCTATAACCGCTTTAACATGGCCGCCCCAGATCAATCTTCTACAGCGAAGCACATGGATTTGCTCTATCGGCGTATTGGTCAACGCATCAGTGGCACGAGCCTAATCCTAGACGACCTTGATCTTGATATCGGTGCAGATTCCGATCCAGACATTAGAGCAGATTAAAGCGCTTTAAACGTCTGCTAGGTAATACGATGCTTCGGTCTAATCTAAATGTTTGGCCGTCATGTAGTTTCTTATAAATTGATTGGGGAGTCTGCAAAAATCCACCCACGGTTTTATAGACGAAGTGAATCAAATGGGCTAAATCATATTTGTTGGTATGATTGGACGTTTACAATAAAAAAAACCGGAGCTTAAACGCACTGGTAGAGAAAAGGTGCTTGAAAGAAAGGGAAAACCAATCTGCTTTGACCTTGAAATCGGTTGATGCTTGCATGATGAGACTGCCCGATCAACCCTTTCAGATAAAATATACGATCGAAATTTAGCTGCTTGATGGTTACAACTTGGTTCGAATAGCCATGTCGTGAGAGAAAAAGCAAAAAAATAGGTGACAATTCACATAACCGATGGGTGAGACGTGCTACGATCTATGCGGGTCCTATCAACTCTGATTAATAAACATCTCAACCCTCAATGTTTTCACTAATCAAACAGGTGCATAAAACATGTTTCTAAATAAACCTCTGCATTCTTTATCTTTCCTAGCTATGCTGGTTGGCTTAGCATTATCCGGCTGTGGCCTAGAACTGCCGTCCAACGATGCACCTGCACCTGCAACTGTCGAGGTGTTGCCTGTACCTACTCCGACTGTAGCTGCTACGCAAGCCCCTCAACAAGTTGAGGATAATCAAGAAGCCCCAGAGTTTCCATGCGCGGATGAAAAGCACTTCTGCATCGGATTGGTGAGTGAACTTGGAACTATAGATGATAAATCTTTTAATCAATCCGCCTGGCAAGGACTTCAGCGCGCAAGTGCCGATCTGGCCGCCCAAATTGAATTTATCGAAACAACGACCCCTTTTGAGTATGAACCGAGTATTAAATACTTTGCGGACCAACATTTTGATGTCATCGTGACGGTTGGCTTCGGATTAGGGACCGCAACTCTGCTCGCTGCAGATCAATACCCCGACATCGATTTTATCGGGGTAGATCAATTTCAGCCGGACTCAAACGATAATGTGGCTGGGCTAATTTTCCCTGAAAATAAAGCCGGATTTTTGGCAGGCGCTTTAGCTGCAATGGTTTCAGAGAACGAGGTAGTTGGGGCAGTGTTGGGAACTGATAAAGTGCCACCGATTGTTGCATTTAAAGAAGGGTACGAAGCGGGCGCGTATGCGATTAATCCCGATATAACGGTTCTTTATGAATATCACCCAGGCGACTCTGCCGTCGCATTTGCTGACCCTGAATGGGGAGCTGATACCGCGCTTGGAATGATTGATTTAGGGGCTGATGTTATTTTTGGTGCGGCCGGCAAAACCGGGAACGGGGCGTTGGCGGCTGTTGCTGAAGGGAATGAGTCTTTCTGTATCGGGGTAGATACGGATCAATGGCTCCTATTGCCCGAGACCCACTCATGTTTACTCTCTTCAGCTACAAAAGAAATTGAGGATGGGGTTTTCGAATTGGTTGCATGGTCGATGTTAGATAAATTCCCCAGCGGGAACTATTTGGGCAAAATTGATCTAGCTCCGTTTCATGACTTCGACGATGATATTTCAGCAGAGGCACGTGCGGTATTAATCGAGTTGAAGGCTGGGCTGCTTTCTGATCAAATTCCAACCGATAAAAGCTATATTTATCCCGATGCGCCTAGGGTTGAAATCGATCGCTAGAGCTTTTTTTGCCAGAAAATCGCCTGTCCCGCTTCAGGGTCCAGCTCATAACCTGCAAATCCGACTTTTTTATACGCTTGCATAGCGATCTCATTTCCGGACAGAACTTCTAGCGTTAGCTTGCAACACCCCTGTTCTTTGGCTAACGTTTCGACGGCCGCCAATAATTTTTTGCTTAAACCTAATCCTCTGAATTCTGGTCTTACGGTGACATCGTGAATGTTGACCAAGGGTTGTGCCGCGAAAGTTGAAAATCCAAAAAAGCAGTTAATCAACCCGGCCGGTTTTCCCTCGACATAGGCGATAAAGCTAAAAGCGGTCGGAAACTGGGCCAGCTTTTCAGGCAAACTCTTTAAAGTGGCCGCATCTAGCGGCTGGCCTCCACCCATCGGATCTTGTGCATATTCATTCAGCAACATAGTCAGTGCTGCTGCGTGACTCGAATCTGAATAGTCGACCCGCTTAATCTCAATATCCATATTTATTCGAGCTCTCGTAAATATTTGCGGCGCAACTTAAACACATTGATCACCGTTCCGATAATCCAGCCTAATCCCCACAAAATAAAGATAAATGAAAAGTCAGCGACCAAGGTCCGGCTAAAAAGATAAGCTCTAAAGGTGTCACCCATCCCACTTGAAAGTAGGTTTAAAAATGGGAAAACAATAAAAAACAGCGCAGCCAAGGCGGCGATTAATAACCCCATAAACCAAATGTACGCTTCACGGCCGTGCATGCCGGGTTTCTCATCTAAAATGTGGCTTCCTTCTTGTTCTGGTGATTCCATATCACTCATGGGCTTATTCTCCTTGTACAAAACCGAGCATAAGCTGGTGGAACTCATCCGGCTTTTCTCGATGTAAAAAGTGGCCGCAGCCTTGCAGAATGGTGTATTTATACGGGCCAACAAACGCTGCTGGGGTTCCTGCCATCTGGCTAGGATCCAAGGCGCCATCGTTTTGGCCAACAATACAAAGTGTGGGGACTTCTGTTTTGACGAGCACCTTTTGGCGCAACGCCTTGTTTCGTTCGCCTCGCTGATCGGCCGCAAATGACCAATAGTAGCCTAAGGCGGCTTCGATTCGGCCGGGTTCTAAAAAGGCTTCGACAATCGGATTCACATCTTCGTAGCTGTAACGCCAATCTGGTGACCAGCGCTTGAATATATCGGTAATCTGATCCGACACATTCCGTTTATGCTTCCACAGAGCAAACCAGCGGACTTGATACCCGATAAAATGGCGCGATTTCCATAAGCCGCCCAACGTTAATTTAATCGCGCGTGGATGGGGGATGGCGATCGTGATCAATTTTGATACGGCGGCCGGGTTTTGATTGGCGGCCGAGTAGGAAGCCATCGCTCCCCAATCGTGTCCAATCACGATGGCTCGTTCGTAACCAAAAGCTTTGATCAGTTCAAGCACATCTTGCCCTAGCGTGATCGCGGAATAGTCGTCATCGGCCGGGATTTGTGTTGGATAGTAGCCACGCATAAAAGGCGCAATCGCTCGATATCCATTTTCAGCCAATATTTCTAAAGTTGGCAGCCAAGTGTGGGCCGTGTCAGGATATCCATGAAAGCAAAAAACAGGTTCCCCTTCACCCATTTCAAAATAGGCGAA
>JAHDEB010000047.1:22816-34971 GCA_020629055.1 Chloroflexota bacterium
TGGCAGGCGGGTCCGGCCGGGTCTGCCAACACCAACAGCGTGTCCCCATCACAGTCGTAACGTACCTCATGAACATGCTGAACGTTTCCGCTGGTGGCACCCTTGTGCCAAATCTCTTGGCGCGACCTGCTCCAAAAAATCGCTTCTTGCTTTTCTAAGGTTAACGCCAACGATTCCGCATTCATCCATGCCATCATCAACACATCACCCGTGTGGCGATCTTGCACAATTGCGGGGATAAGACCGCGCTCATCAAATTTTAACTGGGGAAAAGGGGTGTTGCTCATTGTCTTACCTGAATCCCTTTTTCTGACAGATGCTTTTTGACGTCGCCCACACTTAATTCTCGAAAATGGAAGAGCGACGCGGCGAGGGCGGCATCAGCTTTGCCGATTTCAAATGCTTCAGCAAAATGATCTAGGCTACCTGCACCCCCCGATGCGATCACCGGGATACTGACCGATTCTGCGACCGCACGGGTCAACTCATAATCGTAACCGGCCTTGGTGCCGTCGCCGTCCATGCTGGTTAATAAGATCTCGCCAGCGCCCATCTCTTCTGCTCGTTTGGCCCACGCAATCGCATCTAAACCTGTGTTTTTCCGGCCGCCCGCCACAAAAATGTCCCAACCGTTCCCGTCTTCACGGCGCCGCGCATCCATCGCCACAACAATCGCTTGGCTGCCGAATGCTTCTGCGCCGGCACTGATCAGTTCAGGATCTTTAACAGCGGCCGAATTGATGCTAACTTTGTCTGCACCCGCCCGTAAAATCGCGCGCATATCGTCTACAGTCCGGATTCCACCGCCTACGGTAAACGGGATAAAAACCTGTTCTGCCACCGCTTTAGCCATTTCAAGAACCGTTTCACGGTTGTCGCTTGTGGCGGTAATGTCTAAGAACACCAATTCGTCGGCCCCTTCTTGATCATAGACACGCGCCTGTTCTACCGGGTCGCCTGCATCGACTAAGTCAACAAAGTTAACCCCTTTGACCACCCGGCCGTCTTTTACATCTAAACAAGGAATAATCCGTTTGGCTAACATAGTTCGATCGCCTCTTTTAGGTTCAACTCACCTTCGTAAATCGCTCGGCCGGTAATGACCCCGGCCAACTCATGATCGATACAGCGTTGAATGTCATCAAGTGAAGCCACTCCCCCAGACCCGATTACCTGTAATTGTGTTGCTTTGGCGATTTCGGCCGATTTTTCAGCGTTGACACCGGTCAAAACCCCATCTCGGCTAATATCTGTATGGATGATGGTTTGCACACCAAAGTCAGCCATTTGTTTTGCCAAATCTAGCGGTGAAATACCGCCCCCTTCTAACCAGCCACGAGTTTTGACTTCCCCATCTCGGGCGTCGATTCCGACAGCAATGGCGCTGGCCCCAAATTGCTGGATGGCGGTTTGCACCAAGCTGGGCTGTTCGACCGCAACGGTTCCAAGAATGACCCGGTTCGCACCTGCGTTTAACGCACGTTCGATGTCGCCTAGGGCTCTAATCCCGCCCCCAAATTGCACATTTGAATCGAGCGAAGCGATGGATTCAAGCGCCGCCCAGTTGGCCGCACTCTTTTCACCAAAGGCACCGTCAAGGTTGACGACATGCAGCCATGATGCGCCGTCATCGATCCATCGCTGCCCGGCCGCGGCCGGATCATCACCATAGTCTGTTTGTTGATCAGGATCGCCAAATTTCAGGCGAACCACTTTGCCATTGCGTAAATCGATGGCTGGGTAAACGATAAAGTTTGTCATAGTTTAATAGTTATCTTTCGGTCAGTTTTATTCAGCGGGCAACACGTTTTTATCAAACAAGTAAGGGTGCTGAACTGTTACTTTAAATCTATATAATTTTGCAAAATTCTCAGCCCGTGCTTCTGGCTTTTTTCAGGATGAAACTGGATGCCATACACATTTTCATGCGCAACGACCGCGCAAAAATCTTGCTCATAATCTGTAGTTGCAATGGTGTGGACCGGGTTGGTCGGCCGACAAAAGTAGCTGTGTACAAAATAGACATAACTGTCGCTCGGTACACCGGCCATTAACCAATGGGTCTCATCATGTTCAATCTGATTCCACCCCATGTGCGGCACTTTGTTGGCAGGGTCTTCTAGCTCGAAGCGAGTTACATCGCCTGGGACTAGCCCCAGGCCGTTGTGTTGCCCCATCTCATCGCTGGTTTCAAATAAAAACTGCATCCCCACGCAAATACCAAGCAGGGGAACCCCGTTTGCGACACGTTCTTTAACGGCCGTATCTAAGCCAAGCTCACGCACCGCATCCATACCGCTGCCAAAGGCCCCGACACCGGGTAAAACGAGCTTGTCAGCCCGCAATACATCGGCCGGATCACCAGTTAAGAGCACATCGGCCCCTAAATATTCAAATGCCTTAAGCGCAGAGCGGATATTGCTTGCGCCGTAATCTATCATCGTGATTTTCATGATTTACTTGTGATAGCATATATGCTATCATCTTGACGTTGTGATAGCACATCCGCTATCAAATGAATAAGATTTTAATGATTTACCCACTATGTTAGTCGTAATTGACACAAACGTGATGTGGCAAGCTTTCAAAGGAAAAGGGTCTGTTTCCAGAGAAATCTTAAACCACATTGTCAGGCGAAAGTTAGAAATCGCCTTGTCTGAAGCGATGTTTCTTGAGTATGAAGATGTTTTAAAACGTCCAGTCTCGCTTTCTCAATTTGGTTTAACCGTCGCTCAGGTTGACACCGTTCTTGACCTGCTTCTTGCTATTGGAAAATGGCAAAAAATTTATTATCGCTTTCGGCCGAATTTAAAAGATGAAGCTGACAATATGCTGGTTGAGCTTGCTGTTGCCTCTGGTGCTAAATTTATTATTACCAGCAATATAAAAGATTTTACCATTCGATCAGATTTGAATTTTGATGATCTAAAGATCGTAACCCCAGTTCAGTTTATTCATATCTGGAGACAAAATTATGAGTAGCCCTAGCGTTATTACACTGAGAGTATCAAGAGAATTAAAAGCACGATTGGCCTTGATGGCTGACCGTCAAGGGGTTTCGATGAACCAACTGCTAACATATTATTTAACTGAAAAGGTGACCGCAATGGAAATGCATGAACAGATTCAGCAACGCTTTGACAGAATCCAAGGGCAGCCAATTGAGAAATTGCAACACGCTGCATTGGAGGTTCTAGAAGGCCAACAAGAACTCGAGCCGCATGAAGTGCCAGATTGGGATCGAGTTCCAGTGAATTACGACACGCCAGATGATGCCCGACCAGGTTTTTCTGTGAACGAGGACGAGCCTGTTTACAACCCTAAAGCTAAAGATTAAGCCGTTAACGTCCCTTTAGTCGAGGCGATACCGACCCGCCGAGGGTCAGGTTCAACAGCCATCCGTAATGCTCGGGCGAACGCCTTAAAAATCGCCTCCGCTTGATGATGGTCATCCCGGCCGTACTCAACCTTGGCATGCAGGTTCATCTTTGCTTGAAATGCGATCGACTCAAAGAAATGGCCAATAATCGATGTAGGGAACTGCCCAATCATCGGAGCGTGCCAGTCGGCCAAGAAAACTGAATAGGGTCGGCCGCTGAGGTCTAATGCGACGAAGCCTAACGCCTCATCCATCGTCACATAAGCGTGACCCATCCGATTAATCCCTTTCCGATCGCCGAGTGCTTTGTTAATGCATTGCCCCAAAACAATGCCGGTATCTTCAATCGTGTGGTGGGCGTCTATGTGCAAGTCACCAACCGTTTTGACATGTAAGTCAAATAGCCCGTGTACCGCTATCGCTGTAAGCATATGGTCTAAAAAACCGACGCCGGTGCTGATATCATGCTGCCCACTCCCATCTAAATTTATGGTGATGTCGATATCTGTTTCTTTTGTTTTTCGTTTTATTGTTGCTACTCTCATCCTGTTTTTCCCGATCTACTGTTTTGTCAAATGTTAGTTGAAGGTCTGCGTACTGTTTTGGTGTCCTGAATATATTGAATCGCTGTCACTAGCTTTTCTGTATCTTCCGGCCGGCCGGCGCTGATCCGAATAAAGCCGGTTAAGCCAGGTTTGTTGTAATAACGCACAAGAATCCCGAATTCATCCTCAAGGCGCTGTTTAAAGACGCCCGCATCCCGGCCGGTCACTTGGCACAGTACAAAATTTGAATAACTGGGTAACGGCCGTAAGCAATCAAACGATTCGAGTAGGGTGGTCATTCGTTTGCGCTCTGAAACCAGCGCTTGTACTTTTTCATTTAGATAAGCTTTGTCATCTAGCGAGGCTCTGGCGGCTAAGTCAGCCGCGTAATTGATATTGTACGGCTGTTTGATTTTCATCATTTGCTGTCGCAGCCATTTTGGGAATGCGCCATACCCTACCCGCAACCCAGCTAGGGCGGCTAATTTGCTAAAGGTGCGCAGCACACATAGGTTTTCGTACTTTTCTGTCCATTGGATGCAGGATTCGACCCCATCGACGGCCGCAAATTCGATGTAGGCCTCGTCTAAAATAATCAGAGCTGGGAGGTCTAACAACCTTTTTAGATCGTCTTGGGCGATGACGCTACCATCAGGATTGTTGGGCGAACATGCAAAAATCACTTTGACATCCGGCTCTTGCGCTACCAACGCTTCTATCCCGTCCACATTTAAACTAAAGTCAGCATTGCGCGGTACGGTCAAGTACTGCCCCGCATTGACATGGGTTGAAAATGGATACATGCCAAAAGATGGTGGGGAGTCGATGACTTTGTCATTAGGAGAAAGGACCACGCGTAAAACAAGATCGATCAGCTCGTCTGCACCCATCCCGGTTAAGAGATGATCGGCCGCTACTCCGGTATGTTCCGCGAGTTTGGCGCGTAAAATGGTGCTTTCTGGGTCTGGGTAGATGTGGTAATAACGGCCGTTAGCGATCGCTTCCAACGCTTTGGGTGAAGGGCCATACGGATTTTCATTGGCATCTAACTTGACGATCTCTTCTACCGGGAATCCCAATGTTTCTGATAGAACTTCAAAAGGGACAATCGGCTTGTACGGTGTCATTGAAATAATGTCCGGCCGGATAAAATTGCTAAAATTTTTCATCGTAAGTTCAACGCCTCTAACATCGCTCGATAACGAACAGGCTCCTCCTCAAAAATGTAGCGAACCTCAGTGACAATGACGCCAGAACCACCGATTTCTCGTATTTCCCGGATCGCATCAGACAAGGCATCACGCCTAACAATAATATTGATCGCATACCATTGATTGTCAGCCTCTTCGGTTAGCTGATGTGGCACCACTTTTGAAATTGTCGGCCCCTGCAGCCCTCGAATATTTTCTTTGTGCAACATCATCGCCGAAACCGCTTCGGGCGAGTCACCCCGTACGTTGGCTGTGACGGTATAACTGTCTTTCGCCCGCAGATAGGCAGCAAAATACTCAAGTAAAATGCGTGCGGTTTCTAGAACTTCCGGCCGATCCTTTAAAGCTTGTTTGCTAGCAACCAGCACCCCTTGGGAGTGAATGAGCATCCCATCATCTATTTGCTTAAGCGCATTCGCTTTTAGGGTTGTACCGGTTGAAACCAAATCAACAATAATGTCTGCAAAGTCTATCGCTGGCGCAATTTCCAAAGTCCCATCCGCTTTGACCGTTTCAAACGGTTCAATCCCTTTATCTAACATGAATTGCTGAGTTAAGTTCGGGAACTTGGTTGCAATTCGTAGTGGGTCTAACACTTTCGCCTTTTCTTTGAGGTCCGCTAGGGTGTTCACATCACCCCATTGACTCGGAACAGCCAAATGAAGCTCGCAGTGCGAGATGCCTAGTTCATCGTGTAAAACAAGAATGTTCTCGCATAGTTCCGGCTGATTGGTTGGGCAACGCTCACTTAAGGCATCTAGACCAACGATTGCAAAGTCAAGCGATCCTTGGCGGATGCCACGCACAATGTCATTTTGACGTTGCCACAATGCGGTTACCCCAGGCAATCCTCGAATTGTGGCGGTATATTGGCGCGGATTACGCCTCTTGACCGGCAGCCCACAGGCATCCATAAATGTGAGCGCGTCTTTTTCTAATCGGCCATTGCTCGGAATGGCAAAGCGTATGTCAGATCTATTCATAACTGAAATTTCCAAATGATTAAGGGAAACAAAAAACGCCCTTCCTGATTTCCAGGAAGGGCGTTTTATTTAAAAACTTGTATGGCAACAAGCCATCACCGTATTCCGGGAAGGGTTTCTTGGGAAGAATGATGATGGTGGGTGTTGCGGATGTGTAACATCTTTTTCAGTTTAACAAAGCAAGAATTAGTTGCCAAAGATTGGTCTATTTTCTTACTTTAAGGCGAGTTGCCCAGTTATTGAAGAGATCCTCAGTGTCTATGACGAGCTGAGTGCGATTTCATCTGCTGCGACAAAGTGTGGGGTCCAAACGCCCAAATACCAAGTCATGACCAAGACTGAAACAACATGCATGAGCCCTAAGAAGCCCATTGTTGGTAAATCTGAGGCTCCAAACCAAGGCATTAGCATTGAAATAATACCAATGATTGTTGCGAGCCAGATAAACCAATAACGCTGTCTGTCGCCAAAAAGCATGCCACAAAGCCAGTAGCCAATACAACCAATGATGGCTGCTGCAGCACTTAATAAAACAACTGGTCCAACACCTACAGGATCTGGACCTTGGGTAATAGCGAATGATACGCCGGCCGCTTGGCCGATAAAAAATACAACGAGATTTAAAATGATTGATACTGCAATCGTATAAAAGACGTGTAACCAAATACTTCTAGACATGTTTTTTCTCCTTTGATTCCATTGAAGTGTCCGATAACAAGAGATAGCAAAAACAAAACGAGTCTTACACTACCCTTCTTACGTCGTCATCCTCGGAAAGTTGCCAAACTGTTCACATCAACGTAATTTAGCCACTTTTAACGATATTGTGGCACAAAATTACGTATTTGCCACACTAATTTAGCAAGTAGGACAGGGTAAAATTTGTTTTTTGGCGTTAACTGCTTGTCAAAATAGTATTACGGTCCTAAAATTAATGCAAAATTAATGGACATTTTCGATAGACATTAACGCCTATGTTCTCGACAACTGACGAGAAATATATCAACAAGACCATTAAATCAATGCCAAAAGCCGTTAATCGCTTAATTGTAAGGCGAAAAGTGTGTCTAAGTAACTGTTTTGAAACTTGTCGCCAAAAGCCCCGTAAAGGCGTGAAGCAACAATAAATACAAACGATTCTAACAACTTAGCCACGTCTCTCTTTTATGGGCAGAACGGCTTCATCACAATTTTCATTTCGGCCAGCTATTCTGAAAAGGAGGAATTTTCATGAACTGGATCGTTCCATTAATACTGGGCCTTATTATCGGGTGGTTTCTTGAATTGCTAATCGACTGGTTTTACTGGCGATTACGCGACGTCGAGGGATCAGCCACCGTTGATTGTTCTAAAATCACGGCTGACTACGAGGAAAAGCTACAAAATTTAAATCTATCACTAGATCGATATAGAGCAGATCTCAACGCTAAAAGCTCTGAAGTAGCAGATCTTACAGCTTCTTTGGATGCAAAAGATCGGGAATTGGCTGACTTAAATGTTGTCTTAGGCGAAAGAGATGTTGAAATCTCTGGACTAAATGCAACTTTAGGTAGTAAAGACCTTGAGCTTGGTGAACTAAATGTCGCCATGCGTGATAAAGAATTTGAGGTTGAAGGACTTCGCGGCCGCTTATTGGGTGGCATTCGCAGCCCAGGCTGGTTCGATTGGGGAGAATATGACTTCTTCAATTGGAACACCGGCGACGACGTTGAATTCGTAGGTAGCGGTGACGCAGGAGATCGCGTTGACGTGACATACGGTGGCGATATCGTTGGCTCTGCAGACGTAGATGCTGGTGGTAATTGGAAGTTGCCTTGGGCAGTGCCGGCCGCATTTTTGCCAGGCATGCTTGGCTTCATCCGCCGCGATCGTAACGGTGTTGAAGTTGATGCTTCACACGGTGAAATGTCAGCAGCCATTGATGCAAAAGTTCCTTCAGCAAATCTAAACGTCGATGCTTCATTACCAGAAGTTGACGTTGATGTTGAAGCGTCTGTTCCAGATGTAGACGTTGACGTAGATGCAAACGCACGCGGCGGCTGGTTTAACTGGGGCGATTGGGACTTCGGCGGTTGGCGCGAAGGCGATGAGCATGAACTTAGCGGTGTAGGCGAGCCTGGTGGCTCGGTCGACATCAACTATGACGGTGAATATCAAGGAACCGCAGAAGTTGACGCTGATGGTAAATGGTCATTCCCATTCAAAGTACCAGGCATGTTCGCAGCTGGTGGTTTGGGTCTTTTGGCTCGCAACCGTGGCGGCGCAGAAGTGGAAGCTTCAAGCGGATTAGATGCCGGTTTAGAACTACCTTCTGTTGAAGCTGATGCTTCAGCTGATGTTGATTTGAACCTAGGTGGTATCGCCGCTGCTGGTGCAACCGCTGGTGCTTTAGGTGGTGCGTTTATTGATCTTGTCAACGACAGACAACAAACAACCATTCGCCTAGAAGACATCGAAGGGGACGACCTCACTAAAATCTGGGGTATCGGACCAAAAACAAAACTGAACTTCTATCGTCATGGAATTACGACGTTTGATCAATTTGCAAACATCGATCCAGATTTGCTCTCGCAGATCATGACTGAATCGAAGCTAATGAGTGCTCGCATTCCGAAAGATCCTCATAAAGATTGGACCGGACTAGCAGCATTAGCGGCAAAAGGCGATTGGGATGGCTTCAAAGCGATGACCACGAAGATCAAGCCACCTGAGCCAGAACGCAAAAAGAAACGCAAAAAAGCGGTTAAGCTAGACGGCGATAAATTGAGCGACATTTCTGGTATCGGCCGCGGTACGTGGAAAGCTCTGCATGGCATGGGCTATAACTCATACGCTAAATTAGCCGGAATCTCTGTTGAAGAGGTTGAGCAAGCGATGAAGAAATCTCGCGCGCTAAATGCCCCAGGTGCACCGACGCCGGCCGAAGCACACGCTTCTTGGACCGAGCTAGCCGGTTACGCTGCGAATGGCGACTGGGCCTCATTTAACGCGGTGAACGCTGGTGTTGAAACGGTAATCACTGAGACTGTCTCAGTTCCAACCCGCTTCGACTCTATGGGCTACGACTTCTCAGACTGGGAAGCTGGACAATCACGCTCAATCTTCGGCCGCGAAGCGGCCGGTGCCGTCATCAACTTCTTCTATGACGGTCAAAAAGTTGGTGAAACAGTTGCAAAGGAGGATGGCTCTTGGGAATTCCCATTCCAAGTACCAGCCGGGTTTACACCATCTTTGATGACCTTCACGATGAACTAGTACTTTCAAAATATTCCTGGCAACGCTCGTCTTAAAGGGCGAGCTTGACCGGGTAGGATAAAAACATCGTGACAATAGAAAAATACTGTAGAAAGACGGTGAGAGGCCGCATCAGAGATTTTTTCGCTGATCGATCGGTCAATCAATTTGATGCAT
Organism: Chloroflexota bacterium; assembly: GCA_020629055.1. Lineage (GTDB taxonomy): Bacteria > Chloroflexota > Anaerolineae > Promineifilales > Promineifilaceae > WTJY01. Next base: position 32,346 of record JAHDEB010000047.1, read on the forward strand.
GGAAATGGGGCGGTTTGCTCCTTATCGCTTCGACCTTGGCAATGCTTGCGCTTGCAGGCTGCGTCAGCGAAGCACCCACATATGTTGGCCCACGTTTTAGCCAAGCCGGCGCCGTAGCGCTAACCGGTACAGGTGCTCCAGGCTCACTGGTTGAAATTCTTGATGAGAACGGCAACCGGATTGATACGACAACTGTCGGAACAAATGGACAGTGGTCGGTGCCAGCTGATTTTGAAGTGGGCAATCATAATTTAAGTGTTCGGGCGATTTCTCGAGCTCGCGACAATTCCAACCCTAACAACCCGCTTGTCTTAGCAGAAGGCAACCGTGGCAAAGGTGTTCTTACAACCTACGGACTACCAAGTATTAATTTACCAACTGGCGATTTAAACCCAGGTTTAATCACGCTAGCAGGTGTTGGTACGGCCGGTGCGTTAATGGAACTGTTTGCAGATGGCGTTTCTCTTGGTCAAGTAGAAGTTGGCCCAGATGGAAAATGGTCGCTTGATGCTGATTTGCCAGACGCTGGCTCATACGATATCTCCGCGAACTTACTAGACCCAGATGGCAACGTCTTAGGGCAGATATCTGGACAAAAGCTTAACTTAATTGCTGGCTTTGTTCCTTTGACTGCAAACGGCCGCGTCAATGCAGGCACTATTGCTCCAAGTGGAGACGCTGCGAGTGGACCATTAAGCTGGTCTGGTACCGGTATGCCCGGCCGCACTGTCGAGTTCTTGGTGAATGGCGAAGTGGTTGGCGAAACGGTAATTGGCCCAGATGGAACATGGTCTTTCAGCGACCTTGATAGCGACTTGAAGTATGGTAACAACCTGCTGACCGCTAGAATGGTTGATGAAAATGGCAATCCGCTTGGTCGCCCAATAACTGATACACTGTTCATTAAAGCACCAGAAGAGCCAGTCGTTGAAGATCCAGCTCCTGATTCTGACTATCTCGTCACAATCGATTCAGTTGATACAAACGCAGATGGTGTAACGACCCTAACCGGTACCGCAACACCTGGTGCGACGGTAACGATTTATGTGAATGGCACCGCTGTTGGCACAGTCCTTGCTGATGAAGCTGGAAATTGGTCATTGTCAGGTTACTTCCCTGCTGGTGATCATGACATTCAAGCTAAGATCTTGGGTGACGATGATGCGATTCTAGCTGATTCAAGCTCAGTTCCATTCTCTGTTAGCGCAAATGGTTGGGACGGTGCTGCTCCGGCAGCAGGATCAGCGTTGGTTAAAGTAATCAGTGCTGGTGAAGCTGAAGCACGTGCCGACGGTACGTTTGATGACCGCTTCTTGAGCGGCTCAGCTGCAATCTCAATGATTCTCGACGCATCTTGGTCGATGACCTTCCCAACAGATAGCAGCGAAGAAGCTGATCGGTTGAGTGTGAGCAATCCAAACAACCGGATTAACATCGCTAAGGGTGAGCTAGTTGACCTGATCAACGAGACGATCCCAGAAGGCACCCCGGTCACCATGCGTTCGCTTGGTAATCGTGGTGGGAACCTCGCGTGTGTAACCGCACTTGAGTATCCGCTTCAAGGGATGGATCGCACCGCATTGGCCGCAGCAATTCAAGACGTAACCCCAGGGTTTAATACCAATACACCATTGGCCGCGACCTTGCTAAACGTCCCGAGTGACTTAGCTGATGCTGGTGACCGTGAACGAGTCGTCATCTTACTGACTGACGGTGAAGAGAAATGTGGTGGCGACGTAGACGCTGCTATCGACGCCTTAATCGCCGATGGCATTAGCTTACGTTTGAACATCATTGGCTTCGCTGTTAATGACGAAGATGTACGCTCGAAGCTACAAACCTGGGCTCAACAAGGTAACGGCTTCTACTTTGACGCAACTGACGCATCTGCCTTAGGCGATGCATTGGTTAACTCATTGGCAAGCGTTTATCAGCTGATTGACACTGACGGTGAAACGGTTGCAACCGGCGTTGTCGGTTCAGACCCGATCGAAGTTGCTCCAGGCATCTACACCATACGTATCACGTCTGTAGAGGGGTTGACGACCAGCACGGTTGTTGTGCCATCAGACTCTGCAGTTCAGATTACGGTTAAGTAGTTAGCCGGACAAACTGAAAAGACAATTTCGGGCCGCAGAGATTTTTTAAATCTCTGCGGCCTTTTTGTTTTTATGTCGCAGATGCATAGGATTGCTGAATAATTACTTGAAATTGTAGAAATTAGCCTTCTTTTGGCTATAATGAAAACCATGAATCCATTTACAAAGTTTTTGAAGCAGTGGACAAGCGACCGGCCCGATCTTTCTGAGTTTATTCAGCACTGGGACACCCTTGAGGCATTGTCAATTGCGGTCTATAAGTCAGCACAGGCATCGGCCGAAGATGAGCAAAGCTATCAGCAAATAAAGGCATATATGGATGAGCACTATCAAAATTTTGCTGCGAATCTTGAATCTTATTGGCAAGATTCTGAGGTAGGCGGCCGTTTAGATCATGCAGACCCGTTTAAATTTTTGTTTCAATATGAAAACGCGACTGGGTTTGTTGACAATTGGGCCGCTTTGCAGCATTTGCCAGCTGCACGTGAAGCCTTAAATGGATTATTGGTTCAAATGGGTCAGCAATA
>JAHDEB010000290.1:0-3271 GCA_020629055.1 Chloroflexota bacterium
AAATTGAATACGGATCTATGGAGGAGATTGCTGTAAGTTTTTTTACGCAGGCGGGTGTAATTGATTCATTAATTCAAAATCTTCGTTTCTACCTAATGAATATTGAAGGGGATTGGACTGGGCTTGCCGCTGAAAAATTTTTTACTGAGATGGAAAGCGAGATATTTCCAACGCTTACCCGACTTTCGACTGCACTTATTGCCGGAGGAGAGCTGACAATTAACATCATTGAGGCGTTTAGTTTGGCCGAGGAAGAAGCTGCTACCCAATTTACATTTGTAGATTCCAACCCAATAAATACATCCATACCAGCCCATCGTGATGAAGACTACGGCATTCCTGCTCCTGACAAAGAAGTTATACCTTCTCATCGAGACTCTGATCAGAAACCAGCTAGCAGTAAAATATTTAAAGATCACTCTGAGGTAGGAGATAAGGATGCACATCCTGTTTTAGGATTTAAAGATTTTCCTATCTGCAATGAAATAGATTGTAGCAATGTAACACTCAACGGATGGGGAGTGTCGACAAAGGAGTTAAGTACATTTCCAATTGGTCCATTTCGAGAATTACTATCTATGGGTCTTGACATAACAACTTTATATATGAGCATGTTGGAGTTAGAAGTTTCACTCATTGGTGAGGCGGGCCAAGTTCCTGCGCTTGCAATTGGCTCTCTCGGAGGTGTCCCTGGTGCAGTCTTTACAATTTTAGTTGAGCGTTTTGGGGCAGATGCGGCTGAAACAGTTTTAAGCATGGCTACTGCATCAATTGATGCTTTTAATGATGTTATTGAAGGTAAAACATTTATTGACCCACGAACGCAAGAACTTGTAATTGGACAGGCCACACTTTCCAGTTTGGCAGAAAATCAAATTGACAAAATAGCCCCAGCTTCTACTGAGGTTGATATAGCTTTAAACGTTGCTGGTTTATATGGAGATGTAGCGGGTTTCTTTAAAGAGGATTCACTTCAATTACGGGTCGGTGGAATTCCACCTCGCGCGTATTTCGTTCACACAGAAGAATTACAAGACCCCGCATTGAGTTTAATTAAAGAGAAAATGATAGAATATAAAGACGTGCTCCCCGCTATATTGATTAGTGTTCCAGTCGTCCCAATTTTGCCTAAACCTTAAGTATTCCAAGCAAGATTTCGATTATAAATTTCTACAATTTAAAATTCCCTTATGCTAGAACCAAACCCAGCAAATGACCTTATTGTTACTACTTTCGGTATAGTCGGCCTGATATTAATCTTGCCCGGGATGATACTTTTTTACTATCGATTACTGCGTTCGCAAAAGGAGCCGAAAGAGTTACGCAAACCGCTGCTTTTAATTACAGCTTTGCTTTTTATTGGTTACGCTTCTTGGATTTTGGCGACAGTGGCTGCTTTTACACTTGAAACAGAGTTCCTAAATTTAAATTATGTTTGGGGTTTATTAGGGATTATTCCAGCATTGTTTTTTACTGGGGCTTTTTGGTTCTTGAGAGTGCTTGTCAAGTCAATGAAAGGGCAACTTTCATCTGACAAATAAGTTAAGAATCATCCAAAAGGCAAAATTAAACGCTAATGCCCGGTTAAGGGGGTGTAAGGGTGCGATGTCCCGAATCAATTTTCACCCGAAAAAACATCACCCGTCGCCATTCACCATGCTGTTCGCGGCCGTAACCGGGCCGATAGGACTAAATGTTAACAGCCTCTATTGGAAACGTGTTGTATGGGTTTTAACCTGGGAAAATAGTTTTGGTATGATTCTTTTCGATGTCACGAAAAGGAAAGCGAAGCGAACAAACACCGGAAGCGGCCGAATTTAGCTGGCCGCGCATGCTGCGTCTTTCCAGTTTCCAAATCGGATCTGCAATGGGGGACATTCTCGTCACCAGTATTTGGAACAGGGTGATGATTTCAAACTTTGGGATGCCCGCTTGGCCGATCGGTATGCTGATCGCCTTACGCTACTTTTTATCACCCCTAAGCCTGTGGGCCGGTCACCGGTCCGACACCACCAAACTATTCGGCTTTTATCGCACAAGCTACATCTGGTTCGGCCGAGGGCTCATGGTGATGTCACTGCCGTTCTTGGTGCTCAGCCTGCAACGGCTTGATGGGCAAACGACCGATATCTTAGGCTGGGTCTATGCGATATTGTGCTTTTCCATGTATGGGATCGGCACCTTGCTTTCCGGTAGTCCCTTCTTGGCCCTCGTGCGTGACTCTGCCCCCAAAGAGAATCAAGGGTTTGCCATTAGCGTGGCTGAAACGGTTCTTATCATCTTTTTCGCCATTTCCGGCATCAGCTTTTCTTATTGGATGGAATCCTACGATCCGGCGATTTTCCGCCAAATGGTGATTGTCACCATGGTGATCGGCGGCTTTTTCTGGACTATCGGTATTCTCGGTATCGAGAACCAGAGCATTCCACCGGCCGTTAAAGACAAATACGCCCAAGCGCGTGAGCAAATTCAGCTGATGCCGACGCTCAAAAAAATCTGGGGCGATCCGCGTACCCGTTTGTTTTTCTACTTTTTATCAACCGCTACCCTGGCCGCATGGATGCAAGATGTCATCCTAGAACCATTTGGTGGGGACGTTTTGGGCAAATCGATGCGCCAAACAACCCGCTACAACAGCTACTGGCAAACGGCGACCGTCATCACCCTAATCGGCGGGGCGGCTTACTGGCGCAAACGCCGGCCGGAAGAGCAAAAAGGGGTCGCCGCTTGGGGATTGTCGATTATGGGGTTGGGGATGGGGCTGATCGCGCTCGACAGTTTTCTGGGCGGGGTGCGTCTCATCGAAACGGCCCTGTTTATATTTGGGGCCGGATTTGGTATCTACACCTTTGGTGGGCTCAGCCTGATGGCGGTTATGTCTTCAGACAAAGATGCCGGTGCTTACTTGGGGCTGTGGACGATTTCGATTTTAATTTTTAAAGGATTGGGCAACTTTTTGGGCAGTCTGCTGCGTGACCTGTTTTTGGGGGCCGGGCTCTCGGCCGGGAACGCCTATGGGATTACGTTTTTAGTCGCGGCGATAGGGCTACTGGCATCGGTCCTCATCTTGTTGCGCATCGACGTGGCCGGCTTTGCTCGGGACCACGGCCGGTATAAAACATCGCCGGAAGAAGTGCAGGCGGCCGGGGTAGAGCTCTAATCGCGGTTTGGCTAGATGAACGCCAGCCAATCACGAATAGACAGGAAAACGGCTTATCGCTATAATATTTTACGGCCCCGTCGCAACGGGGTCTTTTTATTCGAAAACATA
>JAHDEB010000290.1:3371-6093 GCA_020629055.1 Chloroflexota bacterium
TTATTCTTAATTATCCCGTGTCGCTTTGCAGAGAGGCATGAAAAGTTAGACCGGCTAATCCCTGATTAGCCATTAGACAGTGGAGAAACAGCATGGACAATGGACCTGTTTACGTAACCGCCGAAGGGTTACAAAAGCTAAAAGATGAACTAGACAACGCAATTAATGTGTTACGACCAGAGATCGCCGACAAATTGGCGAAGGCGATCGCGGATGGCGACCTAAAAGAAAACGCCAACTATCACGATGCCAAAGAGAAATCAGGCCTAAACGAAGGGCGCATCAAAATGCTCCAAGATTCGATTCGCCGGGCAAAAGTCATTCAAGAAGGGATGGCACCGACCGGCGTTGTTATTGTCGGCAGTACGGTTGTAATCGCCGAAGTCGGCTTTGAAGACGAAGAGGAAGAGTATCGGATTGTCGGCCCGCATGAAGCGGACCCGCTCAACGGATTGATTTCAAACGAATCCCCGATTGGCCAAGCGCTGCTCGGCCGCAAGAAAGGGCAAAAAGCGAAAGTGCTGACCCCACGGGGCGAAACGATGTTTAAAGTGTTGAAAATCAAGTAGGGGTTACGACAATTTCCGGCAGAATTCATCACGTGAATACAACTTGGTGAAATTGTCTGCCCCCTGAATACAAAGATTTAGATAATAAAAAAGGGCGGTTCCAATTTTGGAACCGCCCTTTTTTATTGCCCATTTTCAGGGATCGGGAGTGTCACAAAGTCAGCCCCGCTTTCTATCGTAAACCGTTGCCACGGCGGCGCGCCCGCGTAAACGCCCAAACGCAGTTCAACTCCGGCCTCGTCTGCGGGCACCGTGTGTAACTGCACAATCGTATCCCCCACCTGCCAAAAGCGATGCGGAGCGTCTAAGCCGTCATGTTGGGCCAGCAAGTTTCCGTTCGCATCAACCAAATGCAAAAACAGCTTGGTATCAGGGTCGGCCGGGGCCGGTATGTCTGCCACTTGCCAAACTGTGATCAGCTGAATCTGGCCGGTATCATTTTCAACTGTTTGATACCCCAAAAAGTCGAGTCGATTGCCCGACGCGGGATTCCTAAAACTTTGACCGTTCCCATCTAGCAAAAAGCGGGGGGATTCGGTTGATCGGTAGGCGATAAAATCATCGGCCGCCTCTACGTTAGAAGTTGCCAGAAATTGTTCGATTAAAACAATATCTATGGGAAGGTTTTTCGGTTGGTAGACGATGTGTGGGTGAGGGGGCAGCACAAGCGTCTGAATATTGCCGATGGTGCCGAAGTGGCGGCGAATCACCGCATCAGATCGGGTGACAAGCTGCATGGTTGGGTCGTCTAGCGTTTCGGGCGACCATCCGGCGATCGCCACGTGGCGAAGTGGGTCGTTTTGTTCAGATTGGTCGATATGGCGGCCGATTTCGGTTAGTGATCGTTGCCAGACAAACTGAACCTCATCGTTTTGCGGCCAAGTGCGCCAAATGTCACGCGTTGTGCGGCCGGTATAGAACACCATGAAAAACAATGTCAAGAGTAGCAACCACCCAAAATTCACTTTAGTTGTGGATAACTGCCCCTTTCTTGTGGATAACTGTGGATAACTGTGGACAACTATGGGATTCTGTAGGACTGGAGTCCTAGAAATTGAAAAGCCAAACCACGCGAAAATCTGTTCTATGAAAACGATTGGGAACGTGGCCAAGATGGGCAAAATCAGGATCATGCGGATGGTACTAGGCGCATCGACGGTTAAAACAGAGGGGATGCTGCCGGCCGCCAGCCAAAATAGCAGGAAGCTAAAACGAATGTCTCGGATTCTGTAAAAAGAGAGTCCTAAGCCGCCATAAAACAGGATCGCAACCAACGGTTCAAAGATCGGCTGCTGGGCGATGCCCTGTCGCCACAGCGGGTCACCCGTAAAGCCGAATCCGGCCAAAATCGCCAGCCCGTTTTGGAAGACCGGCCGGAAATCGCCTGCCAGCAGGGCGCGTAGCGGCGCATCGATTTCGCTGATGCGTGTTTCGACCGTTTGCGGGTTTTGCAGGAACAGAATGAGCGGCATTGAAACGAGCAAATAGATCGCCCCAAATGAAAGCCAGTCTCGCCATGTTTTTGCGATGAATGGCCGGTGAAAAAGGGTGAGGTAGACCAGCCATCCGATAAAGAAGATGGGCAACGCGCGCGAAGCCATGTATGTATAGGAAGAGAGCCCCGCAAATAGGGCGGCTGTGATGAGCCATTTGCGTTGCCCCGTTTTCAGCCAGTCCCAGAAAAAGCAGGCGCACAGCCCGGCCGTAACCGGCAGGCTGATGGCGCGCAGGGCCAAGCGGCTGTAAAAGACCGGCATAAACAGAACCGCGATTAGGGCGGTGACTAAAAGGGCGATGTTTCGGCCGAAGAGCCTTTTATTGAGGGCGTAGGTGACGGCGACCGACAGAACACCCATCAGGGCGGCCGGGGCGCGCAGGGCGACCAGATTGTCGCCAACGAGCCAGACAAACAGCGTTTGCCAGTAGTGAAACCCAGCTTCGTGGCCGTATGCTTCCGTAAAATAGACCCCGTGCTGACCGGCCAGAATCGCTTTGTCGATCAGCCAGTTTGCCACTTCGTCATGCTCGGGCCCTGGCGGGGATTGGGTCACAAAACCGACGATGCGCAGGGCGGCGGCCACCAGCAATATGCCGAGGAGGGTGAGTTTGTGCGGATGGCGCAGTGACATGCGGCCGATTATAGCCTGTCTTGA
>JAHDEB010000291.1 GCA_020629055.1 Chloroflexota bacterium
TAATTTTGCTAAACATCATCAATTCTCCTAAAAATTTATGTTTGTTTTAGTTTGCTCAGTCATGCATGTTTGAGTCTGATGTGGATAAAACGACGATGGTGTTGAAAAGGTTCCAAATCAATTTCTACCTTAAATATTCGGTTGACTATTTCTAAGACCTGACAGGTTTTAAAGCATCCTATTCACTGTGCGAGCTGGCATTTTCTAAACCTGTCAGGTTTTGTTTTTAAACTCTTTCTTTTGATTAGAGGGATCGGATCAGTTTTGATGTAAAATGGGCCGGTATGACAACAACGACGCAACAAAATAGGTCTTCGAGTTGGCTGGGCCAACAGTTGGCGAACTTTAGGGCATTCCCAAAAGGGTTGGTTGAACATCAGGCGATTCTGTTTGTGACCGCTGCCATATCTATTGTGCTGGACCAGGCTACCAAATGGTGGGTCGAAGCGAATATACCGCTGCATGATCTAATTATTCCGATTGAGTCGATCGGTCATATCCTCGACTTTTTGCATGTTAAAAACCCAGGTGCTGCTTTTGGCACGGGGGCTGGATATGGATGGGTGTTTGCAACGGTGGCGTTTATCGTGACGGCCGGCATTATCATCTACAACAGCGTGATTCTCGGCCGGCATTTTGCGTTCCGCTTGTCGCTAGGTTTGATTATGGGTGGGGCTTTAGGCAACGTGATCGACCGTTTCCGGATTGGGGAAGTGACTGACTTTATCCATTTTGACTTTCGCCCCTTGGTGAGCGAAGCGATGGCTGAGACGATTCCGCAACTTAATTTTGCGATTTTTAATCTAGCTGATTTAAGCATTTTTAGCGGTGTGGGTGTCATGTTTTGGCTGATGTGGAAAGACACGCTGCCCGATGATCCGTGGTTGGATGCAACTGAAGAAGAGGAATGGGTTGCGGCCCGGAAAGCGAAAGCTCAGAGGGAAGTTGCCTCATCGTTTACAGAAGAGACACGTGAGGAAGCCTATAGTCAAAAGGCCAAGCAACAGTCACCGTCTCCTTTGTTCGCCAATGGGGTTCAATCTGGTTTAACGAGCAGTTTAGAAAAAGATTATCAACTGCGGCATGGTCCGGCCGATCATCGGAGTAATTGGCGTGGACATCAGGACGGTAAGAAGAGGCAGTCAGGCTCTAATGCCCGATTTGGTTTAATCGCTGGATTGGTTGTAGGGATTAGCATCGTGCTGGTTATTGTGGTTTTTGTGACCCGCCAGCGCAATAAAAAACGGTCTTAAAATTTATGCAGGAAAAAATTCTACACTTTACAATTCCGGCCGAACATGCTGGGGATCGACTTGATCGAGTCTTACGTGATTTGCACCCGAATATGTCGCGAGCACAGTGGCAGCGGCTGATTCGGGAAGGGCATGTCACCCGTCAGGGTGGCCCGGTGCAAGCGAATTACAAAGCGATTGGGGAGGAAGAGATCAAAGTGATTATTCCTGCACCCGAGCCAACTAATTTGTTGCCAGAAAATATTGAACTTGATTTGGTCTATGAAGATGACGATTTGATTGCGGTAAATAAACCGGCTCACATGGTCATGCACCCGGCCATCGGGCATATGACCGGTACATTGGCCAATGCGGTTGTTTATCATTGGCCCGATGTGTTATCCGTAGGTGGGGAACGTCGGCCGGGTATGGTTCACCGGCTAGACAAAGAAACGTCTGGTATTGTGTTGGTGGCCAAACATGATTACGCCTTAAATTATTTGGTTGATCAATTCAAAGCGCGAACCACCCGAAAGGTTTATATGGCGCTGGCCGACGGGCATATTCGGCCGGAAAAGGCTCTAATTGATGCCCCGCTCGGGCGTGATCCGAAAGATCGCAAAAAGATGGCGGTCATTGAGCCGGGCAAATCAGCGACGTCTCAGCCATCACAAACGCGCTACGAATTAACTGAACGGTTTGAGCGCCATTCGCTCGTAACCTGCTATCCGATTACCGGCCGTACCCATCAAATTCGGGTGCATTTAGCCTATATCGGCTATCCGATTGTGGGGGACCATATTTACGGCCGAAGGAATCGATCGATTCCGATTAAACGTCACTTTTTACACGCGCGGCAGATTACGTTTAAACGGCCGTCTGATGGGAAAGAGATGACACTTGAAGCAGCTTTGGCCCCAGAATTAGAAGCTGCTTTGATGGAACTGCGTAAGCCTAAAGCATGAGTTCTGAATTGTTGGCCCGTTTGCAGCAATTGGAATCGGAGGTTGCCTATCGCAGTTCCCCTCCGGATGGAACGCCCCCTTTTGTGCACCATCTTGGGAAGCGGCCGGTGTTGATTTCCGCCCCGCACGCCACCTGTCACAGCCGAAACAATAGTCGAAAAATGGAAGAGGAGTTTACATATTCATTTGCCAAGCATTTGGCTCTGAGTACGGGGTGTCACGCTTTTTTGAATCGATGGGAGACGACTGAAGATCCGAATTGGGATTCCCAATCTGTTTACAAAAATGAATTAGCCGCTGTGGTGCAAGCGCATCACATCGAGTTTGTGATCGATTTGCACGGGATGACCAATCGGCACAACATCGGGATAGCGGTCGGTACGATCAACGGCCGCTCGTGCCCAGATCACGAGCTGGATATACAGCAGGCGTTTTTGCGGAATCAATTTTGTGCTGTTGCTGTAGATGAATTGGATGGGATCGGTGCACGGCCGGGGGACAAGTGGAGCAGGCTGGTTATGAATCACCCGCGATTTACCGGTGGGGTAAAAAGCCATACGGTGACACGGTTTGTGGTTGATGAACTGGAGGTTCCGGCGGCGCAGGTGGAACTGACGTCGGCCGCGCGAATCCCGTATCGAGCGCCACATGATGGGTGGCCGTTTCACTATTTTGGGCAGGCAGAGGCGATTCACGCGACGACACAGGCGCTTGATGCATTTATTTCAACTTTCGATTAAATTTCTGTGATAGACGATTGCTCTATTTTCTGCGGATGCCTAATTTACGGCCGACCTGTTTGGGAAGCTCCAGTGTTTGATGGGTGGCTAACATTTTTTCTAACTCAGCTTGTACCAATTCAGGAAATGGCTCGCTTTTACGCCCTTCGTAGCTGACATGCATGCCCAAACATTCGTTTGTAGCGGCCAAATACCCTTTTTCAACGTGATACATCATGTGGATGTAGTGAACGCGTTTGTGGTCCCAGTCAAGCAGTCGAGTTTCAACCCGAATCAGGTCCCCTTCGAATAACTCTTGCAGGTAGTCCACATTCATCCCCAGTGTAAAGATGGAATAGCCGGTTTCTTGGTACGTGATGCCGATATCGAGACCTTCGTAAAATTCGTCTGTGGCGAGGTCAAAGGCCAAAACATAGTAAGCGACGTTCATGTGGCCGTTGTGGTCAATCCACTCTGGTTGGACCGTTTGTGAAAAGGATGGAAGTTGTAAAGTCATAGGGATTTTAGATTTCAGATTTTGGATTGACGATTATGGCTCCATCTTGGACCATTGTCAGTGTGGAAGCACAATCGAAACTCGTCAATCTGAAATCGTAAATTTTTTTTGGTGAGATAAACTTATCGGATGAAATGGCCAAATGAAAAAAAATGTGCACTGTGTTTAACGTTTGATTTTGATGCGGAGTCGCTCTGGTTAGCGAATAACGAGCGACATCATGAGTTCCCGGGTGTTTTGGCTTTGGGTAAGTATGGAGCCAAGGTGGGTGTTCCTCGGATTCTCGATTTGCTCAAGCAAGAGGAGATTAAGAGCACCTTTTTTGTGCCGGGCTGGACGGCCGAGCGTTATCCGCATTTGGTAGAGCAAATTTTAAAGCATGGGCATGAAATCGGCCATCACGGTTACACCCATGATGCGCCGGATCCGATTGATCCTGAAATGGTAGAGCGGGAGCTAGATATGGGACTTGCTGCGTTGCATAAGGTGGCAGGCATTCGGCCGGTTGGGTATCGAGCACCAGATGGGGTTGCATCAGAACTGTCTTTGCGCCTGCTGGCTGAGCGAGGCTTTTTATACAGCAGCTCGTTCAAAGATGATTACAAACCTTATCGGCATACATTGGTTGATGGTTCGCCGGGACCGGTCGAGCTGCCGGAACAGCCGGAATTAGACGATTGGGCCTTTGGTGGGTATAGCATGCGAGAGGCAAAGCCGCTGTATACGAAGGATGCGGTGCTCTCGATTTGGCAAGATACATTTCAGGAGCTACATGCGTGGGGGGGGATTTGTATGATGGTGATGCACCCTCAAGTGACCGGCCGTCCGATGCGCCTAGCGACGTTGCGTGAGTTTATCCACTTTACACGCAAGCTGCCGGATGTATGGACGACAACCTGCCGTGAGGTGGCTGAAGCTTTTGTCGCTCAAGAGAACTGATTGACGATTATGACCCCATGACGAAACGAGGTCGCCTTGGCGTCATAATCGTCAATTGGAAATCTAAAATCTACTTGAGTGAGTTGATGAGGTCGACGTACTGCTGCATCGCATCGTCTTGACCTGTCCCTTTTAGCTTGGCCCAAGCATCGAATTTTGCCCGGCCGACCATATCAAACATGCCCGGCCGTTTTCCGGTGGCATCGCCTGACGTCCCTTGCTTATAAAGAGAGTAGATTTGTAGAAGGGTGTCGTTGCTCGGCCGTTCAGCTAGATTTTTGCTTTCGGCTACTGCGGTTTCAAACATTGATTTTAGATCTGACATGTTTTCCTCTGCATAGGCATCTTAGTTGATTGAATAAAATGATTGTATCCGAGAGGCTCTCGCTTGCAACGTTGCTGAGAAACAAAAAAACTCTTGGCTGTTATAACCAAGAGTTTTTGTTGCTGATTTCAATTAATTTTTTGGCTGTAGACGATTAACCTAAAGGTTGTTTCTCATAGCCGGCTTCATCATTCCGAAATTGCTTCCACATTGCCGAGAATCCGATGACGATGAGGATGACGGGCCAGAACTGACCGACTGAACCGAGGGTGTCGAGCAAAACGCCGTCTGTTAAAACAGCCACGCCGATTAGAGCCATGATTCCGCCAGGAAAGGCTGGCCATAGTTGGAGTTCGTTGAAAAACAGTTTGGTCAACAGGATGATGGAGAACCATCCGGCCGCAAATGAGAGCATAAAGAGTGCACCTTCGAGATCGCCGGTTGCCCATGATGATTCTGCAAAAGCGATGCCTGTACCGATGCCGGACAAAATGCCACCGGGGATTAAAAGCCCTTGTTTGCGGCTGATCAGTGACCAAACAATGAAGCCTAAACCGATGAGCAAGACGAAAAACTGGCCGTCAAATTCTACAAATTGTGAAACTAAAAATACGAACCCTAATGCAACTAACCCTAAACCTGAAACGACAGAATTATTTTTTTTCATTGTTACCTCTCACCATCCGTGTCGGATGAAATTGACTAAATTTGTTGATGAGGAAATCATAGCGTCATACCGGGTCATGGTTGAAGTGGCGAAGGTCATATCGGGGTCATGGCGTAGTCATAGTCTATAAAATTTGTAAATGTTTACTCGATTACTGTTCCTTTAAACAAAACGCTCAATTTTTTCTTGTGTTGATTTACCTCATACCAAAAGGAGCCCATAGGAACAAGGATTCCTGCAAGCAACATTCCAATCGGGATCACTATTGAAAAAAGTAGTTGATCAGAGAATCCTGTTCCCAAAGCACTAAAGATTGATGTTGCTGCTCCAAAGCCAACTGAAATCAGCCAGAAAAGCATAAAGAAGAGGGTGATTGGACGCGGCCCCATTTCAATTTTAATCAATGTCCCAATAGCTGATGGGTAAAATGTTCCGGTTACTATTGGTAGAAATGAATTTCTGTTTCCACTGATCTTAGATATTTTGAAATCATTCCCTTCAATTGTCCCTCGGAATTCTGAATATGAAGATTGAAGCAACCAGCCTAGTTGATGTTGGTCAATTCTTGAGCTAAGTCGTTCAATAGCCTCTTCTAACGGCAAAGGTGTTTCGATTTGAAATGAATCGTAAGGTAAAAGCCTCATGTGCA
>JAHDEB010000292.1 GCA_020629055.1 Chloroflexota bacterium
AACGGTGATTAGGATTGGGAGGCTGCAAACATTTGGCTACAATCATCAAGCGCCATATCTTGGGAATGATCTCACCATGCAACAAACTTTTTCTATAAGCAATCGGTTTCGGCTTTTTTTCGGAGTGCAATTTGCCGGTATCGGTATATTTTTCTCCTACATCGCCCTTTATCTAAACAGCTTAGATCTAACAGGCGCCCAGCTTGGCCTTTTGTTTGCCCTCATTCCACTGGTTACATTCCTCGTTCAGCCTTTATGGGGGTTTGCCACAGACATCTATCACCGTCAGCATGTCGCTTTGGTTTTTTCTTGTTTTGGGGTGGCTGCGTCGATGATCGGTATGGCTCAAGCAAAAACCTTTTGGCCGATCTTGGTTTTTACGATTGTGCATGCCGTTATGATGGCCCCCATCCCCTTTTTAAGTACCGCCCTCGCCCTCGAACACCTCAATCGTGAATCAGATGGGGGTAATTTTGGCTCGCTGCGCTTGTGGGGATCAATTGGCTATGCCATTTCAACTTTTGGTATCGGCGCCTGGTTGTTAGACCAAGGGAACATTTGGTGGATATTGCCCTTATACGGGCTGTGCAACGTTGTGTTAGGGCTGCTGGCACTGTTTTTGCCAGATGCGGATGTACATGGGCAGAGCAGTTGGCGAGAAGGGTTAATCTTGCTGCGTAGCCAACGGGGGCTGGCGCTTTTCTTGATCGCTATTATTTTGATCGGGTTTACCCACGGTATCGTCAATTACTATTTGGCCGTATTTTTAACCGATATCGGTGCGGCCGGTGCAATTATCGGTTTGGCCTTGGCCTTGTCCGCTCTGTTTGAAGTCCCATTTATGGCACGAGCCCATCTTTTTATGGAGCGCTGGGGGGTCCGGCCGGTCCTGCTTTTCGGCATGTCGATGCTGGTGTTGCGCTGGATTTTGTACATCTTTATTCAAGAGCCGCTTCTCGTTTTGCCGACCCAAATTTTGCACAGCATCGGTATGACCGGCTTGCTCATCGTGGGTGTGCTCTACATGGACCGACTCATCGAACCGAAATGGCGAACCTCGGCCCAATCGTTGTACACCGCCTCGTTTTCGGGCATCGGCCCTGCGATCGGTCTTTACTTTGCAGGACTGCTCTATAGCGGTTATGGTATTCAATCGGTCTGGATTTTTTCTGCACTGATCGGGGCGCTGGGTACAATAATTTTAGCATTTGCAGTTTATCGAGATTAAGAGGTTTTATGACAATCGACTATATCGCCTTTTCTAATTTGATTATTGACGACATCGTATTTCCCGACGGCCGGAGCTCCATGAATGTCACCGGTGGCTCCGGGTTGCACGCCTTGGTCGGCATGCGGGTCTGGAGCGATAGCATCGGGTATGCAGCTTCGATCGGGGCTGATTTAGATCAACCCCATTTGGATGGCTTAACCCGTTTCGGTGTTGATGTCAGCGGCTTGGTTTTGCGAGATGGGTATGCGACCGCCCGAGCCTGGCAGATATTTGAAGAGGATGACACGCGCATCGAGATTTTTCGCACAAGCCCCGAAGATTTCGATCAGCAAAAGGTGACAGCGGCCGATTTGCCAGACTCTTATCGCAACGCCAAAGGGTTTCACATTCAATGGGGCTCGATGACAGAGACCGAGGAGTTGGTTCGTGTTTTACGAGCAAACAACCCGCAGGTTAAATTGGTTTTAGAGGCGACGCCCGACAATAGTGATGAAGAGAAAGCGACATTTTTGAAACTGCTGCCCAATGTGGCCCTGTTTGCACCCGATAGAGAAGAGGCGAGTGAGATTACCGGAAAATCTGAACCGGAAGAGCTGTGTGACGAATTACTAGATTGGGGTGCCCCGATGGTCGCCATTCGGATGGGGGCACGGGGATCGATGGTCAAAACCGCAAGCGGTGAAGGGTGGATATTACCGGCCGTGCCGACAAACATCGTTGATGTGACCGGGGCGGGCAACAGCTATTGTGGCGGCTTTGTCACCGGGTTGGGGGATGGACTATCACCCCTTGATTCCGCTTTGCGCGCTGTGGTTAGCGCCAGTTTCGCCTTAGAGCAGCTGGGGTTGCCAGATTGGGCCGAACGGCCGGCGGCCGAGGCGGAACGTCGCCTGAATTGGGCGCGAGAGCGGGTTAAGCCGATGGCCTAAATCTTAGGGTGCTTATGCCAGACATGAAAAGTCTCAAGACTTTTCATGTCTATTGCAGCTGGTATTTTGCAGCCCCCTGTTTCAAAAATTCAATCCCCTGAGTGGCCAATACTGCGGGCCCTTCATTGGGCGGCCGCCACAAACAGGTCGCTGCCGCTAGCTCTGGATTGATCGCCGCAAACGATTCAAGAACCAGTTTGCCGGTAAAGTTGGCATCCTTTAACCCACGCCAAACCTCATCCCAGTTGACCGTACCGGTGCCGACCAGCCCTCGATGGCTTTCGCTCATGTGAATGTAGTCAAGCACATCGGCCGTCGCGACGAGTGGCTTATAAAACCCCTCTTCTTCAATGTTCATATGGTAGGTGTCCGCATGCAGGGTTAAATTGTCTGCCCCGATCGCTTTGATCGCATCGCGCGTGTCTTCTAGCGAGTTAAACAGATAGGTTTCATACCGATTACAGGCTTCTAGCGAGAGGGAGATGCCGCGAGATTGGGCATCTTGCGCAAACCGGCCGAGTGTGTCGATGACAACCTGCTTTTCTGTTTGAGTCGGAGGGAGGCCGGTTAAAGTTCCCAACGAGTAAGCGATACAGCCACCCAGATGCGTGCAGCCCAATATTTCCATCTGGTCCAACACTTTGGTTAAAAATGTTAGCGCCTTTTCCGGTTCATGTGGCATATGAGCGTCTTTAGGCAGAACCAGTGAGCAGGTCGCTTCGATGCCGGCCGCTTCGAGAGCCATCTTGTGACTGGCTGCATCAAAGTTATCCGGATTCAAGAGGGGGATTTCGATAAAATCAAAGCCGATTTTTCCAGCTTCGCTAATCGCATGATTCCCATTTTCAGTGGTCCAATCACCGATCCAAACAAATGCGTGTGCGCCGTAACTTGTCATTTTTCCTCCAGGTTGAATTTTTGTAACAATACAGGTGTCGCGTAAATTTTGGTAGGGGTTAGGCGTTTTCGCCCTTGGGCATGGCAATTGTCGCCTTAACAAAAAGAAAATGTCTCACCCCGATAGAAATGAGATCAATTGTAGGCACCCCACGACCATTGTCGCTACGCTTACGAGCCAATCGCAGGTTGGCCATTGTCGCTACGCAACGATCATGCACCTGTACAGGTACGAATTTTTAATGATTAATTGTGTGTAAGCATATCGCCTAGGTCGGTGAATGCGCAAATGCTCACTGTCCCGTCCTAAATGAGTCTGATTTAGACAGGGTTTTTCCAAAGTTAGCCCAGCCTTGTGGGATGAACCCCACAGTTAAGATAAAAAGCCCGATGAATCGGGCTCAATCGTCCTGCGAACCTGATTCATCAGGTTTCTTGTTTTAACTGAGGGTTTACAACCCTTAGGATTCAGCGAATTAACGACTTTGGAAAGACCTTGGATTTAGAACTAACTCTTGCATGATGAAACGCTTGAGTTACAGTTGCTTTTTGACCATTTATCCTCATGTGCCACGTTGCAAGGAGTTTTTCAATGATTGAAACCGCTATCCAAGATTTGCTTACCCTTTTGCCGATACCCGGCCCGCCTGCCCATGAAAAAGAGGTGGCTGCGTATTTGCACCGAACTTTAGTCGGGATGGGGATCCACGAAGATCAAATCGCTTACGATCGGGCCCAAGATCAAAGCGAATATGGAGGGAACGTCGGCAACATGATCGTTAAGATCGATGGGCAGCTGGCTGGCCCCACCATGATGTTTAGCACCCATATGGATACGGTCCCCGATTGTGTGGGGTGTAAGCCCTATTGGGACAAAGAGGGCAATCGCATTATCAACCATGCGGCCGGCACCGCATTGGGTGGCGATAATCGGGCCGGGTGTGCCATATTGCTGACCCTGGCACGAAAACTGATGACGCTGAATGGTGCGCATCAACCCATTGTGCTTGTCTTTTTTATTCAAGAAGAGGTTGGGCTGGTTGGCGCTCGTGGTTTAGAGGTCGGTTTACTCGGGGATCAGCTGCCCGCGATGTGCATCAACTTAGACGGCGGCCGAGTGGAGGAAGTGGTCACGGCCGTGATCGGCACCCAACGGTTTACGATTGATATTACCGGAATTCCTGCTCATGCGGGGTCCCGTGTCGCTGAAGGGGTATCGGCGGCCGCGATTGCTGGCAAAGCGATTGCGCAACTGGATAAAGAAGGATGGCAAGGGCGTATTGTCAAGCCGGAAGGGCGAGGCAGTGCGAATGTCGGCATTATCAACGGGGGCAAAGGGAGTAATGTCGTGATGCCATCGCTTTCTATTCTGGCCGAGGCGCGATCCCATGATCCTGAGTTTCGCCGCAAAATAATCGAGACTTGGCAAAATGCATTCGAACATGCCGCTAGCAGTATGTCGAACATCCATCATCAATTTGGATCAGTCGAATTTGGCCCTGGCCCAACCTATGAATCATTCGCTTTGGCCGATGATGCCCCGGTGGTAATAAAGGTAAAGCAAGCGGCCAAACAGATCGATTTGCCGATTAAGCTGGTCACCAACGATGGGGGGATGGATGCCAACTGGATTGTGGCCCACGGAATTCCTGCCGTGACCCTATGTGTCGGCCAGCGAGATGTCCACTCGCCTGGTGAATGGATCGATTTGAATGATTTTGAGCATACGTGCAAGCTGGTGATCGCCATCGCTACTGGCTAGTTTTCATCGTAGGGGCGACTCATTTTAGCAAGGATCTAAGCTAAATGGCCAAGTTGTTGGTGAAAATGAGTCGCCCCTATAGTTTTTGCAAAACAGACAAAATAGATACGAGGAAAAAGACAATGATTGAATCGGCCCTTGAAGATTTGATGACCTTATTGCCGATACCTGGCCCACCAGCAAAAGAGAAAAAGATCGCCGAAAAAATACACGCCATGCTGGTCGAGATGGGGATCCCGGATGAAAATATTCAGTACGATCAAGCCCAAGATCAAAGCGAATATGGGGGAGAAGTTGGCAACATGATCGTCAAGGTAGATGGGCAGATGTCAGGCCCTCCGCTGATGTTTAGCACCCATATGGATACGGTGCCTGAATGTGTCGGGTGCAAGCCCCGCTTAGACCGTGAACAGGGGCGAGTGGTCAATGATGCCCCCAATACCGCCTTAGGCGGTGACAATCGGGCCGGATGCGCTATTTTGATCACCTTGGCACGCAAATTAATGGAACTCGATGGAGCACATCCGGATATTCTCATCGTCTTTTTTGTGCAAGAAGAGGTCGGGTTGGTCGGTGCCCGTGGGCTGGACGTTAGTCTGCTGGGGGATCAGTTGCCGCAGATCGGCATCAATCTAGACGGCGGCCGTGTTGAAGAAGTGGTCACGAAGACGATCGGTAGCGAACGCTTTACGATCGAAGTGACCGGTGTGTCTGCACATGCGGGATCCCGCATCGATGAAGGGGTGTCGGCCGCTGTCATCGTCGGCCGGGCGATTGCCGAGCTTGAAGAGGGAGGCTGGCATGGTCTAATCGACAAAACTGAGGGAAACGGTCCAGAGCATACCGGCAGCGCAAACGTTGGCATTATCGAAGGGGGCAATGGGAGCAACGTGGTGATGCCAAAGCTGAATATCTTGGCAGAAGCGCGTTCGCATGACAAAGCGTTTAGGCGCAAAATTATTCAGACATGGCAGGATGCATTTGAACATGCCGCTAGGAGTGTGACGAACATTCACAATCAGTTTGGCACCGTTTCTTTTGGCCCTGGGCCAACGTATGAGCCATATGCCTTGGCCGATGATGCCCCTGTGGTGCAGGCTGTCCGCCGAGCGGCCGATCAGATCGGTTTAGAAATTAAGTTGGTGCATGATAATGGTGG
>JAHDEB010000293.1 GCA_020629055.1 Chloroflexota bacterium
ATAAAGCCGGAAGAAAAATCGGCCGAATATCGCGGCAAAATTAATCAGCATATGTGATTACTTGAACCTGATTCGATCAGGTTTTGTATCTTAACAGAGGGGTTCACCCCTCGACGTGAGAGGAATAGATGGATATACCTAAAAAACTACGAGCATGCTGGCACCCAGTCGCCTATGCCCATGAAGTGCCGGCCGAAGCGCCGCATGGCACCATGTTATTAGATGAGCCGATTGTGATTTGGCGTGGCGAGAACGGCCAAGCCATGGCGATGAAAGACGTTTGTATCCATCGTGGGACCGCGTTGTCTTTAGGATGGCTTGATAAAGGCTGTTTGGTGTGTCCATATCACGGGTGGCACTATGATGAAACAGGCGCATGCGTCAAAATTCCACAAACAACCAATCCCAACATTCCGACTAAAGCGAGAACACAAAAATACCTGTGCCAAGAACGGTATGGGTTGATTTGGGTAGCGCTTGAAGAACCGGTCTACGACCTGCCGGAGATCCCAGAGTTTGAAGATGGCGGTTGGAAAATTGTGAACACCGGCCCATTTCCGTGGAATGCGGATGCGAGCCGCCAGGTTGAGAACTTTACCGACTTTGGCCATTTCCCGTGGGTACACCCTGGTTTGTTGGGGGATGTGAATCGGCCGGTTGTGCCTGATTACACGGTAGAGACAAAAGGACATGTGTTGCACTACACCGTTGTCCGGCCGGAAGCGTCTAACACGGACGACTTTCCTGTTTTTGCCAATGATGAGGTTGTTACTCCCGAACGCCGTAGCCGGTATGAGCTTCATCTGCCATACACAATCGTTTTGCGTCTGGGCTGGGGAGGTGAAAAGGGGATGGTTTACTTTTATGTGGGCCAACCGATTTCAGCCGATAAATGTCGAGGTTATTGCATCATCGGCCGTAATTATGACTTTGATCAGCCGGACAGCGTGCTTCAAGGCTTTGAAGATACGATTTTTGATCAGGATAAGCGGATTGTAGAAAGCCAGCGGCCGGATCAAGTGCCGTTTGATTTAGCAGACGAACTCCATCTGAAATTTGATGCGGTGGCGATTAATTACCGTCGGGCGATGCAAGATCAAGGTCTAGCCTATTACCATTATTTAGATATCGCTTAAAACAATTTTATCAAAGATGAGGCAGTATGCTGCGAGATCAGAATTCTTGATATTATTTGGGAAGCACCCAAACCTTTTCAGGGGCAAATCGCAGATTAACTTCTTCTCCCTCTTTGAAGGTGTGGATTGACTGAGGATCAGCCACGACTTGAATCAGCTGGTCATGGATCATCACTTTGAAGCGGGTGTGGGTCCCCATGTAAATGTGTGAAGTAATGCGACCTTTTGCAATATTCGATGCATTATCGTCCGCGCCCATCTCAATCGATTCCGGCCGGATGCTCATCAGCCCAGTCCCTCGATTGATGACACCCTGTGGCGCCGAAAACTGACCAATCGCAGATTCAAATCGGCTTCCTTCAAGCTTGCCCGGTAGAAAATTCACCCCGCCAAAGAAACGGGCGATTCGTTCAGTTGCAGGCTGTTCATAAAACTTGGCAGGTATATCATTCTGATGCAAGATCCCGTCGAAAATCAGGGCGATTTTATCGGCTAAAATAACCGCTTCTTCTTGATCGTGGGTCACAAAAACCATTGTTACTTGCGTGTCTTTTTGAATGGTTCGAATCAGCTCCCGCATCTCTTCACGCAGGTGCGCGTCTAAGTTGCTTAACGGTTCATCTAGCAGAAGGACGTTTGGCTGGACGATCAGAGCCCGGGCCAGTGCGATGCGCTGTTGCTGACCGCCTGAAAGCTGCCACGGCCGACGATCTTGAACCCCAGGCAGTTGAACAAGTTCTAGCATTTCAGAAACTTTCTTCTTGATTGTCGCTTGATCAATGCCGCGCATCTTAAGCCCAAACCCGACATTTTCCCCAACAGACATATACGGGAATAGTAGGTAGTTTTGAAATACCATCACCGCACCACGTTTTTCAGGTGGAATCGGATTTTGGCTGACCCCATCGAACCGAATATCACCACTGGTTGGCATTAAAAGCCCTGCAATCATTTTCATCGTGGTCGTTTTTCCACACCCAGAAGGTCCCAGCAGGGCATGTAAGCCACCTGATTCAATTTCCAAATTTAGATCATCAACCGCTTTAGTCGTTGCGCCAGGGTAAATTTTGTTAAGATGTGAAATCGATACCTGTGTCATACGTCTCCAATGTCTCATGCGTCTGCCATTATTTATGGTCAAACCATAGGAAAGGTAACATATCTATAGGTCGTAAACCAATCTGTCCTTAAACTTCTGACCTGTTCTGTTGTGATCCCGAGTTGGGAATCTATTCGGCAGGCTAAAGTCTTTACTTTGCTTCCAATTTTCGATGGATCAAACCCATAAGCTCTGTGACAACTTGTATCTTTTACCATAGAATCTGGCATACGTCTTAAACAAATAAACGAAAGACAGCGCGGGGAGAATCAGCAATTCGAAAAACCGATTCATTCCATGCGCTTTTAAAAGAGCTCGTTTGAAGGTTATTCACAACACGCAACTTTTTTAGGGAATTTGTCGGCTCGTTTAATACCAACTCTCAAATCTTGAAGGTGTTTTTAGTATGGAACTTTTGAATATTATTGCGCTGCTCATCACGCTAGCGGCCGTATTTAATTACCTTAACTATCGATTTATAGGTTTACCCACCACAATCGGCATCATGGCTATCGCGCTTGTCGTTTCACTGGTTGTGCTGATTGCCGACTTTTTCGGCGCTGATTTTGCTGATTCCGCTAGGGCATTTGTGACCGCCATCGATTTTAATACGACCCTGATGCAAGGAATGCTTAGTTTTCTGCTCTTTGCATCCGCTTTGCACGTCAATTTGAACGACCTAACCAAGCAGCTAGGCCCTATTCTTCTATTGGCCAGTGTGGGGATCATCTTCTCGACATTTGTCGTGGGTGTCGCTGCGTTTTATATTTTCCAGTGGTTGGGTATCGATCTTCCGTTTATCTATTGCCTGCTGTTTGGCTCTTTAATCGCACCTACAGACCCGATTGCGGTCATGAATATTTTAAAAACGGCCGGAGCCCCCAAATCACTCGAAACAAAAATCGTCGGGGAGTCTCTGTTTAACGATGGGGTCGCCGTTGTCGTATTTATCGTCTTGCTTGGCATCCTGAGTAGTGGTGGCGAAGTGCATGCTTCAGAAATCGCGTTTCTCTTTTTTGAAGAAGCGGTCGGTGGGATCATTTTTGGGCTAGGTTTAGGCTATATCGGGTATCGACTATTGGGCAGCGTCGACAACTATCAGCTAGAAATTATGATCACACTCGCGATTGTGATGGGCGGCTATGCACTCGCTTCAGCGCTCCATTTTTCAGGCCCTTTGGCGATGGTGATGGCCGGATTGCTCATTGGCAATCACGGCCGCCTGTTTGCCATGAGCGAGACAACTCGAGAGCACGTCGACCAATCATGGCATCTGATCGATGAAATATTAAATGCGGTCCTCTTTTTGCTCATCGGTATCGAACTTTTGGCGATTACTCTGGACGGCCGGTACCTGGTTGCAGGGGTGATTATGATTGTAATCACATTGACCACACGCTTTGTCAGCGTCGGCGGGCTGGTCCGGTTGATGGGACTCCGACGGGAGTTTGACCCTGGGGTGACCCGCATTTTAACGTGGGGCGGGCTCCGTGGCGGTATTTCGGTCGCTTTAGCCCTGTCACTACCGGCCGGGCCTCAACGTGCTGAAATATTGACCATAACCTATGTCATTGTCGTCTTTTCAATTCTGGTCCAAGGGTTAACCGTCGGCCGTTTGATCGAATCAGTGCAGCAGGCTCAAGAGCCAGAACTAGAAGTTGAAGCAGGATAAAAAAATGAGTCAATCAATTGAAATCACTTACTTAGGCGGGCCCGACATCAAAAAACTGAATTTTTCAGACGCTGAAATTTTAGAAGCGATTGAAAAAAGTTTGGTCGCCCAAGGGAACGGTGAATGTGTCATCGAACCGCGGGCCCATTTAATGCCAAATCCTGAATTTAATGGTCACTTTAATGTGCTGCGTGGCTATATTTCTAGTCTGGGTGCAGATGGCGGTACGGCCGGTGTAAAAGTGGTTGGGGATTATGTCGATAACTACAAAAAAGGGCTCCCTTCAGAGTTGGCGTTGCTTAACTTGATGGATGCCAAAACCGGTGTTCCTCGGGCGATTGTAGATGCCAGCGCGATCACAGACATGCGGACCGGAGCGATTACGGCGATCGGTGCGAAATATCTGGCCCCATCCAAACCGAAAATCTTAGGCCATATCGGTGCTCGCGGCACAGCCTACTGGAACGTTCGTTTACTCGATCATCTGTTTGATTTTGATGAAATTCGGGTCCACTCCCGCCGGCCGGAGAGTCGTAACGCCTTCGGTGCAAAGCTTGAAACTGATTTAGGCAAAAAAATCGTTGTGACCGACAACTGGGAAGACTGTCTAAAGGGGGCGGATATCATGGTCGAGGCTTCACGGTTAAATGAGCCAGCACCGTTGTTCAAAACCGAATGGGTCAAGCCTGGTGCTCTTATCGTTCCTTATGGCACCATGAGCACCATCGAGGATGATTTGCCCGATATCGCCAGTAAGTTCGTCGTTGACGAGTGGTCGCAATGTTTGATTGGCCCCTTTGGCTGTTTTCGTCGTCATGTTGATCGCGGACAGGTCAATGCTGACAACATTCATGGGGAACTCGGTCAAATTTGCAATGGCAACCTTGTCGGCCGTGAGAGCGATGATGAAACGATCATTTTGTGGCACCGTGGCCTGTCAACGTCTGATATTGCATTGGGATTTGCTATGCTTGAAAAAGCTGAAAAAATGGGACTTGGCATAAAATTACCTTATCGATAAGGATAGAGGAAAGGTGAGGTGCTTATCAAAGTAGGTTTGCTCATTGAACGTTGATTCATTGCGAACTTCCCTATCTCTATCTTCAATCCCTATTCAAATTAAACTATGAGCTGGATAAAAGTTATTCAAGAAACGGAAGCGGCCGGTCGCTTAAAAGAGCTGTACGAAAAATATGTAGACCCCCTTGGGTTTGTTGACAACATACTCAAAATCCACAGCCTGAACCCCAAGTCGCTTAAGACCCATTTTGATTTGTATTCGCACGCGATGCGCGGCCGATCAGACTTAAGCAAAGCACAGAGAGAAATGATCGCAACGGCCGTGTCTACCATTAACCATTGCGAATACTGACGATTTCACCACGGGCAAGGTTTGCTCCGTTTAACAGGTGATCAGGCGTTGGTTGATGCATTACGCACAGATTGGACCCAAGCCGAGCTATCGGCCGCTGACCGACAAATGCTAGTCTATTGCGAAAAGCTCACGCTACGGCCGTGGGATATGGTCGAGCAGGATGTGGCCGATTTGCGCGAGGTTGGTTTTACCGATGGCGCCATTCTTGATATCAATCAAGTCACCGGCTACTACGCCTATGTCAATCGATTAGCCGACGGATTAGGGGTAGAGATTGAAGATTATTTTAAAGAGGGTGAGGCATATAAAGAGTATCGGGCCAAAATTGAAGCAAAATAGTCCTAAATTGATAATTGTTCAGCACCTTTCAAAATGTCGGGAAAATCGTAGGGGTGAAAGAAGCGGCGGCAAATTTATGCGATCCCTACAACGTTTAACCCCGATTCTTACACCCAGATGAACAATTACCTAAATTGTTCATCTGGATGGGGCCTACATAATCAAAAACGCCGATATTCCGCTTGTCTCCCTATAAGAACCGCTTAGCCCGGCTTTTCTTCCGGCTGTTTCAGGTTGCCACATTTGTGCCACATTTCAACTTTAGCCTTCTGAGCGTTCAGCCCTTGTATATTATTTCTTAGGAAGGATTTTATTTATGAATTTATCTCAGTTTGACCGACGGTCTACGGCC
>JAHDEB010000294.1 GCA_020629055.1 Chloroflexota bacterium
ACGACTACGGCCGTCCATACTTGGTGTCTGGTGACCTCTACGCTGCAACCAGCGATCGTCCAGAAGTATTGGCATTCATGGAATACTTCACCACCGGCGAGAGCTTGAAAGTGTGGATGGAAAGCGGTGGTGCACTATCTCCGCACAAAGACGTTGACCTAAGCTGGCACAGTGATCCTGTTGAAGCGGGTGTAGGTGCTGCTATCGCTAGCGCAACCTCAGTTCGCTTCGACGCATCAGACTTGATGCCGGGTGAAGTTGGCGCAGGCACCTTCTGGACCGGAATGACCAGCTACGTCAATGGCGACGCTGATCTTGACACCGTTTTGGAAGAGATCGACGCAAGCTGGCCGTAGGGCTCAACGACGTTGAGCTGAGTCCAACGACGTTGGACCGGTATTCAGTAATCAGTAGGCCGGTGCCATAAAAACACCGACCTATTCGTAGGGGCGTGGATGGGCTGGCTCATATGTCGCAATGGCAAACAGAGCAGGCCCAACCCGCCCGGCGGCATGATAAACATTTGCCTCAACGAAATCAGGTTTTTCGATGGGCCAATTATCGACCACCGTCGGGCGGGTTGGCGATGTAGCAATCGCCATTAGGCAGGTTCGCCTCGCCATCCGCGCCCCTACCAAAAATTTCAACAAAAGAGGACCTACAACAAACAAGGAAAAGAAAGATGGCTAGTGCAACATCCAATCAACACAGCGAGCAAAGTTGGAACCGCACAAATTTTGGTTCCATTTTACTTGGCGTGGGGTTACTCGCAGGGACACTTTACCTGCTTTATCTCGGATTTAAATTTTTACAAACCCCAGAGGTCTATGTAGCCGGATTCATTGATCCGCTGGAACAACCACTGGCCTTAAAAAGCATCATCACGCTTTTTGCCATTGTTTGGGGTGTGGCCGGTATGGCCATTGTGTTTTACTTGCTCAACCTGATTGCAGATGCGCTCCCCTACTATGTGCGGCAATATGTGACCCCTTACATTTTTGTACTGCCCGCCAGCGCTCTTCTGATTTACACCTTGGGACTGCCAACTATTCGCACAATCAGCACCAGCTTCTTTGATCGCAACAACGAAAACTTTGTCGGCTGGGCCAACTATGCCGAAGTATTTTCGAGCCGCATCATGCTGACAGCGTTCCGCAACAATGTGCTCTGGCTCGTTTTCGGCGCATCCCTATCGGTCATTATCGGATTGGTAATCGCCACGCTGGCAGACCGCAGTAAATTTGAAAAGTTAGCCAAGTCGATCATCTTTCTACCGATGGCGATCTCATTTGTAGGGGCCGGAGTCATCTGGAACTTCGTTTATGTGGTTCGTGACGAAAGCAGCAATCAAATCGGCCTGCTCAACGCCATCCTTGTTGAGTTTGGTTTTGAACCGCAGGCTTGGACCACAACGCTTTGGATCAACAATTTAGTTGAAAGCTCTGGTGGGATTCAGGCATGGCAAGCGGCTTTGCCCGAATGGCTGGTCGAGTATGGTTTACTCGGCGGTGCGCACAACTTCTTTTTAATTGTGATTTTTGTCTGGCTACAAGCCGGTTTTGCGATGGTCTTGTTTTCGGCCGCGCTCAAGGGTATCCCAAACGAATTACTCGAAGCGGCACGGGTTGATGGAGCCAGCGAACTGCTCATCTTCTTCCGCATTATGATCCCTTCTATCTGGGGAACCATCGTCACCGTATCAACCACAATCATTATCGCCTCGCTAAAAATCTTTGATATTGTGCGGGTGATGGGGCGTGGGCAGGCAAGTACACAGGTAATTGCCACCCAGTTCTACCAAGAGATCAATGTCACCAACAACAAAGGGCTTGCCGCAACAATTGCGGTGGTTCTTTTGGTCGCGGTCATTCCGGTCATGATCTACAACTTGCGAGAATTTAGTCAACGGGAGGCGTTTTAGTTTATTAGCCAATCAGCTGGTCAGCACGCTTCGCTTTCAGCAAGCATCGTCTGACAATCTGAAACACTGAAAAACTGACAAACTATTATGAGCACCAAAGCAAAAAACACCCTTAACCAAGTTCTGATCAATGGATCTCTAACGATCATTTGTATTTTGTGGACCATTCCAACCGTTGGCGTTTTTGTCTCTTCTTTTCGCACACGGGCTGATATTCAATCATCAGGCTGGTGGCGGGTTTTTCCACATCGTGAGTGGCAAAAAACGGATGAATTGGCAGACGCAGATTTGCCCCGCGACTTTGATATCGACGTCCCGTTTGCGATCCCGGCCGTCGGCGACATCGAATACTCATTTGACGAGTGGCGCGATGGCGTAGAAACGCCCGATGGCAAACGGGTGCAGTGGATCGGAAACAAACGGCTCGGCCGGGTTGAAATTCAAGAAGAAGTCTGGACATCCGCCCTAGCAACCGAACCGGTTTGGGAGCAGACCCTTTTGTTAGAAGGAGACGCGCTCAATCGTGAGTTTGACAACGACGCGCCCTTTGCGATTGCACAGGTTGGCCCAGATGAGTTTACCTTCGACCAATGGCGCGAAGGTGTCGAAACGGCCGATGGGAAACGGGTTCAATGGGTTGGCAACAAACGGATCGGCCGTTTAGAAGTTGAAGAAGAAATTGATCGCGTTCAGCTTACTCTAGACAACTATCGCAACGTGCTAACCGGTAAAAACTTTGAGATCAAAGATGCGGAAGGAAATGTCAAAACTGAGCGTGGGCCTGACATGTCAGGTGCGTTTCTTAACAGTTTGGCCGTGACGATTCCGGCAACAATTATCCCGATTTCGTTTGCCGCCTTCGCAGCTTACGCTTTTGCTTGGATGAAATTCCCCTTCCGGCGTGCCCTGTTCATCATGGTTGTTGCAATGCTCGTAGTGCCACTGCAAATCGCACTGATCCCACTACTGCGAGACTTTAACGGGCTCAACATCAACGGGACGTTCCTAGCCATCTGGCTGGCCCACACCGGCTTTGGGCTACCGCTAGCAACCTATCTTTTTTACAACTATATTTCCGCCCTCCCCCGAGAAACGCTGGAATCGGCATTTATCGATGGTGCATCACACTTCACCGTGTTTATGCGCTTGATCTTGCCGCTCTCGATGCCTGCTATCGCTTCGTTCTGCATCTTCCAATTTATGTGGGTCTGGAACGACTATCTTGTTGCGCTTATCTTTTTGGGTGGACAAAACAAAGTGGTTACGATGCGTTTAGCAGAGATTGTCGGGTCACGCGGCAATGATTGGCACTTATTAACGGCCGGGGCATTTGTCTCAATGATTCTCCCACTCATCGTTTTCTTCTCGTTGCAACGCTACTTTATCCGTGGTTTGTTGGCGGGGAGTGTCAAAGGTTAGCTTTCATCAAAGTTGCACATAGGCTGCTTTAACAAAAGCTTTTTCATGGACCGTTGATAGCTCTTTAGGCCCGTCATACTTTGTTCCCAAGCGAGATCGATTTCGGGCTTTTTTAGCCAAATTGTCATATAACTTGGTTCAATATTTAACAACAAAGCACACTTTTATCCCAGTGATTAATTCGATTGCATTTGCTTAACTGTTTCCACTTATTGAAATCGAAACACAAGCCAGTGCAATGGGTGGATGTCGTTTATGCAAACGTTTTGACGCAGGTCAAAACATCGCCAACTATTGGCCGTCCAACCCGGGGGATAAATCTGTGAAAGCATTTACCAATGGGGAAGTTTTCCTCGAAGAACCACAATTAATCGAACAAACGTTTAATAGCTATTTTACGTCATACACCTCGTCATTAATGGATTTTATGCGAATCTGTTGGCCGGAGGTTACCGAGCGTCAAGGCTGTTTTATTTTTAGCGATGTCAACATGCTGCAACTTGCAGAGACACTCAATATTGTTGGCGACAGTCGCTCATCGGTAGAAGCCCAGCTTAATCGACGTCGATTAATCGATATGCTGCCAGCCAACGGACCGGTTTCCGCTAAAGATTTGGCAGAATTGGGCCAAATGATACAGGCGATGTGGAAAGCAAAGCTCAAAGCACAATTTCCCAATAAAACGTTTAGCGTCATTTTCTCTCAGGGTAAAACCGGAATGGATACAGAAAACTTTGAGCTAACCTTTTTTCAAAATAGATTTAGCAATCAATAAATTCAATGACTCGTTCTTTGGAACGGGACTTTAATTCCTCCAACGGGCACCTCTTCATAGTCTCAAACTAGATTTAATTCCTAAACAATTGAACATTAAATCTGAGACTGTTATTCAAGGTTCAGCCCTTATCATCTAGCCAGGTTGAAGAAAAAAAAGAAATTAACAAAGTCAGAAACTGACTTATTTACAATTCGCAAACAAGCACATTTAGAGGATGCGCGCCATGCGATGCAACAACTGTACGGAAAGCGAGCTGATTTTGAGCAGTGGATTGATCGTTGCTTAGAAACGGCCTGTCGTGCTTATGAAAGTCGGCCGGCCGACTTAAAGAGGCTAGACCTACAGCGATCGGTTGAACCTGATTGGTATCTAAGCCAAGAGATGATCGGCTACATCTGCTATACCGATCGCTTTGCTGACCAGCTTATCGGGCTTCCAAAACAAATCCCCTATTTAAAAGAGCTGGGGGTCACCTACTTGCACCTAATGCCGTTGCTGCAGCCCCGCCCTGCGCCAAACGACGGTGGGTACGCTGTCATCGATTATCGCGCTGTCGATGATCGTATCGGCAGTATGGATGAGTTAGCAGCGGTTGCGAAAGAGTTACGAGGGAACGGCATTAGTTTGTGTACCGATCTTGTCTGTAACCACACGGCCGATGATCACGAGTGGGCCGAACGGGCC
Source organism: Chloroflexota bacterium (assembly GCA_020629055.1). Lineage (GTDB taxonomy): Bacteria > Chloroflexota > Anaerolineae > Promineifilales > Promineifilaceae > WTJY01. Next base: position 4,803 of record JAHDEB010000294.1, read on the forward strand.
AAAGCGGGAGACTCTACTTACCAAGATTACTATCACACCTTCCCTACCCGACGTAAACCGAATCAATTCGAAAAAAACTTACGGGAGATCTTCCCTGAAACAGACCCTGGCAACTTTTCACACAACAAACAAATGAATCGATGGGTCTGGTCAACGTTTAATAGCTACCAGTGGGATTTGAACTATGCGAATCCGGCCGTCTTCGTTGAGATGCTTGACATCATCCTGAACTTGGCCAATCACGGGGTCGAGATCTTACGGATGGACGCCGTCGCCTTCATGTGGAAAGAGATGGGAACGACCTGCGAAAATTTGCCACAGGCACACGCTATCCTTCAAGCGTTTAGGGCATTTTCAAAAATGGCAGCCCCCGCATTAATTTTCAAAGCCGAAGCGATCGTCGCCCCCGATGATGTGGTCCCTTATCTTGGCACAGGCAAAATGGCGGGCAAAGAGTGCGAGCTCGCCTATCACAACACCCTGATGGTCTATTTGTGGTCGATGTTGGCAGAGCAAAAAGTCACAGTTTCAACCCACTCGCTTCAGCAATTGCCCGTTTTACCGGAATCGGCCGGATGGGTAACCTATGTTCGCTGTCATGATGATATCGGCTGGGCCATTATGGATGAATATGCCGCGGCCGTTGGGCTTTCAGGTTATGGACATCGCAACTTTTTAAGTGAATTTTACAGCGGACATTTTGCTGGCAGCTGGGCGAGAGGAGAGACGTTCCAAGTGAACGAAGAGACGGGGGACAAACGAATTTGTGGCTCGGCCGCCTCGTTAGCAGGTTTAGAAATCGCCTATGAAGGGGGCTTTCAAAATGAGATCGACCTTGCCATAAAACGGATCCTACTAATCTACAATGTCATCTTTGCAGCAGGTGGAACACCTCTCATTTATATGGGAGATGAGTTGGGACTACTCAATGACGGTTCGTATAAAAATGATCCTGAAAAAGCGGCCGACAGCCGCTGGATACACCGGCCGAAGATGGATTGGAAAACAGCAAAACTGCGTCAAAATAATTCAACCCCAACGGGCAAGCTGTTTAACGGATTGAAAAATCTAGCCATTAGCCGCAAAAAGAGCGTGGCTTTGCACAGCCAAGCCCGAACAACGGCTGAATGGAGCCACAACGACCA
>JAHDEB010000048.1 GCA_020629055.1 Chloroflexota bacterium
GGGCTCATATTTCCTCCGTTGGTATGAGATAATTTGAAATAACGCTAAAATAGCCGTGACTTAACAGGTTTGGTTGGTTCCCCTCCTATGAGGGCCTCATATTAATGAGGAGGGGCTAGGGGAGGTGGACGGCCCAACAAAGTTGGGCTCAAGCTGAACGGAGTTCAGCCCCTCACCCCCAGCCCCTCTCCCACTGGGAGAGGGGAGCAAACCAAAACACCTGAATAGTTATAAATAGTCATAAAGATGTACCAATCTTTTTGGTAAAGACTGCGGCGGAATCTAATATGACTAACTCTTTTCACTCTGAGTAAGCGCCGTCAAGCATCATATTCGAGCTCCGTTAATCGATTGAAAATCTAGCGTTAATCTATGCCTCAACTGACCATTCAATTTTTTGGAAAACCGCAAATCCACGTCGATGGGATGCCGCTTGAGTCGCTTGTTTCGCAAAAGGCGCGGGCGGCTTTGTTTTATCTGGCCGCACATCAAGGCATGATTTCACGCAGCCAGCTGGCCGGTTTGTTGTGGAGCGATATGGAAGAGGCGGCCGCACGAGCAAACCTGCGCGTCGTCATCAGCAAGCTCAAGGCGGAGCTGGCAGAATTTTTAATCATCAATCGTCGTGAAATCGGCCTTGACCCGGCCAAAAACCCACCATTTTCAATTGATCAATTCTTGCAGAGCGATGACTTGCGAGAGGTTGTACACATCTATTCGGGTCCGTTTTTGCATGGCTTTGATTTAGAAGATGGCTCTATATTTTCAGATTGGGTGGGGGGCCAAAGAGCGCGGTGCCAGCAGAAAGCGATCGATGCCTATGTGCGGCTGGCAACTGATGGGATTAAGCTTGAACGCTTTCAACAGGCAATTGCAGACTTGCGTCAACTGTTACTGTTAGATCCATGGCGGGAAGAAGCCCATCGTCAGTTGATGTTGGTGTATGCTCAAACAGGAAATAGGGGAGCGGCGTTAAGCCAGTTTGAAAAATGCGCCCAAGCTTTGAGGCAAGGTTTAGACATTGAACCTTCGGCCGAAACAAACGCCTTGTATGAACGGATCAAGCAGGAAGAAATCGGACCAACGGTTGAAAGGGGAGCCAACAGCCGAAATCATGAGGGTGCATCATTAAACGTCAATTTACCCCCTCATAATCTTCCCCAGCATCCGCTCAACTTTATCGGCCGGTCTGCCGAGCTTGCCCAAGTTGTCAGCTTGTTAGAGGGGAGCGAATCTCGCTTGGTGACATTAACCGGCACAGGTGGGATCGGTAAAACCCGATTGGGCATTGAGTGTGCGCGTGCGATTTTGCCAAAATTTGAAGCGGGTGTGTTTTTTGTTTCGCTGATTTCGCTGCGTACCGCCAGCAGCTTGCCGCTTGCGATTATCAATGAGCTCAGCTTGGCCCCTGCGGCACGGCTGACCCCAAAAGATCAGCTGTTTAATTTCTTAAAAGAAAAATCGATTTTGCTGGTTATGGACAACTTTGAGCATTTGCTCGGTGGCATCGATCTGGTCTTGGAATTACTTGAAGCTGCCCCCGGGTTAAAACTGCTTGTGACTTCACGCGAGCCGTTGCGCCTGTCGGCCGAATGGGTCCTGCCGCTTAAAGGGCTTCCCTACAAAGACCAAGATAAAACGGATGGGAGTTTTGAAGCCGCCACGCTGTTTATCGACCGGGCCCGACGGCTTGACCTCAGTTTTTCGGCCGATCATGAGCGCAACTGTATCCGAAAAATTTGCCACTTGGTTGAAGGGATGCCTTTGGCGCTTGAGCTATCCTCTGCGTGGATTCGAGTCATTTCATGCAACGAAATTGCGGCCGAGATCGAGCAAAACATCGATATTCTTCAGACAGATTTGCCCATTGTGCCTGGCCATCAGCGGAGCATCCGAGCGGTGTTTGGATATTCTTGGTCGTTATTAACCGACCTTGAGCAAGAGGGCTTTAGTCATTTGTCGATTTTCCGTGGTGGATTTGATCGAGCCGCGGCCGAGAAAGTGGCCGGTATTAACCTGCGCACGTTATCGACCCTAATTGACAAGTCGTTGCTGCAAAAAGAGGCGGGTGGACGATACCGCATTCATCCGCTGCTGCAAGAATTTGGACTAGAACAGCTGCCTGTGGGTCAAAAACTAGAGCTAATCAAAGCGTTTGGGGCTTACTATGCAGATTTGCTTTGTGGGTTGGAACCGCGGATGTATGGGCACGAGGAACAGTTGATCGCCATAACCGAGGCTGAATACGATAACGTGCAGTCGGTTTTTAATTGGGTAAATGAAGGCCTTTTGGCTGAAGAAATATTGGTGAAAATCCTGCCGGTCGCATCTTATTTTTATACCCGTAAAAATTTGTTTTTCGATGGGCAAACTTTGATCGACAACTTACTCGCTAACGCTTCAAATTGGTCAGCCGAAACGAGAGCCATCTTGCAGGTGCATGGGAGCAGTTTTGACTATCAGTTGGGCCATTTTGCTAAAGGGCTTGATCGCTTAAACGAGGCGATTCCGATTCTGCAACAGGCGGACCGTGTCAAAGAATCTGCCGAGGCCTTTTACTATTTGGGCATTGTTTTGGTTAGACGTGGTGATTATGACGGGGCCAACGAGCATTTTAAAGATAGTTTGTCCCTTTTTAAATCGATCAAAGATGAAACCGGAGTTGCTCGTGCGCTAAACGGTTTGGCGATCGCCAGCGCGATCTCGGGAGATCATTCTGCATCAAAAGCGAATATGGACGAGGCGCTAGCCATCCATAAGGATCGGGGTTTTAAACGGGGGATTGCCAACTTGCTTAGCAATATCGGCTCCCATTACACCCGTTCGAAACAAACAGAACTGGCGTTGCCCGTTTACTTGGAGGCGGCCGAGATCGCCAAAGAGGTCGGGGAGCCGATGCCGATTGCGATTATTCAGAGCAATATCGCTGGCTTGTTGTGCCGGTTGGGTAGGCAAAACGAGTCGATTGAATATTATAAAAATAGCTTGGCTGTTTCGATAGAGATGGGAGATCAGCGGTGGATTGCGGCCAATTACAACGGGTTAGGGAAGGTCTATATTGACCTGAAACGTTATCAAGAAGCTGTAAAGACCCTGTTGCTGGCTTTGGAACAAGCGATCTCGATTGATGCCTTGCCGGATGCTTTAACCGGGGTCGTCTATTTAGGCCGGGTTGCGGCCGAAAATGGCTGGGTCGGTTCCGCTGCAATTTGGCTCAGCTATGCGGTTAATCATCCCTCGGTCCAAGCGAATGCTAAAACTATTGCTGAACAGCTGCTAGAAGAGATTACACCGAAGTTGTCAGCGGGTGAAAAGCAGGCGACGATCACAAAAGTAAAGACGATTTCATTGGGTGAATTAGAGTCAGAGATCAAACAAAAATCATCATTTTTAGTTTTAGATGGTGGAGGAAAAATAGATGGACAGCAAAGAAATGCGCAATCAACTGGTACGGATGTTGACCGTTCGGCAAGCCCACATGGACTTTGAGGATGGGGTGAAGGATTTCCCAGCCGAACATTTCAACACCCGGCCGGCCAACTGTGACTACACCTTTTGGCACCTGCTGGAGCACATCCGCATCTGCCAAAAAGATATTCTAGATTACATTGAAGACGTCGATTACAAGTGGCCCAATTTCCCAGACGATTTCTGGCCGAATAAAGATTTAGAGATTGACGAGGCCGGTTGGCAGGCGACCATCGATGCATTTTATGCAGATCGGCAGGCGCTGGTTGATATTGTGAATGATGCTGATCGTGATCTATTTGCACCGCTGCCCAATAGTGGTGACCATCAGCACAACATTTTGCGGGAGATAAATATTATTGCGGCGCACAACGCATATCACACCGGGGAACTGGGCATCTTGCGCCAGACAATGGGGCTGTGGTAATCATAAAGTTGTCCGGAGCTTTGGATTCAAAAATAGGCTGAGAAGATCGGCCGCCAAATTGAGGCCGATGTAGACGGTCGCCAGCACCATCGCAATCCCTTGGACAAGCATAAAATCGCGGCCGCTAATGCCGATTAAGATTAAACGGCCCAGTCCTGGATAATTAAACATCGACTCGATAATGACGGTGCCACCCATCAGCCAAGCGATTGTCAAAGCGATGATATTAATGGTAGGCAGCATCGCATTTGGGAGCGCGTGAAATAGGACAACGCGCCATCGGGGAACCCCTTTCATTTGAGCCATTACGACATATTCGCTGGTCATGACGTCGATCATGCTCGTGCGGGTAAGGCGCAAGATGTGGGCAACCATGACACAGGTAAGTGTGATGACGGGGAGAATAATATTGGGCAGCAATTCTCGAACAGGGGCTTCGACATCGACCATGGTCACGGCTGGAAACCAATTCACTTTAACCGCCATAAAAAATATTAAAAAAGTGCCTATCACAAACTCAGGCAGGGTCATGAGGGCAAGGGATATGGCTGAAAAGGCGATGTCCGGCCGTTGGTCTCTTTTTAACGCGGTGAAAACACCCAAGAATATCGCCAGCGGAATGCCGATAATGGCGGCTGAAAGCCCCAAAACAAGCGTATTCCTGAATCGATAGCGAATAATCTGACTGATCGGCTCCGACCTCAAAGGGGATTCCCCAAATTCCCCTCGAATAATACCGCTAAACCATTCAAAGTAGCGGGCTGGCAACGGCCGATTTAGACGGAATTCCTCTCGGTAAAAGGCCAAGCTTTCTGGCGTTGCATCTCGCCCCAGATACGCGGTCGCCATATCGCCAGGCAGCGCCTCGATCGCAATAAAAATTATGATTGAAACGACAAATAGTGTTGCGATTGCCCAGCCGATGCGCGCAAGGATCATTTTTAGCATGACCTAGTTTATCTCAATTGCTTTGAATGTAGAACTATAAAAAACAGACCGCTTTGCGGTGCTTTTTGTATGGGAAAAGCTACTTGTTTTTGGTTGCAGACACAATTAAGAATAGCGGGATGCGTTGCCTGCGTTCAAAAGTTTCTTTGGATATAAAGTTTTCTCGAATTGGGGTGGCTTCGCGCAATGATTCGACCGTAAATCCTGCGTCTTGAAGTCCGCCAAAAATCTGCTCAATCGTTCGATGGTATTTCACAACTTTCCCACCCAGCCAGCTGTTCTCCCTGCGGCCGGAGTTGAAATAGTTATCAACGAGCCAATCCTGCCGTTTGCCTTTGCCTTCCCATCGCCGTTCGCTTGAAGTAATGACCGGATGTTCGATAGAAAAGACAAATCGGCCGTTGTTATCGAGCGTTTGATAAACTTGTTTAAAAACACGATTGATGTCTTTGATGTAGTGGAGAACCAATCGGGATACAGCGAGATCAAACCGGTTTGCTGGGTAGCTCCAGCTTTCAAGCGAAGTGTGCTGAACTGTTGCTGTTGATGACGAAAGATTCTTTTTGGCGATTTCGATCATATTGATTGATCCATCAATGCCTAAATATGATCGAGCACCTGCGTCTAATAACGCCAAGCCAAACCGGCCGTCGCCACAGCCTAAATCTAGAACTTTCTGGTCAGATACATCACCTATTAGCTCCCAGATGACCGGCTTTTCCATCGTACCGTTTGGGGTTTCCGGCCGATTTAAGCGATGGTTCATGTATACATCGAAAATTTCCTCGTTGTCATAAAAGTCAGGCCCGCTCAAAAATTCGCTCATAAATCCTCTACTATGTTTTGCTTAACGCACCTCTTGAAGACCCTTGAAAAAGATAAGGGGTGTGACCCGTTTGGTCCGCATACTTTTCGGCGATAGCTAACACAGTAGGTGTCGCATCGGCCCGGCCGAGAATAGCAACCGTACCACCGCTGCCACCACCGGTTATTTTTGCACCAAACAACCCATGCTCCAAGCCGAATTCACGTACCAATTCGACCAACAAATCTGTGCCACTCGAGCCTAGTCCACAGGCTGAGTAGCTTTTGTGTGATTCAAACATCAGCTTTCCTAAAAGCGGACCTTTATCGGGCTGAGACCCTTTTAGAATGCGTCGAAACTGTTCAACCCGTGCATTTTCGTAAATCGGGTGACGCGTTGGCTGTAAGACCGGATAGATTTTTTCGGGATCAACCGTTGTGACCGTGTCGGGTAGTGCCCCGTAGGTTGAGAGAAATGTTTGCCCGCTTAATCGGTTGGGCAAATGGCCGCCGAACTGCTCCTCAAAATCCTCCGGGCGAATGTCAGCCAAATAATTCTTTGGTGCATGGGATGAGATTTGCTGCAAAATTTTCAACCCCATAAAAGCACCGATTCGGACAGAGCCGTAGTCAGCCCCTGACACCGCATGCCGTATCCCTGAATCTATTCCCCAAATGGCTAAGTCAGTCGGAATTTCGACAAAGCCCTCAATCTCGGCCGGTTGACACCTCAATGCCAATAGCTGGTTGGGTCGGCCGTGGACAACGGTCATTTGATCCATGATGCCGCATGGGGCACCAGCCACTAAATTTTCAACTTTTTGACACAATGCCGCCAGTTCCATCCCGTCAAGCTGAATCCCAAACGCCCCGGCTATGGTAAGCATCGCGGCGACTTCAACAGCGGCCGATGAACTTACCCCTTTTCCCTCGGGAACATGCGACTGGATTAGAAGTTTGGCACCCTGTGTAAATTCAGCTTTGCGTTCATGAATCAGCACAAGAAATGCGCCTGCGATATAGGCGGCCCAATCGGCCGATTGGCGAAAATAATCGACCGCCTCTGCATAAGGCCGGGGCTTGCTCATGGTGCCAAGATCCGCCAAAGGCATCATAAAAGGCTCTCGTTCTTCTCCCAAACTAATTATTTCGATGAGTGGTTGATCTTGACGTTGTACGGCCGCCATTGCAGCCTCGGCAATCGGCATTTCGAGCACGAGCGATCCAGAATAATCCGCAATCCCACCCATGAGATCTAATCGGCCGGGGGCACGCGCATAGAAAATCTTGCGGTTTGGGTCAAAAAACGACCCATCCGCATAGTTGGTTTCGATCAGCTGTTTAAAGGCGTTTGTCATGATGATTCAAACGTAGATTCTATCTCAATGGCTTAAACTTGCAGTCTTTACCCACAGGAATAAAACGATGGATTCGATCAAGACCTTTTTACTTGCCTTAGCTGCTATTGCCTTTGTCAGCGCATGTGGACAATCCCAAGAGTCTGAAGCTGTAGCTGATAGTGGATCCGCGCCGATTGAACAGTCTGCTTCTGTTGAAGTTGAGGCAGCCGTTGAATCTGTTGAGGTCGTTGAAGAAGCTGAAATAATTTCGGCCGTCTATTCAATTGTTCCAGGTGAGTCGATGGCCCGTTTTGAGCTAGACGAAGATTTGCGCAGCGCAGATACCGGCTGGGGGGCGTGGACCCGAATCACGGTGGTGGGGGATACCGACCAGGTTTTTGGAGACATTACCCTCGACACCGCCAATCTTGCAAATACTCAGCTTGCAGACATCAAGATTGATGCGAACACTTTTTACACCGTTGAGTTTGTGCGCAAGCGGAATATCCAAACCAAAATCCTGGAATCAGAGAGCTATCAATTTATCACCTTTGAGCCAACAAAAATTCGGGACATGCCGGAAACGGCACAGATTGGTGACACAATTACCTTTAATTTGGATGGAGATCTAACGATTCGAGAAATCTCACTGCCGCAGACGTTTGCCGTGACAGCCACGCTAACTTCGGCCGATGAGATTATTGGCTCTGCCAGCACTTTGGTGACTCGCGAGAGCTATGAGCTTGAAGTACCCGATGTGCCACACGTCAATTTTGTTGAAGACGAGGTTGAGCTTTATATTGATTTTGTCGCTCGGACTCCCTAAAAAAGCAGGTTCTTTATTTATTCCAACGCCGCCCCCAGCGTTCTTCGCGCCAAACATCACCCTCGTTGTGATAGCCGCTAATTTCCCACGTGCCCGGTTCGTCTTTGGTTGTGAATTTTAAACCTCGCAGCCATTTCGCCCCTTTCCACAAATAGACATCCTCTAAATCATCTCGGCCGACGATGTGCCCCATGACCCCCCTGAGCGGATAGCCGTGCTGAGGTTCTAGCGGCTTGCCATCATAATGGGTAGCTAGCAAAAAATTGTCTTGCAATGCGATCGATAGCGGCAGATTGGTCTTGTATCCTTTTTCTGCGATTTGAATGACATGGGTCGCTTCTGGTTTGGGGGTAATCAAGCCACTTTCAATTAAGCCGCTCATGCTCACACCCTCCCAATGTGTGTCGAACTTGCTCCATTGGGTCACGCAGTGGAGATCGATTTTGAGCTTTTGACGAGGTAGGGCTTGGAATTCACTCCAAGATAACTGAATCGGGTTTTCTACAGCACCCCAAACGCTGAATTTCCAAGAGTCCGGGTCAAAATCCGGCACGGTGCCGATGTGTATGACGGGGAACTTAAAGGTGGTTCGTTGCCCTGGGGGCAAACGATTCTCCTGTTTCATCTTATCTTGAAATTCGCGCCGTGCTTGGTTATTTGCACGCCATTTAGAGACTTTCTCGAACATAGTTGAGCTTGATTGTAAACCGGTTGGGCAGCTGAATTGTCGATTTAAAGCTTCTTGTAATAAATGAGGGGCGGCCGATTTGTTTTGATTAGAAACTGTTTAATAAATGTTTTTGGGACAGAATTAACAAGATGAACAGGATAGTTAAACGGGAAAGCTTCATCGTGAAAATCCTGTCTATCCTGTAAAAGATAGCTTTTTTCGATTTATCAAGCAGTCTCTTCGCTTAATCAGCGAAAAATTCAACCAGTAGCTTAGCAATCCCATCAGGATCATCCTCTTGCAAAAAATGGCCACAGTTAGGTAGCGAAGTTAGCTCCGCATGGGGAACATCGCGCTTTACCCGCTCCATCGTTTGGCTTACATTGGGCAAGATTCTGTCGTTTTCACCGTAAATCAAACGGACCGGAATCTGTAAACTTGGCAGTTTTTCAGTGATTTCGTGAAACCCTTTCATACTTAATCGGTGGGCCGTTTTTAGCAGAGAATTACGCTCGTTTTTTGTTTTAAATGGAGAGGTGTACGCTCGTAAAACTTGGTCGGTCAGATTGTCCTTGTGATGCACGCCAAAGCGCATCGCCCATTCAATGCCCGCCTTACTTGAAAGCCACCAGCGAACCCCAGGCACCATGCTGGAAGCGACAAACAGTTTGACCATTCGAGAAAACTCAGGGTAGATGATCGTGTTGAGCAAGGCGAGCTTGCTAATCTTTTCAGGATTGCGCAACGCCCAAAAAACCCCAATCGGCCCACCTAAGTCGTGCACGACAAGGCTTGTTTTTTCAGACCCCGTTTTAGCCAATACCCCATCGATGATTCTTTCATGGTAGGTAAAACTGTACGAATCGGCCGGGTTTTTTGCTGAATGGCCAAATCCAGGCAGGTCGAGTGCAACCACATGATGTGTTTCGGCCAAGGGCAGCATTAAATTGCGCCATAAATATGCCGAGGTTGGCCACCCATGCAGCAGCAGGATCGTTTCACCGCTACCAGCCTCTAGGTAATGAATTCTCCGTCCATCTATTTCGACCAGCTGACTGGTTATTCCTGAGGGAATCGACATCGTTTTTCCTCGTAAATGACTCATGTTATGCGAGACTTTTCTTGTCCCTGACGAAAAAGCGCGTAACACCAGTAAATGATTTGTTTTACTCTGAACAATCTCTCAGAAATTGAAATTGACCTAATTCAGAAGAGCTGTTTTCAAAGGTAATTTGTGTTTGCCCAACGGCCACTCTCAAGCTCTGTAATGGGTAGATGGTAATTTGCGTAGCTCGGCCGCTTTCTCCCACGGTACCGTATCACTCAAGAAATTGCCACCGCCGATTTCTGGTCCGGCCAAATATTTAAGCAGGTTGGGTTTGCGCAGCGGTGGATGAAATTCGATATGAAAGTGAAAGTTGCTGTAGTCAGAACCATCGGTTGGGGCGTTGTGTAACGCCATCACATAAGGAAATGGCATTTCCCACAGGTTATCAAAGCGGATCAGAACCTGCTGCAAAATGGCTGAGAAATCTACTACCTCGGCCGCTGTTAGCCCCGCCACATTTGGTACCGTTCGTTTGGGGGCGACAAACACCTCATAAGCATAGCGGCCGAAATAGGGGATAAAAGCGACCGCTGTTTCGTTTTCTGCCACAATGCGCTTTTGGTCTGCTAATTCGGCCGTCAAAATATCCTGGAACAATCGCCTGCCATGTTCTGCAAAGTGCTGGTCAGAGGCTTTTGCCTCTGTTTCAATCGTTTTGAAAACAAAGTTAGTCGCATAAATTTGGCCGTGGGGATGGGGCATCGAGACCCCCACCGCTTCTCCCTTATTTTCAAACATGAGGACATGGTTGATCTCCGGCCGTTGGGCCAACTGCGCGTACTCTCCTTGCCACGTGCCCACCAAATTCTCGACTTCGGCCGGTGCCATTTCTGCTAGCGTCAAATCATGCCTCGGCCCATAGCTGATGACCTTGGCGATCCCATCTGCCTGTCTGTTTTGATAGATGCCGGTTGGCGGCGGCAGATTTTTGGGTGCTAACGGCCCGACACATGGATGATCGTTTTCGAATACATATGCGCCAGAATAATTGGGATTTCTCGATCCACTTACCCGCTGGTTGCCCGGGCATAGATAGCAGTCTGGATCATGCTTGGGCAAGCTGATCTGGCCGCTGTTGACCGTTTCGCCCGACCACGGCCGGTTTTGCCGATGGGCGGCTAGAATCACCCATTCTTGCCGCAGTGGGTGCCAGCGTTCTTCCCAGCGGCCGACATGTAGATCGTTTTGCATACCGGCTTTACCCAACCCGCTTGTCGTTCATGACTATGATTCGATGCATATCATTCAGTTTCCTTTTGGTTTCGTTGACGATAAATAATAAATAAGCCGCTACAAATGATCAGGGCAACCCCAACGAGCATTTGCAAGGTTGGAATTTCACGCCAGAAAAGATACCCCAACGCCAGCCCATAGACCATTGAGAAATATTCGAAAGGGGCAAGTACTGCGACCGGCGTGTTACGATAGGCGGATGAAAGAAGGACCATCCCGCCACCCCAGCCACATGCCAAAAGGGAGATGAGGCCGAGATCGAACCATGACGGCATGACCCATGCTTTGGTCAAAAATACAATGCTGGGGTGAAGGCTGTCGAATGATAAGCTCGCGAAAATCGGGCTTAAAACTAGAGCACCAGCGATATAGACCAAATTGGTCCAAGCGGCTGTAACTTGTGCGCTGTCAGACATTTTTCTGGTTAGCACGATGCTGACCGCATAGCAAAAGGCGGCCGCTATCGCCAGAAGGGTTGCGGGTTCAAATGTGCCACGCGGATCAATAATAATCAAAACCCCGACAAATCCGATTAATACAGCCATCCAGCGGCGCCATCCTACAGATTCACCCAGTATCGGGACAGAAAGTGAGGTGATAAACAGGGGGCCCGAAAAGAAGATGCCGATCATTAGGCTGTAAGGAAGGGCGGCCAAAGCGAGGAAGAAAAAGAGATACGCTGCGAACATGGCAAAGCCTCGCCAAAATTGGGTCGGCTGCGTTGCCGAAGAAATCCCTTTGATTTCCTGACCACTGCGCCGCAATATAAAAAAGATTATCGGAAGAGCGATTAGGCTTCGAATGGTGACAATTTCTAGGACCGCATAGTCACTGCTAAGGAGTTTGACAATCGCATCTGCAATCGAGAAGATGAAAAATGCGATGAGCAGCAAAATGATGCTGCGTAAATTACTGTTTTGATTACGGGGAGTATCTGCAGAGTAATGCATAATCTCTCCTTAATTTTTCGAAGGGATGTTTGTTCGGAAATATATCCTGTTTTAAATCGTTGACGAGCTCAACTCTATGCCCTCCATACAATCGGAGCGGGACTCCCACAGGAAAGGGCATGTCGAATTTACAATCCCCCAATTCGTGGATGCAAAGCGGCTTGCTTGGCGTACGATGAATCATAAAATTTGATCGGTTGGCAACTTGCCAAGCAAGGTCATCAATAATTGAATTGAGGAAAAAATGGAACAAAAAGTAGAACGAGATATTTCAATTATCGGCATGGCGTGTCGCTTCCCCGATGCGAATAATCTCACAGAGTTTTGGCAAAATCTGCTAGACGCGCAGAGTGCTATTAAGCCTGTGCCGCCCGATCGCTGGGATGCAGATCGTTACTATTCGGCCCAACCAAACACGGCCGGCAAAACCTCCTCAAAGTGGGGCTGTTTTTTAGACGATGTTTGGGGTTTTGATCCAGGCTTCTTCCAGCTTTCGGCCGAAGATGCCCCGTTTATCGACCCCCAACACCGGCTTTTACTCGAGCTGGCTTATGAGGCGATAGCGGATGCGGGGATCACCCCGGCCGCCCTGGATGGGGAGTCTGTCGGGGTTTTCATCGGTATTTCTCAGGCCGATTATGAAAGGAATGTGGTTGATCATCTTTTTTCAGAACAAGATTCACCCCCCACAATTTTGGCCAACAACTTGCGGAACCTTGCCGCTGGGCGAATCGCTGATTCACTTAATCTAAAAGGTCCGACGATCGCTTTTGATTCCGCTTGTGCCTCTTCGCTGGTGGCGCTGCATGTGGCACGACTTAGCTTGCTGCAAAATGAATGTCGGTACGCCCTTGTTGGGGGCGTTAACTTAAACTTGTCTCCCACTTCGTCTTTGGCGTTTAGCAATGCGGGCGCACTCTCCGATGAGCCTAAAAGCTATCTGTTTGATGAACGAAACTGCGGGATAACGCTTGGGGAAGGGGGCGGCATGGTTCTACTCGGCCGATCTGAAGATAACCCTGGCCAGGCGCTTGCCATCCTAAAAGGGAGTGCGGTTAACAATGACGGCCGCGCACACGGACCGATGACGCCAAACACCAAGGGGCAGCAGCAGGTTATGCGGACGGCATACACCAATTGTGATGTTGATCCGGCCGATCTTCGGTTTATTGAAGCGCACGGCACAGGCACACCGATCGGTGACTTGGTAGAGGCCCGAACGCTGAATCGATTCTTTAACGAGTTAGACGAGGTCGAGCAGGTCAAACGTTACGTCGGGTCGGTAAAACCGAACGTGGGGCACCTGTTGAGCGCTGCTGGGATGGCGGGACTCATTAAGACGATTTTGGCCCTGCACCACAGGACGATACCGCCGAGTATCAATTGTCAACGGCCGCATCGCCGTCTTCGTTTTTCAGACGTCGGGCTGACAGTCAACACAGAACCGGTTGAGTGGGATTCTGACGCCGGTAAACCTTGGTTGGCCGGGGTGAATGCGTTTGCATTTGGTGGCACCAATGCGCATGTCGTTTTGCAAGAAGCGGCCGTTGCAGATCGGCAGCCGCTCCCCATGCCGCAGTTCCAACGAATCGATTGCCGTATGTCTCATTCGCCCGCCAAGCCTGCGCCAAGACTAAGTCGTTCGTTAACCCACCAAGATGACTGGTTGCATCAGGTCGATTGGCAGCCGGAACCGTTGCAACCGGTTGCTCCCGACCGGTTAAGCGATCAGCGGCCGTTTGTTTTAACCTCATCCGACCCAGAGCGAGCGCAAGAGGTTGTGATGCATCTGACTCATTTGGGCATAGATTGTCAGTTTGTTGCACCCGACAAACTAAACTTGCTCGATGATACGCTCCGTCGATTAATTATTTTGGCGTGTGGTGGCAAAGATGCTGAATTTGTCTGGTCTGTTTCAAAACAGCTGGCCCAACAACGCTCCCCGTGGATTCAGTCGATTACGTTTGTCACTGATGGTGGTGGGGAGAAGAGCTGCTTAGGAGCGGCCGATAACATGCTGGCTAGTTTTAGCCATGCCTTGGGTGCTGAATTACATCTGCCGGTTGAGTTTATCAGCTACGATCAAGAGATAACTGGGGCGTTGCTCTATGCAGAATTGATCCGGCCGACAACGAATCGGCCGGTCGTATGGCGGGCGAATCAGCGGTTGGTGCAAAACATTTCACCCGTATCACCGGAACAGCAGTTGGCTCAACCGCCGCTTTCGGCCGATGGGGTTTATCTGATCACCGGAGGCGGTTCAGGGGTCGGGGCTGCCATCGCCAAGGGGCTGGCCTTGGAACATCAGCCTACGCTTGTTCTTGTCGGCCGCACCCCGTTGTCGAAATCGGCCGAGCGTCGTGACCTGATCGAAAAGCTGAATTGGACCGGAGCGACGGCCGAATATCTGGCGGTGGATGTGACGCAATCTGCTGAAGTGGATCAGCTTTTAGGTGATGTGATTGCCAAATTTGGCCGTTTGGATGGGGTGATTCATGCGGCAGGCCGAGTAGAGGCCGGATTATTGGCATCTGCCTCATTCGCGTCGTTTAACGCTATTTTGGAACCTAAGATGCTTGGGGTGCAAAACCTGCATGCTGCGGTGCAAAAATTTAACTGTCAGCCCGGTTTTTTCATCAATTTTTCGTCGATCTCGGCCGTTCTGCCCCGATTTTCGGGCGGATTAAGCAGCTACGCGGCGGCCAACGGTTATTTAGACGGGTTTGCCCATCAACATGGGTGCCAGACGATCAATTGGACGATGTGGACTGAAAGCGGAGAGGGTGCCAAACAGGGCGGACTCGAGAACTTGGACCGCTTGGGGTTAAAAGGGATATCTGATCGGGAAGGGTACGATTTATTTAAAGCTGCGTTGGGGATGGGGTTGCAACAGACGCTGATTGTGAATCCGGCAGCGGCTGAAAGAACGGCTGTGAAGCCGATGGGTGAAAGTGGCTCCGCGCTGGAAGATGCGCATAGTCAAATCGAGCCGGTCGTGTTTGATGGGGATAAATCTGATGCACCGATCGCCCAGATTATCGTTGGCTTATTGGCCGATGAACTTGAAGTCGGGCCTGATGAGGTTCCGCATGATCAATCTTTTTCCCATATGGGGATCGATTCGATGGGGGCGATGGAGCTGGTGGCCAAGCTAGAGGAGCACGGGTTTGGCAGTTTACCTGCGACGCTGTTTTTTGAGCACAACACGGTACAAAAGCTGGCCGCCCATCTGCAAGGTGTGGAACAACCGGCCGAAGTGAAAGCTGAAACCTTACCTGAACCGATGCCGAAACGAGATTCGAGTAAGCTAACACCGTTGCAGCGTTCGTTTCTATCGCAGCAGCTGCGTGATCCTGAACATGTCGCTTATGGCTATCTGCGGCTTTCGTTAAAAGGGGGCTTTGATCTTGAAAAAGGGAACACCGCCTTGAAGCGATTAGTAGATGCCCATGAACAGTGCCGCTCTAAATTTACCTTTGACCCTGGCGGTGCCGGTGCCCAGCAATTGATTCTAGCGCTAGAAGATATCGCCCCATTGCCGCAGATCGAAACGATTTCCCTCGCTGAGTCTGGCCAAACGCTTTCTGCGATTGAGGACGAGCTGGTTAACCGGCCGATTGACTTACTGAGCGATGAATTTGAATGGCCATTCCGGCTATTTCTTATTCAAGACAGCGGGGAAATCTATCATCTGGTGTTTTGGCTGCACCACATTGTTGGGGATGGGTGGAGCCTGTCGAACTTGATTCAAGAGTTTTGGGACCTTTACTCTGGCGCTTCAATTACGCCGCCTGAGACTAAATTTTCAGATTATGCCCGCTTGCTTGATGCAGAGTCAGGGGCACCCGTGACGCAAACTTCCCTTGATTGGTGGCAAAACCAACTCGCCGATCATCCGTTTTATCCAGCACCAGAATCCCCCAGAGGGCGACACAAGGCGCATCAGTTTAAGCTTGAAAAAAGCACGCTGGATCACTTAAAGGCAAGCGCCCGTGCGGCCGATGTCACCCTGTTCCATTGGCTGCTTGCCGCCCAATTTAAAGCGTTAGCGGCCGAACTTGAACCGACGAGGGATAAGCCTTCACTTTCGATCGGCGTGGCTGAATCCCGCCGAGACTACCCGCTGCCGATGTTAAACCGTGTTGTGGGCTGCATGGCGGACCTTTACCCGCTGGGGCTAACATTTGGCACTCAAGACCATCTGTCTGCGGTGGCGCAACAGGTACGAGATAGCTGGTTAGACGTACACAAACACAGTCGTCTCTGTTCAAGCCGGTTGGCAGACCTCTTTCCGGCCGAACAGCGACAATCACATTCTTTGCCCCATGCCGCCTGCTTTAGTTTTTCCCATTTTCCAAGGTTTATTCGCCATGCGGAACAGGTTGAATTGATTGATATCCACGCACGTACCGGCACCGCCCAGACAACCCTCTCTTTGGTCTGCTGGACCTCGTTTGATACCCTGTATTTTTCTTGGAACTATCGTGAAGACCTTTATTCGGCCGATCAAATTGAGCGACTGACCGGCCGTTTGTTGCAGCTGCTCAAAGAAGAGACGCTTTCTATGGTAGATCCGCCTATCAAACCTGTCTCTGAGTCTAAGGCTAAACAACAGCCCGGTTCGGTGCCGCTGTTCTTAGCGCAAATCAATCAAAGTTTTTCAAAACGAAAGTATGCAAAAGCATTGAAGCAGCCGGAAGTCGATTATGCCTCGCTGAGTAACGGTGTTGGCCACTGTCTTAATCAATTAAAAGCGGAAGGGTTCAAAGCAGGAGATGTGGTGGCTTATATCGGAGAGCCAGGTCAACCTGCTCTTTGCGCGTTATTGGCTACCTTTTGGGGGGGCGGCACGTGGCTACCGTTAGACCCGGCCGCACCGAAGCGCCGCTTGCTCAGCAATTTAAAAGTTGGCGGGGCGACCTTTTTGCTGGGTCAACTTGATCGTCTGCCCACAGATGAGCTACCAAAGAATCTACGGCCGGTCACTCTTTCAGCGTGCAACAAAGGGGTTAAGCTGGGCAGCCCAGAAAAGAGAGGAATTGATCAGACGGCCGTCATCATCTTTACCTCCGGTTCAACGGGGGAGCAAAAAGGGGTGCCGGTCCGATACGGCAGTTTGGACCTTTATCTAAATTGGGCAGTGAATGAACTGAACTATCGGCGAACCGATACCATGATGTGGGCCACATCACTTAGCTTCGACGCATCTTTGCGCCAATGTTTGGCTCCGCTCATGGCGGGTGGCTCGATCTTGCCCATCGGCCGGGAGCTTGTTTTGAATCTGCCTGAATTTGCACAAACGCTGGTGAATAACAAAGTGACGAAGTGGAGCTCAGTTCCGACTCTCTTCGACCAAATGGTCCGTTTTTGGCGTCAAGAGCCCGGCCTGTTGCCGATGACGTTAGAACAAATTCAGCTTGGGGGGGAAGCGTTACCGATGGAGTTGGTCGATCGATGGACCAGCTTGGATAGCTCGCCAAATGAGGTCGAGTTTGTCAATCTGTATGGACCAACGGAAAACACCATTAACGGCACTTACTGCGTGATGCCGGTTTCAGATCGAACAAAAATCGACTCTAAGTCGATGCCGATCGGCCGGCCGTTGCCCGATGTCAAAATCAAAGTTTTAGACAAAAATGGAAAAGATTGTGCGGTGGGGGAGCGGGGTGAACTGCTTCTAGGGGGTGATTTGCTTGCCCAAAAATACATGTGCGCTGACCCCAAATTAAAGCCATTGGGGAAAGATCTAGCAGATGGGCGATATTTCCCGACAGGGGATCTGGTAGAAATTTTGCCAGACCAGAACCTGCTGTTTATCGGCCGAATCGATCACCAAGTGAAGCTTCGTGGCCACCGCATCGAATTAGGAGAGATTGAACAGGCACTGCTTTCACATCCACAAGTTGAGCAGGCTGCGGTTGGATTGGTTGAGAACGATGGCTCGAAAACCCTGATCGCCCAGCTTGTTGGCAGCTGGTCGGGGCAAACACGGCCGGATCTTCGCCCCTTTTTAGCAGATCGGCTACCCACTTACATGATCCCCGCCCAGCTAAACTTTGTTGACCAATTGCCCCGCTTCCCCAATGGGAAAATCGATCGTCGGTCGATCGGGATTTCTAGTGATGTTAGTCAAGTAATCGAGGAAGTCCCTGGCCCTGGCGATGTAGAAGCGGTTGATCTTGCCAAACTATGGCGCCAACTATTAAAAGTGGAAGATCTAGATGATGACAGTGACTTCTTTGCGCTGGGTGGAGATTCGCTGCATGTGATGGAACTGGTTGTTTTGCTTAAACGGGAGGGGGTGCCGGTTACAAGCGTATCCGACCTCTTTGCACATCGGCGGTTTAAGGAGCAAAACGACTACCTAGCAACCCTTTCGCGAATGGAGGTTGCTACGAAACCTCTGCCCCAAACAGACCCTTTGACCCCATTCCCGTTGAGCCCGGCTCAGGTTGGGTTTTGGATGGCGCGAAAGCTGGTTCCGAACGCTTCGACCAGCTGGTTCGCCTGTTTTTACTTAGACGGTGAATTGGATCATTTGAAATTCGAGCAGGCGGTTCAAATTGTGGTTAATCGTCATCCGATGTTACGCACCGTATTGGTCCCGCAATCCCGGCCGCCGCTGCAAAAAACACTCCCCACGGCCGATTTTTTGCCCGTTCCTTTTTCAGAGGTTACCACAGACGCTCCGGAATATGTTTCAGATTTAGTTGATGAACTATTTGCTCAATTTAAAGCGGAAAATGCTGAGCCGTTTGATTTAACCCAAGCGCCGCTTTTGAAACTGCAAATGGTGCAGATTCAGCCAAAACAGACGGTTTGGTTTGTTGCGGGTGACCATTTTATCGGGGACGGCTTTAGTGGATGGCTGTTCGGCCGAGAGTTACTTGCCGTTTATGATCAGCTTGTTTTAGGGCAGCAGCCCAGTTTGCCTGCGTTAAGCACGACGTTTCAAGAATATATCGAGCTAGCAAATAAACGTTCAGATCAGATCGACGCGGAGACTCAGACCTTTTGGAAATTCCAGTTTGAAAGCCGGTATCAAACCCCTGTTGCTTGGCATCAGCCAGCCAAGCAGCCTGACCGCTGGCACAACCGGTCGATTGAAATGAGTGAGCCGGTTGTGGCTGCTCTTAAAACGGTTGCTCAAGATCAGAAGGCCACTCTGCATGATTTGCTGTTGCTTGCGCTCTATCAACAGCTGGTCACCTTAACCGACCAAACCGACTTGGTGATTGGCACCGCAATATCCGGCCGGGATATCCCGTTGCCTGATTTGATGCATCTTTTTGGCAGTTTTGCGTCGATACTCCCGATTCGATTTAATCCTGACACCCTTGGCTGTAAGAATGGGGAATGGCCCACCGATATGGCCCAATTGCTGACTCAAGCCCGTTCGAACCCGATACTGCCAAGCCAAATCGCCCAATTGGCCCATGCCGATACCCCGCAAGGGGCGATCACCGGCCGTCAATTTCTGTTTAGCCTCATGGATTTTGAGTCGATTGGTCCACTTGAAAGCGAGAACTTAAAGATTCGGTGGGATTTATCTAAAACATCGATTGCACCGGTCGATTCAGCTACAGACCTGCTCGTATCCGGCCGTTTGCTTGACGGTAAATTGCGTTTGACGTTTGCGGCCGGTGGGCATGCGTTTGATCAGCCGCTTTTTGATCAATTTGTGAACCGTTTTCAAGAAAGGCTCAACCGGCTTGTGCAGCCAGTGGGCCAACCAACACGGTTACAAATGCCGGTCAACCGATCAGACAAATTGAATGGGCAGTACAAACTGCGTTTAGATTCAGCGTTGATCGGATATTTGCCCGACCGTGCCACAGTTTCGGGTCAAATCGAGCAGTTTTCGATTCCACTAACGGCCGATCAAGTGCGCGATCTACTCTTTGTCGATCAACAGCCCCGATTGCTTGACTCATTGCATTGCCAATTGGGCCGCTCCGGTACAGTCACCTTGCCGTATTTTGCGGATGAGTTGGCCGCACTCCCTGCAGATTTATTAAACCAAAAGATTGTCCAAGCGGCCGAGCATGCCTTCTCACAAGGCGCGACCTCTTTGGCATTGGCCGGCATGCTGCCATCATTAACTGAATATGGTTTTGGGTTGGCAGGCCGAATGCCGAACCAGGTTGAGTTAACAACGGGCCATAGTTTGACCGTTGTGTCGGTTGTTAAGAATCTACAAAAAGGGATTCAAGCGTTGGGATCGCAATTAGATCAAAGCACAATTGGCTTCCTTGGCCTTGGTTCGATCGGGGCAGCCTCTTTACGCCTCTTCTTAAGCCAAACTGAACATCCGGCAAAACTTATCTTGTGCGATGTAGCCGCCAATGCCAAGCATCTTCACCGCTTGAAAAAGGTGCTTCAATTGGAAGACCGCTTTAAAGGAGAAATTGAACTGCTACACGGGGGTAAGCGGGCTCCTGATCAGCTTTATTCGGCCGATATTATTGTCGGGGCAACCAGTCAAGCCAATGTTCTTGATATCGCCCAATTACGGCCGGGCACCCTGGTCGTTGATGACTCTTTTCCTCACTGTTTTGATGTTGATTTGGCGCTAAAACGAATGTCGACAGAAAAAGACGTGATGGTTGTTGGGGGTGGCTTGCTCGATATCGGCAGCTTGGAACGGGCCGCCCACGTCCCCCCGATGTTTGCCGAGTACGGGAGCCAGCTTTTGGCCCAACTGCCAGCATTTGGCATGGCTTCTTGTCAATTAGAAGGGTTGTTGCGGGCAAGGTTTAGCTCACTGCCGGTGACAATGGGGTTGGTCGAAGGTCAAAACGTCATTCGCTATTTAGAGGCGGTCAACGGGATGGGCTTCAAAGCGGCTCCGTTCCATCTTGGACCCCATTCGGTTGGCTTACCACATCAAGTCAGCCACCTACGGGCGCGCTGATTTTACTTGGTCGAGGGTTCTAATTTGCTCTCGCGTAACGGCTTGTTGGTGACCGCGTAAATGGCGGTCACCAAATACAAAACGCCCCCGATGTAGTAAATGGTGCGGATTGGGAAGAAATCTGAAAGCCACGCAAAAAAGAGGCCAGAGATGATAAAAACGATATTCCGTAACATCTCGCGGGTAGCATAAACCCGTCCCAATTGATTTTCATCAACCGTCCCCTGCAATAGTGCATCTTGGGCCACGTCTCGCACGGCGAACGGTGGGCCAAATACAAATGCAACCCCGATTGCGACCCAAATGTTGGGGCTAGATGCAAACGCAAAGGTCAAAAAGCCGACCAATACTGCAGTCCATACGATGATCCGGCCGGGGATTTTACTGAGCGCATCACCCATCCACATCGCCGCAAATGACCCGACAATCATGCCCGAGAAGTAACCGGTGACTTGGTAGCCCCACTCGGCGGTATCTCCCCCAAGTGCCTTAATCACAAAAACAAGCATCAACGCACCGGTCCAAATGCCGTGGGGTACATGCTCGATCGTTTCCATTATCGTCAGCGGCCGAGCGATAGGATGTGATTTTAAATAGTTCCAACCGGCAATAAACGCCTGCCACACCGTTTCATCTTTTTCGGCTTTCCCACGCTCTTTTCGGCGTTCAACTTGAAGCATAGAGGCGGCTAAAATCGCAACACCAAATAGGATCATGATGCCGATGGCGATTTGATCAAGCGGCACCGCCAAGACCAGCCATCCCCCAACCGCAAAGGAGACCGCCATAAGAATTTGGCGGATCGCTAGAATCAGACTGTTGGCCTGGACCAACTTTTCTGCAGAAACAATTGAGGGGACAAGAGAAAGCGCGGCCGGACGATGAAAGACATCTGCGGCCGAAAGACCGGCTAAAATCAAGTAGCTGCTCCAAACCGATAGTGACCCATCAACTTGCAAAAGCAAATAGCTGCCGATGACAAGCAGGAGGCGCAAGACGTCCATACTGATGAGTACATTTTTGCGCCGAAATCGATCGACCAGAACGCCCGCTACCGGACCTAAGATGAAGGCAGGCAGTGTGCGAGCCACCATGGTTCCGGCCGTTTGCAGCGTAGAGCCGGTCTGTTCAAAAACAGAAACAAGGAGGGTGATGGTGTATAGCTCTAACCCCAAGGTTGTTAGTAGATTGACAACCCACAAAGCGAAAAACTGCCGATTTTTTAGGATTAAGTTCATTCGGCCGGATTTTAGCCCGATTTAATTAGAAAACGAGGATAAAGGCTCCGATCTTGTGCGACACTTCTACATAGCCCAGCATGGGTACCGCATTGCAGGAATCGGTGGAAAACAAAGTTTAAGAACTAAGCTCGACTTAATGTACAAAGTCGAGCTTAGTTTTCCATCGATCGATTATCTTAGGTTAACTACTTGATAAACGGGGTTTCATGCACCACGGCCGCTGTTTCACCTTGGTCCGTATGTGCGATCAATTCTGTACCGATTTCTGTATACTCGATCGGCACCATCCCGAATGCGATCGTCTTTTTCAGACGAGGTGAATAGGTCAGGCTGGTGATTTTACCCGCCGCTTGGCCATCACTAGAGGTCAGTGGAGCCCAGCGAGATATCCCCTTGATCGTGACATCGGGTAAAACAACCCCCACCAATTTTTGGGTAACCCCTTCCGCCTTAATGCGTTGTAATGCCGCTTTGCCAATAAAATCAGCTTCTTGATCAACTGCGCAATATTTGCCCAATCCGATTTCGAAGGGATTGTTTTCAATCGTCATATCGTTCCCCTGCGAAAACAGCCCGTGCTCGATCCTTTCGATAGTGGATGGTGAGCCAGGTTTGATGTTGTATGGTTTGCCCGCTTCAGCAACCTTGTCCCAAAGCTCATTCCCTTTAGACCCGTCGCGCAAGTAAAGTTCTAAACCACCTTGTTTGCTCCAGCCGGAACGCTGCACAACGAGGGGGATGCCGTCTAGATCGTATTCACGGAACCAGAAATACTTTAGGTCGTAAATCCAGTCCCCCAACAGATCTGCACAAACTCTGTCAGCATCTGGCCCTTGAACCGCCAACGGAGACACATCTGGCTCTCCTATCTTCACATCTAACCCCATGCCTAAGGCCAACCCTTTGGCCCAGAGTGCAACATCGGTGTCTGCAATCGAGAGCCAATAATGGTCTTCGGCCAGCTTGAGTAATATCGGGTCATTAATCATGCCCCCATTGTGGTCAACAATCGGCACATATTTACCTTGCCCCACCTTGCATTTGCTGATGTTCCTTGGCGTCATCATGGTGACCAACTTAAATGCATCTGGCCCTGTGATCTCAACTTGACGTTCACATGACACATCCCACATCGAAACACCATTGATCAGGTACCAATAATCAGCTTCGGCCGATTCAAAATAAGTTGGCAAAAGCATATGATTGTAGACGGTAAATCCTTTAACCCCTGCTTTGACGATACTTTCATAGAACGGTGTCGTTCTGGTGCGTTGTACAATACCAATTTCAAACATTTCTAGAATTTCCTTTTGTCCTAATGTGTTGTATTTGGGTGGCGATTACACGCCATCATTTTTACTGTTTAGCTTCAACCGTTTGCTTATTTTTTGCGCAGCTTCGCAAACCAGTTGAGCATATTCTTCTTCGTGCCGTGCATCTCGAATTCGAAATTTGGGCGCCCCCAAAGATGGAGAAGCTACGACATCCCCGTGTTGGTTAAAGATCGGGGCCGCAATGCCGATATAGCCGATTTCATACTCATCCCGCGTCCACCCGATCCCTGTCTGGAGGGATAACTCAAGTTGCTTGCGCAAGACGGCCGGATCTGTAACTGAAAAATCTGTATATGCTTCTAGCTGCTGGTTTAAATATGCCGCCTGCTCTTTGTCAGACCGGTAAGCCAAGAATAGCTTTCCGGACGAGGTCAGATGCATCGGGTGACGGTGGCCGGTTGAATCTGACATTTGGATTTTGTAGCGACAGTTAAGTTGGGATGCAAACAGCGTTTGGTCCCCGTCCGGCAGACATAAATAGACCGTTTCACCTGTTTTTTCAGCAAGTATTTGCAAGATCGGTTGGGCAATGGCGTGCATTTGCTCTTGCCACGAAGTTGTGCTTAACAACGACATAATCTGATCCCCAAGCAGATAATTATCCTGCCCTATTTCACTGTCGCCCGCTTTTACCGCACCTACAGCGTGCAATGTTTCCAGCAAGCGCACAACGGTGGTTCGCGGCAGATCAACATCCCGTGCAAGTTGAGAAACAGAAATAAGGCCTGCATTTTGGCCGATGGCATAAAGCAATTTGAATGCTCTTTCTACAGATTGAATCATAATATATCCACGATGCGGATATTAACCATTTGGTGGATATTTGACAATTGGCTAAACAAACCAAAAATTCCCACTGATCAGCGGAAAAAAATCACCAGCTCTGTACGATTTGCATAGCTGATTTTTGTGATGTGAAAACGATAGCGACAAATAAAAGAGTCTTGGAGGATGAATGGGTGATTGTTTAAAATTTGATACAGTTGCTCGTTTTGAAACAGTTTCTTTGGTAGAAAAAGTTGTAAAAATGATTTGCCCCTTCTGTTTAAGTTAAGGGTGCTGAACAAAGACCGAAAATAACGAAATCGCTATATGCCCAATACCCGAAGACTATCCATTTACATACCACTTTTTGTAACTGCAGTCGCGTTGCTATCGATAACCTACAATGCTCATTCTTCTGAACCGTTGCAAGCCGATCCGGAGATGGGTCATAGTTTTGAATCTATCAATTTGCGTTTGGTTGCCCGCGGGTTCGAGCAGCCACTTGGGATCGTGTCTACCGGCATCCCCGGTGATAACCGTCTGTTTATTGTCGAAAGGGCCGGGAAAATAAAAGTACTTGAGGACGGACTGATTCAGCCGAATCTATTGCTAGATTTGGAAGGTGATGTCGCTTTGGAAGGGGAGCAAGGCTTGCTTGGCTTGGCGTTTGACCCGAACTTTAGTGAAAATGGCTATTTTTACGTTAACTATACCGAAAACACCCCGGGCAAATTTGGCGACACTGTTATCGGCAGATATACCTATAATCGCCAAACAGGATCCGCTTACCCAGGCTCTGAATTTCGCATTATCGAGATTGCTCAGGATGGCAATAGTCATAACGGGGGGCACCTGGTTTTTGATAGCAGCGGTAGTCTGGTGATCGGGATGGGAGATGGCGGTGGGTACGGTGACCCGCTGGAGCGTGCCAATTCAAAAAGATCGCTTCTAGGAAAAATGATCCGTATTGACGTACATGACAACTCGCTCTCTTCAGAAAACGGCTGCGGCCGAGTGCGAAACTACACCATTCCGAGTGATAACCCCCGGCCAAGAGGTGAAGACGATTGGTGCCCTGAAATTTTATCAATCGGCTGGCGAAACCCATGGCGATACAGCTTAGATCCTGATACGGACCGAATGTGGGTGGGGGATGTGGGGCAAGATCGGTTTGAAGAAATCAACTACGTACCAAGAACCACAACCGTGTTGCGCAACTATGGTTGGTCTTGCTATGAAGGATGGGACGTTTTTAACATCGGCTGCTTCCAACATGCAGATACCTTGCTTACTTTCCCTGTAGATGCATACGCTCGTGAAAACGCTGAAGGAGAATTTTTAGGCTCGTCTGTGACAGGTGGCTTCGTTTACCAAGGATCTACATTCCCAGAATTGCAAAAGAATTACTTTTATGCAGATTTTATTTCTGGGAATTTCTGGGCCATTGACCGGAATGATCTTGACACATTTGACAGTAGACTGGTTTTTAAATCAGGGAAATTTATTTCATCTTTTGGTATCGACAATGAAGGTGAACTTTATGTTGCAGATTTACGCGCAGGGGAAATTTTTCAAATGATGGGATCAAACGCCGCAATGATCCAATTCTTAAGCCCCGGCCATATCGAGCCAGGTCAAATTGGGACATGGTCGATCAAGGTGACCAATCTTGGGGGAGATATGATTGAAAATATAACGTTTGATTCGACTCTTCCCCCATCAATCACGCAGATTGAAGCAGAAGATTCAACCAATTCCAACCTGTCTCTTCATTTATCTGAGATCCAACCCGGTGAAACCAAACAAGTCGATTGGCAAGGCCAGGTGCCCGCTGAACCGGGTAAAATTAGAAACCCGCTCTACTCAGTTAGCTTTGAAGGTTTAGATTCTGAACCGATATCACCTGAGGATTGGGGATATGTTGAACTGGATAACGGCATTTTGCAAACATACGTTTCTGAAACAATTGAAACTATATTTTTGCCAGCCCTTAATCGCTAATAGGTTGTTTTATGAGTGGATATGAGCACATTTCGGTAGAGCCAGGCGACATTCAGATGTTGGCGGCGCTAAAGCCGTTGTTAGAAAAATCAGCATCGATGCACCATCATTTATGTCCGCGTCAGGTGTTAGGAGTGCGTGTAGGCGTAGCCGGCATGCGTGAGCTAAACTTTAAGTTGCCCATTCGCCAAAAAAGGTTGCTCGTTATCGCTGAAACAGACGGATGTTTTGTGAGCGGGGTGCAGGCGGCCACCGGCTGTAGCGTCAATCGGCGAACGATGCGTATCAATGATATCGGCCGTATCGGGGTAACTTTTGTCGACGTGAAAAGCGAGCAGGCGGTGCGGGTCGCGCCTCGTACAGACTTGCGCCAAACAGTATCTAATTTAATGACACAGGAGGCTGACTCACGTCGAGCCAGATACATAGCGATGCTAGAGCAATATCAGCAAATGCCGGAAGATCAACTTTTGACGATTGAACCGGTCAAACTATCGCGGCCGGTACGCGAAATTGTTAGCCGGCCGTTTGTTCGGGTTGATTGCGCCGTGTGTGGCGAAGAAGTCATCAACGAGCGTGAGGTGCTTATTGACGGCCGGCCGACGTGTCAATCATGTGCCGGCAACGGGTATTACACCGTCACCGATTCTGCATAACGTTTGATTTGCGCCTGCATAAGCGCCTCTAAGTCTTTCCCTTCATCCCAAGCCCGATACCATTCCACGATATCACGCATCGTGTCTTTCCAGTCATACCCGGGCTGCCAGTTGAGCTGTCGGGCCGCTTTTTCCCAGCTTAGGCGTAGATAGCTGGTTTCTAGCTTGTCGCTGTCAGAATTTTCGCACAGCCAACTGCCGCTTCCCCATAGTTCAATCAGCTGATCTGCGATCTGACTCGTCGTAATTCCGTTCATTTCTGGCGGACCAAAGTTCCACGCCCCGATGTACGCTTCTGCACCGGGCTGTAGCATTTTCGCCCCCAACAGCAGGTAACCGCCTAATGGGACCAAAACATGCTGCCACGGCCGAATATAGTTGGGATTACGCACCACAATGGGGCCGTTGTCGATCAGCGCCTTCATACAGTCGGGCACCAATCTAAAATCAGCGAAATCTCCACCCCCGATCACGTTGCCCGCGCGTACCGAGGCGACCGCTACGGTGTGCCGGTCACCGTACCATTCCGGCCGGAAAAACGACTGCACGTACGAGTTAATCGCCAGTTCTGCCATCGCTTTGCTGGCGCTGTACGGATCTTTGCCGCCCAACCGATCAACCTCACGATATCCCCACAGCCATTCTTCATTCTCATAGACTTTGTCTGTGGTAATACAAATAACCGCTTTTACTGCGTCGCAATGACGAGCCGCTTCTAACACATTAATGGTGCCGATCGCGTTGGTGGCAAACGTCTCTCGTGGGTTCTCAAGTGAAGGCAGCACAAGCGGCTGGGCCGCCATATGAAAAATGATCTCCGGCCGTTCATCTTGGATCAGCTGGTTGATTTTATCAAAATCGTTGATGTCCCCGCTTACTTCATGAATGCGGCCAGACAGTTTGCACAGCTCGTAGTTAGACGGGCTGGTTGGCGCTTGTGGCAGGCTGTAGCCCACCACATTTGCACCCAACTGCAGGCACCAACCGGTCAACCATGACCCTTTAAAGCCGGTTTGCCCGGTGATGAGCACCTTGCGCCCTTTATAAATATCAAGGCCTTTTAGCATATTGCGATTACAGTCCTAACTTGGTGTAATGGGCGTCGATCATCTTTTCAAACTCAGCCACTTCGGTATAGTCGGGCATCGCCAAAAGCTCTTCGACTTCGGCCGGTGTGCGATGGGTCGCTTTCCAGTCGGCCGCTGGCACCGATGCAACGCGCAAGGCGACCAGTGAGGCGAGGTAAGCCGCATCTTGCAGCTCGCGCAAAGAGACTTTGTCGAGCGTGTCGTAAGCGGTGTGCCCATAGCCGCGCCCGCCGGTGCTTTTAGGCACACTTTCAAGGCCGCCGGTGGGGACCCCTTTTAGCAAAAATGGATAGTGGTCTGAATGGGCATGAACCGATTGATTGGTCTTGAAATCAAAGGCGATATCCTGCGCCCAATCTTTGACCAAGCTTTCGATTTCCGGCCATTCATTTAGGTTGACCCCTTTATTTTTAACGCTGCCAGCCCCATCCATATTGAAGTAGAAGCGGTAGTTTGGCATGTCGGCCGCGTGTTTATCCGCAAAGATATAAGAACCGATCAGGCCGATTTCTTCAACCCCCCACAGGGCAAAGCGTACGGTACAAGGCAATTTGCCCGCATGGGACGCCAGCAACCGGGCTGTTTCAAGTACAGAAACCGCACCAGAAGCGGGATCTTGGGCCCCTTGCGAGATATCGTGACCATCATAATGGCTGCCTAGCATGACGACTTGGTCGCTTAACCCGTCGCCCACGATGTCACCAACGACGTTCCACGATGTCATCGGTTTGTTCTCATCGGTGGTCACAACTTTTAGCACGACTTTTCCATGTCGCTTGAGCAGTCGCTGCAGGAATGACCCGTCTTCATAAGAAACGGAGATTCCGGGAATGATGCCACCTTTGCCGTTATGACCGATTCCACCTGTGGCTGGTCCATAAGCGGGGTAGTGGTTCATAAACAAGAACGCTTCGGCCCCGTTTAACATCGAGCGCCCATATTTCTCGTTCCGATGGACCCATCGTTTAGAACCGGCCGGGTACGTTTGGCTGTCTGCTAAAACAACTTTTCCCTTCATGCTGTCTGCATCGTCTGCAAAAATCGAAGGGGCACCGTCCCCAGCATCATAAAGTTCAGCCGTAAAATTAGCCGGAGGAGAGTGGGGCAAGCTGATGCAGGGGATTGCTTTTTGAATCGGTTCGATAATTTCAAGCTTTGCCGATCCGCGAATCCAGCCGGTGTACTCAAAAGGCTCTAAACGAACATTGGTTAGCCCGTAGGATTCTAGTTTTTGTTTCATGAAATCGGCCGCTTGTTTCTCCCCAGGCGTCCCGCCGAAACGGGAGCCAAATTCATCACACATGATGGTCAAGTTGTCCATCGCTTCTGTGGATGTATAGCAATCACCCGCTATATTTTTATCTATTTGTTTAAATGACATATTTCCTCCGGTATGACTATTTATCTACGTGCCAAGTTTACAGCTTGATCTGATTTAAACAACACTGAAGCCTATACCTTTGCCATAATGAGAAACCGCCTAAAAGTGGGTGCTCTTTGCAATCGCATAATCCACATCGTCAAGCCAGATTTTTGCTCGGCTATATCGTTTTGGATTCGATTGAAGCATGGTGCAGGTATTTAGTTGAATTCAATAAAATTTCAAGAAGACCATGTCACCTGAGTATTCCCTGACCCGAACCCCTCTCGCCTCGATTTTAAAAAGCCTGCTGATTAGCTCATTTTTAATCGCCATCCTCATCACAGTTATTCAACCGGTTTCCGCATTGCCTGCGAATCGAAATATGCTTAGCGCAGATGAAAGCAACCAGATTGTAGGCTATCTTCAATCGGGGAGTGGATCACCCATTGAGGGGGCGATGGTTTTGGCCCAGCGGCGGCGCAATGGTGAGACAGCGATCGCAATTTCAGATGCGAGTGGCAATTACACGCTCACCCTTGGGAGTGGTCTATGGTCGATCACTGCTCAGCATTCAACCGCAACTGTGCCAAATGATTGGTATTGGAACGACTCGCCGATCGTGTTCAACTTTTTGCTGGATGGGGAAAACGAGACCGAGGTGCAAAACTTTAGATTTTTATCGTCACAGTCGGTTGTACGCGGTTTTGTAAAAATGCCTGATGGTTCTGCCCCTCCATTTGATGTTGTTGTCTCACTAAAAACGGCCGAAGGGTATGGCATTAGCCGCCCCGCACGAGATTATGATGGGTTTTTCTGGCGGGTGGCTCGAAGCGGTGAATTTACTTTTCAGCTATTGCCCCAAAATCCTGATTATGTGGGGCCGCCCCCACAAACGATTAATCTGCAGCCAGGCGATCTGATCGATGTCGGTGAGATTCGCTTAATCCACAAATCATCAGCGATCCAGGCCAGCATCGTCGACCCGCAGGGGAATCAAGTGGGTGGGGTTGATCTAATCGCCTGGTCGGCGGAAAGCGGAGCTTCAGTCAGCATCTCATCCCCAACTGAAACGATGACTGTCCCAGTGGTCGCGGGTGATTGGTACTTGAAGCCAGCCGTTCCTGTCGATGCCCCCTATATTTTTGACGGAGATCTAAAATCGGTCACAGTTGGTGTGAGCCAAACGGTTGTCGTTTCTGATTTTGTCGTACAGCCTGCGCCTAATTTAATCACCGGCACATGGGTTGATGCCTCCGGTCTGCCTGTTGAATTAGATGGGTGGGTCACGGCCGAAGATGCATTGGGCAATGGGGTTCGAGCCACCTCGGTCCAATCTGGGACGTTTCACCTCTATTTGCCAGATGGTACGTACAACCTGCGGCCGAGCCTGTCGCCTGACAACCTGCATTTAGCCGTAGATCCGGTCGCCATAACAGTTGCTAACAGTCAAACTTTAGCCGTTGACCTACCGGTCTTGTCTGCAACTACCACGGTTAAGGCGATTTTCTGGGATCCACGGGAAGAGGAAGCGGTGGCGAGTTTGGGTGGGTCGGTCTTGGGGACAAGTGGAGAAAGTTTTAATCAGGCGGTCGAACATCCTGTTACGAGCGTCTACCAACAAAAGCTGCCGATGGGGGAGTGGGCGATCGGGTATGGGTTTAACCCTTCAACCCATTTGCCGTTGAACCGTGCATTTTCATTGGAAGTTGATGGAACCCCGATTCAAGAGATTAGCCTACCGGTCGCCAAGCGAGACTCCGCCGTGACCGGCCGGGTCATGGGGGCAGATGGCAATCCACTAGCCGATGCTTTTGTTCATGTACGAGGGGAATCTGCCGTGTTGGAACAGGTCTATTTACAAGTTCAGACCGATTCAGACGGCCGCTACTACATCAATTTGCCCCATGGCAGCTACACACTGTGGTCTGACAGCGATGGCGCCAGTCAAAATGGGTGGATCCCGCCTGCTACAAGACGGCTCAATATCGGGGTTAAGGTGATTCGGCCGGGCATCGATCTAACTTTTCGCCAATCGAACATGACATTGACCGGTAATATCACACGCTCAGATGCTGCACCGATCACCGGGCCGATTAAGCTATGGGCCCAAACGGGTGACGGGGGCAACATCATGGTTGATGTGCAGCCAAGCGGATTTTATACCTTGCCCCTTTTGCGCGATAAAACTTGGGAAATCGAAGCGTTTTACGAGACGGAGGATGCGATTTATCGATTGGCAGAAGAGGTGACACCAACGGGTAATCAGACTTTAGATCTTGTATTAAACGATTTGCGGCGGAAGCCATCCCCACAAATATTTCCGATCGATACCGCTTATCCGGCCGATTTATACGTCGATAATCGGCTTAAGCTTTTTATTCCGGCCAGAACCTTGCCGGTCACCGGCACCGCCTACATTCAAGTAAGCCCGATCTCGCCACAGGCTGATAAATATTTCCATCAGCAACTATTCCCCGGCTACTCTATTAGTCTGTTTGATTCATTCGGAAACCCGCTTTTAAACAGCAATTACCAATCTGCCTTCGTCACGCTTCGGTATGATCAGGACTTGATCGATGCTAAGTCTTTAAACGAGCGCCAAATACGTCCGATTGCCATGAACCGATCCAATCAGCGATGGGAGCAGCCCGATCTGTTTGTGCTCGACACTGTGAACAATCAGCTGACAGTTGAGGTTGATCTCTTTTCTAGCTATACCCTGCTAGCCGGCGAGCCAAATCCGATGCGCATTTATTTGCCTGCACTTCAGAAGTAGGCGCTTTCAGAGCTTCAAGGAAAGGTATAAGGCCGATGAAACAGGTCCAGTTTTATGCATTTTCAAGAGTCGGCTAAAGCGATATTAAGAAGATAGTTTGATTCCATCCCCTTTTAAATTTTCTGGTAAAATCGGAGCCACCCCACATAGAATTAAAAACAGATAAAGCGCCATGACCAATTTAAGTTCCTGTTTCAAGGCACAAACGTATGTTGGCGCATTTTATCTCTCGAAAAAGAGTAGCATTTACTCGCAAAGGAAATCATGACAAAACCGGTAGCACTAATAATTATGGATGGCTGGGGCATGCGTGACGCAGTTGAAGGCAATGCGGTCAAGCAGGCGAATACCCCCAATGTAGATGGCTGGACGGCCGATCACGAACGGGCTGTTTTAGACGCTTCTGGGGAAGAGGTCGGTTTACCGGCCGGCCAGATGGGTAACTCAGAGGTGGGTCACTTGAACCTGGGTGCCGGCCGTATCATCTATCAAGATATTACTCGCATCGACAAAGCGATTCGTGAAGATCAGCTGGTGAATGTCGAAGCGCTGCGCGAAGGATTGTCTTTAGCGAGCAATGGCATCAACAAGCTCCATCTAATCGGATTGCAAGGGACCGGTGGCGTGCACAGCCATCAGCGACATATGTTTGCTTTGCTCGACTTGGCTAAAAAGTGGGGCGGCATCAATCCGATCGTTCATCTAATTACCGACGGCCGAGACACCCCCCCAGAAAGTGGAGCGGAGTTTGTGGAAGCGCTAGAAGCGAAAGTGGCTGATTTGGGAATCGGCCGGATTGCGACGATCAGCGGCCGGTATTACGCCATGGATCGAGACAAACGTTGGGAGCGGACCGAGTTGGCCTATAACGCCATAGTCAACCAAAAAGCGGAAACGAGTTTCCCGAGTGCATCTGCTGCGATGGCGGCCAGCTATGCAGTAGGAATCACCGACGAATTTGTGAAGCCAGCCCTCATTGATGGGCATGAAGATTGCACGATTAATACCGGTGACGTGTTGCTCTTCTTCAACTTCCGGGCAGATCGGATGCGCCAAATTGTCCGGCCGTTTGTCGTGCCTGAATTTGATGGCTTCCAACGGGATCCTATTCAACATTTGACCGTGCTTAGCATGACCAAATATGCGGACGACTTGCCAACCAAAATCATGTTCCCCGAACAGTCGATCGCTATGACATTGGCCGAGACGATTAGCAAAGCGGGTAAAACCCAGCTGCACGCGGCCGAAACAGAGAAATACCCGCACGTGACATTTTTCTTTAACGGGGGAGAAGAAACCCCATTTGACGGGGAAACGCGCATTATCGCCCAATCACCCAGCGTGGCGACCTACGATCTAAAGCCGGAAATGTCTGCTCATGAGCTAACGGCCAAAGTGATGGCCCATATAAAAGAAGAGTCACCCGACTTTGTGCTGGTTAACTTTGCCAACCCAGACATGGTCGGCCATACCGGCTCGATTGAGGCGGCGATTAAAGCGGTTGAAACGGTTGATGAATGCACCGGCAAGCTGGTTGATTTGGTCACAAGTTTGGGTGGGGCCGCGTTGGTCACGGCCGACCATGGGAACTGTGAGCGGATGGTTGAAATTTTAACCGGTGAACCGCACACTTATCATACGACCAATCCGGTCAACTGCTTGGCGATTAGCAATGATTATTTGCTGCTGCGGCCGCGCGGCATTTTGGCCGATGTCGCTCCCACAGTTTTAGATTTAATGGGAATCGATCAACCGGCCGAAATGACCGGTGAAAGCTTATTGGTGAAATAGAAAGTTAGTTCCTTAACTTCTGTATAAAACCTCACTTCCCACTAACCACTTCCCACTAACCACTTCCCACTAAGGACTAATGACCCATCCCAAAGAAATTC
>JAHDEB010000049.1:0-27533 GCA_020629055.1 Chloroflexota bacterium
TTCTCCTTTGTTTTTTTTGTTCTAGTAAGGCAGCAAAGGCAATTTTCCCCTCAGTATTTAGTTTGGCAACTCCAATTTCGGTGAGCCTACAACCTAAAAAATCGTACTCTCCACACCAAAACGGTAAGAAGCAACTTCAATCAAGACACCACCTGCACCATTTGCACTACAATTTCCCCCATGAAACAAGCGGTAAGCGTATCGCTGGGCAGCGATGTACGGGATGCTCATGCTGAAATCAAACTACTCGGAAAAACCCTCTCCCTCAGGCGTGAAGGGTGGAACGGCTCAGTTGCCAACGTGACCCGACGTTTCGGAGAGCTAGACGGCCAAGTAGACGCTTTCGGCGTTGGTGGCATCGATCTGTGGGTCTATTCAGCAACCCGTCAATACCCATTAAAATCGGCCCACAAACTCATCACCAACGTACAAAAAACACCCGTTGTCGATGGTAGCGGACTAAAGCACACGCTCGAACGACAAACCGCAACGATCGTCAAAAAAGTAACCCGCAAAAAAAGGGTGATGATCGTTTCTGCTTTAGACCGGATGGGGATGACCCAATCATTTTTTGAAAACGACTTCGATGTTTTGTGTGGGGACGGGGCGTTCGCGCTGGGGATTCCGCTCAAAATTCGAAAACTTTCCGGCTTAAACAGTCTGGCTCGCACCATGCTCCCTATCGTCTCTAGGCTGCCCATCCACATGATTTACCCGACCGGCGACGCCCAAAACAAAATCGAACCTAAATATGGTGATTGGTATGATTGGGCCGACATTATCGCTGGGGATTGCTTATACATTAAAAAGCATATGCCGGATGACCTGACGGGCAAAGTCGTGGTAACAAACACAACAACTGCGGCCGATCGTGAAGCCTTTCGCCAGCGGGGCGTTAGCCATATCATCACCACAACGCCCGTTCTAAACGGCCGATCGTTTGGCACCAACCTGTTCGAAGCGGGGCTGACGGCGGTGGCTGATAAAAAACGGCCGCTAACAAACCCTGAAATTCAAGCTTTTATCAAGGAGCTTGATCTAAAACCTTCGGTGGTTGATTGGGAGTAGATCCCCCTCTTAAACAAATAGCCTTTTAAGATCTACCTATTGACTACAGGAAAGAACGTGCGGGGCCAGTCGGGGCCCACCACAATCGGTGTGGGTGGAATCGGTGTCGATGTCGGTGGAAACTCAAACTCTTTTGTCGGTTCAATATTGGGTGGGTCAGGTGTCACTGAGGGGACCGGGGTCACTTGTGCTGAATCATAAACGCCAGCATTGATCGGTTGAACAGGCAGTGTAAATTTATCGGTCCAGCCAAACGGATAAATGTCGCTATCAATCGCGTCGTTGGTGCCCACGTTTCTTTCAGTCACAACCCATCCGGCCGGTAAGGCATCGACGTTCACTTTAATCAAGAAACAGTCTGAACTATTTTCAACAATGAAGCGATAACTCCCGCTAATGAGCGTAAACTCTCGGCCGATTAAGTTCCCGGCCGAAACATTCCCATCACAATTGTTGTCACGCCATAATGAAACTTCGATACCAGACAATCCTGGCTCCCCATCATCTACACCATTCCCATTTTGATCTTGGAACACACGCCCAAACACGTCGATATCGGGCACTTCTGTCGGCACAAGTGTCGGGGTCGCCGTTGCTGGCTCCGGTGTCTCGGTTGGTGGGATGGGAACGATGCTGGGATCAAAGAAGCCTGCATTAACCGGCGAGGTCGGCAACCTAAAAGAATCTGTCCAACCGACCGAATAGAAATCACTATCGATCTCGTCGTTTTCACCCACATTAAGCGCCGTTGACTCGTATCGGTCTGGAATGTCATCTAAATTAATCTTTATCAAATAACAGATTGAAAAATCTAAACCATTAGATGAAAATTGATAGCTTCCATCCGATTCACTATTTTTTGTTTCGATTAAATCTCCCGATTCGATCGCCCCGTCACAATTACGATCTCGCCACAGCTTTAGCTCAACATTTCCGATACCTGGCTCTTCGTCATCAATCCCGTTTTGATTGATATCATCAAAGACCCGGCCGCCTAGGTTTATATCCAGCTCGGTTATAACCGGTTGCCTCCCTACAACGGGTGGTTGCCCGTCGGCCGAAACGCGATAACTGTCATTTAGCACGGAGGTTTGCGGTGAGTTTGCCACCCAGCTTACAACGGCCGTTTCTTCTACTGCCAAAGTACCAATCTGCCAAGATACGGTCGAGCCGGAGCGTGAACCGCCGCTTAGATACGATACCCCGGCCGGAATCTCGTTTTCAATCTGAACATTGCTGATCGGCTGACTTCCGACATTGGTTACCGTCAATTTGTATTCAATTTCAGACCCGGCCGACACGCTTTCCGGCGCTTCTAATTTAATATCAAATCCGTATTCATCTACAATCCGGTATAGATACCCGGTTGATTTGCCTGGCTCAGGATTGCCGTCGGTAAAGCGGACCGCATACAGCTCTCCATCCGGATCTTGCCCAAACGAGCTAATCAAAGGTGCCCCTTCAGTAATCATCGGCCCATGATCTGTTACTTGCCAGCTGCCCCCATCAAAAAACGCAGTTGAAAGAACAGAGTTAGTAAAATCACCATAAACATAGTGACCGTAAAGGTTCGGGAACATCGAGCCACGATAGACAAAGCCGCCGGTTACCGATCCTCCGCCACTAGAATGAGGGTATTCGATAATCGGTGGGACATGGCCTGTAAAGCCGTCACAAGTCGCTTGAAAAATTCCGCCCGAACACTCCGCCCCTTCAAAATAGGGCCACCCATAATTTTCGCCACCCATGCTACTTGCTGGCTGAAAGTTAATTTCTTCGCTACGTGATTCACCCACGTCTCCCAAATACATATCGCTGGTCACAGAGTCAAAATTAAAGCGCCAAGGGTTGCGCAGCCCGTAGGCCCACACTTCATTACAGCCAGCTTGCCCCACAAATGGGTTGTCGGCCGGAATCGAATAATTTCCTGTGGATTGGTCACAATCGGCCGGCAGCCCTCGATCGGCGTTAACATCAATGCGTAAAACTTTTCCATTCAGGCTGTTTAGATCTTGCGCCGTCAAACGCTCATTGTCTTCTCCCACACCGATGTAAAGATAGCCATCGGGGCCAAACGTCAAGTTACCACCGTTGTGATATTCCGACTTTTGAACAATTTCAAGAATGGTGAAGCCGCTGTCTAGGTCTGCAAAGTTAGGATTATCTGAAACGGTGTAACGTTCAATGTGTGATTTAAATGTGGGTGGGTCTTGCGTATTGTCGAACGGGCCGGTGTAAAAAACATAGAAATACCCGTTATTAGCAAAGTCAGGGTCAAACGTCATCCCCAACATCCCCTTTTCCCCCGGCGACTCAACTTTTTCGCTGATGTCGAAAAACGGTGTGCCGTAGCTCACCCCGGTAATGCGAATCGACCCTCTTTTTTCTGTAACAAAAATCCGCTCATCACCCGGTATCCCCGTAAAGTCCATATCAACCGGCGCACCGAGCCCAGCATAGATGTACCGGCCGCTTATTGCCGGTTCTGCGTTCGCTTCATAAAGTCCTACCGTTTCAGAGGGGACTGTATAAATTGCGACAATACCTGCAATTATTAAGCATAGGACGATAATAGAAGTGAGATTTTTCTGCATATGTGTTCCTCTTTCCTAGAAAGAGCAGGTTCGTAAGCATAATCTTTGTCAGGTCAGATGGACGATGGTGTGGGCGGATGACTGAAAATGCCGGAAAGGTGTTTAAAAGTTATAGCAAGCTAATATTATCACCCTTCCAAGTTAAGAAAGATCCTACAACTTATTCATGATTGTTGATAACCCGATCTACCACGCGTGTTCGATTGGGTTCAATCGCAACTGCTGTCTTTAGTTATTTTATGCAAAGA
Source organism: Chloroflexota bacterium (assembly GCA_020629055.1). Lineage (GTDB taxonomy): Bacteria > Chloroflexota > Anaerolineae > Promineifilales > Promineifilaceae > WTJY01. The sequence goes on from JAHDEB010000049.1 coordinate 3,911, forward strand.
TTCTATCTATTTTTCTGTTTTCGCCTGCAGTTAAGATTACTTTTAACGGTAAAAAACGGAGGTTGTCACTGATGGATGCGATCGTAATTGCCGGTGGGATACCGGAACCGGAAAGTAAGCTTTTCCCATATACGCTAGGAAAACCAAAAGCGATGATTGAAATTGGGGATAAACCGATGATCGCGTGGGTCCTACTTGCCCTATCAGCCGCGAAGGTGGTCGATGAGTTAATTGTAGTCGGCTTAGACGATCTTGGAGATCAGCAGTTGATTCAACAAATAATCGAACAACCTTTAACTTTTTTACCCAACCATGGCAGCTTAGTCGCCAACGGTTTGGCTGGATTAGATCACGTTTACACACAACATGGCCGTCATGTCAATGTGATCGGCTGCTCCAGCGATATTCCTCACATGCGCGCACCAATGATTGAGGAACTGGTAACGCTTTGTCAGCCGATGGACCGAATTTTATATTATGCTGCTGTGACACCGGACCAAATGAAACAAACATACCCGAATGCACAGCGGACCTTTGCCAATTTTGCGGGCCAACCGTTGGCCGGATGCGACATCTTTGTTTCAACAACAAAAATGCTGGATACCGATAAAGAATTATGGCACCGGGTGATCAATGCACGCAAAAACCCGCTGGCGATGGCTTGGACCGTTGGGTTTCGTCATTTGATAAAACTGGCCCTCGGCCGAATGTCGGTCGAAGATGCCGCTTCACTAGCTGGACGATTGCTCGGTTCAAATCAACCGATCGGAATTGTGTACCCCGCCCATGCACAACTGGCCATGGACGCAGATAAACCCCATCAAGTTGATATTTTACGGGAGACCCTTCCTTAAAAGAGAAAAAGAGATCAGACTGGATCGATGTTTATCACATTTTATTAATTTCTTTTCCTCCCATCGCTTTGTTGAGATAAAATCAATCAAATATGAAACCTGCCATCAATATGCCCAATCAAAAATTAAAGCGAATCGCTCTAACCTCTTCACTGTTATTGGCCCTGCTCTTTAGCAGCTGCAACAACGAGTCTGAACCCACCACCACGACAGATGCTCCGATTTCAACCGAACCAACCACTGAACTTGCAGAGCCGGAACCGGTAGAAACACCGCTGGTTTACCCTCAATCCGCAGAAGAAATCGAGTTTCTGACCATCGCCATTGATGCGCCGTCACGTAACCGAGATTTCGCCAATGTCGATGAGTTTGGTCGGGTACAGGGGTTTGACCCAGATCTAATGGCAGATATTGCTGCCCAAACCGGCTTTGATGTCGAATTTGTGGTTACTAATTTTGATGGCATGTTAGACAGTGTGGCGCAAGGTGAATTTGATGCCGCCATTTCAGAATTAATCATTCCTGAAAGTACTCCCAGTGGAATCGCTTTTACCAATCCGTATTTAAGCGTTGGGCAAGTTTTGGTCGTGCGGGCCAATGACAGCGGTGTAAATAGCCCTGCAGACCTGCCATCGACCTCTAATGTTGGGGTTGAGTCAGCATCGGCCGGGGAGCAAACCGCTCGCGAAATCGTCAAAATCAGTTCAGAACGGCTTGTCTCATTCGGCACAGCGGCCGATGCCCTGCAAGGTCTCATCGACAGAGACGTTGACGCCGTAATTATCGACAGCGATGATGCGGCCCAATACGTCAACAACTACTATCAACAATTACGCATCGCTGGCAGTGAAGGGGGCGGTGCTTGGATCGCATCTCGTCAATATGGGATCGCAGTCGCTGAAGGAAACACCGTTCTATTAGACACTTTAAACCGTGCCATCACGCAAGCCCGCACAGATGGAACAGTCGAACGCTTAGGACGAGCGTGGCTCACCTCTCAAGATCGGCTCATCGCGGGTGAATCGCTTATCGGGACCCTCGATCGTGAGTTTGTGGTTGGCATGGTCGCCCCAAACACGATCAACATGGACCCCTCAGGTGGGCCAGACCCGGTATCGTGGGAGTTAAAAACCAACACCATGAGCGGCTTGGTTGGTTATACGGCCGAAAACGAACTTGTCCCGATTCTGGCAGAATCTCTGCCAACCGTCTCCCCCGATGGCACCCAATACATCTTCAAATTAAGACCCGGTCTTGTCTTCCCTGATGGCAGCGAGTTCACCGCAGAAGATGTTCGTTTCTCGATCTTACGCTCAAGTTCGGCCGGTAGCTTCTTGGTCAACACCTTTTTGCGTGATACCGACATCGATGGCTTTGCGGATGAAGATTCAGTCGAAATCGTCGACAACCTAACCGTGCGCATCAATCTCGATGAAGCCGCTTCTCACTTTTTAAGCGTTTTGGCGACCCCGTCGTTCTTTGTGGTTAGCGATGAATGTTATCCGCTTGAGCCTGCTCCAGAGTCAATTTGTGGCGGTATCGGCCCTTATCTGATTCAAGATTGGCAAACGGGTGAACAAATTCGTCTTAAAGCCAATCCACAATGGCCTGGCACGCCACCCGCTTTTGAAAACATTCAGGTCCGCATTTATGCAGATGCGGACCAAATGCGTAGCTCTTTAGAAAGTGGCGCGATCGACCTTGCATGGTTGGGTCTCCCGTTGGCGGACCTTTTAGAGCTGGGTGAAACGGCCGAATACAAAGTGTGGGAAGGACCGGCAGCATTTAAAAGCTATCTGGTCTTTGAACATGACTCTCCCCCTTGGAACAACCCATTGGTTCGCCAAGCGGCCGCCCTAGCCGTAGACCGTAACGCTTTGGCCGAGATCTTTCAGGGGACACGAAAACCGCTATTCAGCCCGATCCCCAATTCAGTTCCTGGCCATATCCCGGCAGAGCCAGAACGCGATCTGACAGAAGCGATCCGCTTACTCAACTCGGCCGGATTTAACGATGAAAATCTGCTGCCCATTACACTAGACTTTACCGATGACGGCCGATATTCCCCATTTGAAAGTGAATATGCAACAGAGTTGGCAAACCAGCTAGAAGAAACCGGCATTTTCCAAGTCACGTTACGGGGTGCCCCTTATGACACCTTCCGCGCCCAAAGCGCTACCTGCGGATCCGGTGCATTTTTATTGGGATGGCCACCCAGCGGTCAACCACCCAACTATATCGATCCGGCCCATTGGACCTACTACTTTATTTTCAACACAGCCAGTGTCTGCTCAAACTTTGAAGATGCAGGGCTAAGCGCGGCCGTCGCTCAGGTCGAACAGCTGAACCCAACGGATATCGTCACCCGAGAAACTCGATGGGCAGAAATTCAAGATATCTGGTCAAAGACCTACCCCACCCTGGATTTGACACAAGAAATCCGGGTCGCGTTGTCCTTAGAAAAAGTCAATGGTTTAGAAATTGATGCAATGGGCATTTTACGTTACGAGACTCTAGCGAAGGAATAATTTTTCCTCAAACTAAGCGTAAAAGAGCCGCTTGGCCGATTTTTGTGTTCTTTTTATACCCATAGTACCGTCAAGCCGTCCTTTTTTAAGAGCGATATCGATTTTTACCCCGCTTTAGGTTGAATCATTTACCCTTTACCTGTTAAAATCTTCAACGGAACCAAACCTTATCGAGGAACATGAATGCCAAAAAAGGACACGTATAAAATCCTAATAGTAGAAGACGATGAAGATTTGATGGAGATGCTCGCTGGATATTTTCATGTTCAGGGGTATGACACGATAAGGGCTCACTGGGGAGAAGAAGCGATCCAACTCGCAACTGAACAAGTTCCGGACCTCATGTTCCAAGACATTCGCTTGCCTGACTTTGACGGATTTGAAGTGGTTCGTCGCCTGCGTAGCAATCGAAAAACAAAAAACATTCCGGTTATTTTCTTAACCGATCGACGCGAAAAGAAAGATCGCCTTGCAGGGCTTGAGCTCGGTGCGGTTGACTATGTAACCAAACCGTTTGATGTTCAAGAGCTCCGCTTGCGTGTGCAAAATGTCATCACACGTATCGAATCTGACCAATATTTTAATCCGATTACCAACATGCCCGACGGATTGTTTGTGCGCCAAGAGATCGAAGAGATGCTGAAAAAGAAAGATTGGGGCATCGTGACGGCCGGTGTTCGGGGAATCCACAAATTCCGAGATCGATTTGGCTTTGTTGCGGCCGATGACGTTTCACGCTCTCTCAGTCTCATTTTAGAAGGGGTTTGCAAAAATGAGGGGTCAAACGATTTATTTCTGGGTCAGCTCGGCCCTGCCGAGTTTATCATCATCACCGTTGCGTCTCGGGTGGCGCAGCTCGCTAAAAAATGTGAAATTCGCTTAGATCACGCCATTCCCCAATTCTATCCGATGGATAGCAAGGTCAACCCCACAGAATCGCTTATTATTGAAAGACTGCTGCCACGCATCACCAAAATAACGTCAGATAACGGCATCAAAAACTATGTCGAGCTGCGTGAGTTTCTTAATAAGAGCTAAACACCCCCTAAATTAAGCTACCACATTCAATTTCCCCATCTATAATCGAGCCTATGACGAAACTGTTGCATCTTTTGCGTGAAAATTGGCTTCCCATGGTTGGGGGATTAAGCCTTGTATTGCTTGCCGCTTTGGGCATTGTCCGGGCGGATCTAACAGATGGGATGAGTGTCCTTCTTTGGATTGTGCCGATCTCTTTCTTAATGGGGTCGCTTTTAGCACTTTCTGTGTTTAGCCGACGAACGGCCATCCTCTTTTCACTCGTCTACGCAGGCTTTTTCATATTTATAATTGTTGGGGCCACCCATGTCTCCGAAATTACTACCTGGAACGAACGCATCATCCATTTGATCAATTTGCAAGCAGATTGGGTCAGCAAGCTATTTAACGGGGGAACCAGCAGAGAACCGATCATCTTTATCATGCACACGTCGGCCGTATTTTGGATTATGGGGCATTCGGCCGCATGGTGGACGTTGCGATCAGAAAAGATTTGGCGCGTCGTCATCCCGTCCGGCATTGTTCTGCTTAGCGTTGTTTATTACTATTTTGGGCCACGCCCTCTTTGGCTTTGGCTCGCGATGTACGTCATCGCCAGCTTTTTATTCATCGCATTTAACTGGTTAAATCAACAACAAAAACAATGGCGTCAGAACCATGTTTACTTTGAAAGGCGTGTTGGTCTAAATGTAGCGGGAGCCGGTCTCGTCCTCGCCTTGGCGACGTTAACAATCGCATGGCAAGTGCCTACTTTAGAGGCGAACTCAACTGTAACCACAGCTTTGGATAGCACAACGCCCGCTTGGCAACAATTCCAAAACACTTGGACACGGCTATTTTCGTCGCTGCGTACCCACTCAGCCCCCACCAATGATACATTTGCTGATAGCCTAACTTTAGGCGGTGCGCGCAATGTAGGTGAGTCTTTGGTTATGGATGTCTTTGTCGAGGAAAAGTTACCGTACGCCTATTGGCATGCGATCAGCTATGAAACCTATCAAGATGGGCTTTGGCAATCCCCAGATGGCAACCAAGTTGAACACATTCCAGACGACGGGTTTTTAGATATGCCTTCGTTTGATAGCCGAACCGTCATCACACAAACGGTCCGGAACTATCTGCCAAGCGCTGGGCAAATTTATGGAATGCCAGACATTATCGGCTCTGACCGCCAAATGTTTTTGACCTCACGACCACTTCCCGGCCAACCAGACCAAATAAACATGGTGCGATCTAAATATGTGCTACAGCAAGGCGAGGTCTATAATTCCGCCTCTCAATTCAGCACCGCATCTGAATTTGAACTGCGCAATGCGCGCGAAAACTATCCGGAATGGACTGAAAACTATGTGGCACTGCCTGATTCAGTCACCCAGCGTACACGGGATCTTGCGGAAGAGATAACGGCACCGCATGACAACCCTTATGATCAGGCGATCGCCATTCAAAACTATTTGCGCGAAAACATCACTTACAACGATCAAATTCCAACTCCACCCGATAATATCGATCCGGTTGATTACGTCCTATTCGAGTTCTCTGAAGGGTATTGCAACTACTATTCTTCTGCGATGGTTGTGATGCTTAGACATCTGGGCATCCCTTCTCGGCCGGCATCTGGATTTGCAGCGGGCGAATTTATCGAAGACGCCAACTTGTATCGGGTTCGACTGCAAGATGCTCACACTTGGGTAGAGGCTTACTTTCCTGAATATGGCTGGATCCAATTTGAACCAACCTCCTCGATTGCAGTTCCCATCCGGCCGGAGGGTGGCTTAGGCGGGTCAAATATTCCCGAGCCACCCCCTGTCCCCCTAGATCAGGGAGAAGGTCCAAATTTTGGTGAAGATGAGCTATTCCCTGGGGGCGATTCTTCCGGTGCGTTCCCAGAACTAGAACCGACAACGTTTAATATTTCACAATATTTGTCGCTGCCGGTATTCCTCTCAGCTCTGCTTATCTTGGTGGTTGGGTCAACCTATGTCTATACCTCTATCAATAATTTCCGAGCAGAATCTGATCTAAATCAAAGTTATGCTCGATTGGGGGTGTGGGGAGACCGATTAGGGGCTTCGATATCACCGGCTCAAACACCAACAGAGCGAGCCAAGGTCATGATTGAGGTTTTGCCATCAGCCCAAAAACCGATTGACACAGTAACCGAACAGTTTATCGTTTCACGTTATAGTCAACAGCAGCAAACCGACCCTAATTTTGATCTAAAATCAGAATGGAAAGAGCTACGGCCGATGCTAAACAAAAAGTGGGTTAATCAACGAGTTCAAGCGGTCCGTCGCTGGCGCAATCGTCTTTTTTAAAATATAAAACTTGTTTATCCATCTAAGACAACACCCATTTCATCAATGGGTGTGGGTAAATAGACAAATAGATCAAACGAACAAACCACAGAGGTTACTATGGCAGAGGTTGAGGAAAAAAATTGGTTTCAAAAAAACTGGAAATGGCTTGTGCCGGTCGGCTGCCTGATTCCTATTTGCTGCATATTGGCGATTGGGGGGATTGCTATGACAGCCTTGGGGGTTATTCGCAGTACAGACGTTTACACAGAAGCTCTGACGACGGCTCAATCTGATCCGCGAGCTTTAGACGCCCTTGGCGATCCGATAGAGGATGGCTGGTTTATGACCGGAAACGTCGATACCAATAGCTCAAATGGGGTCCAGTCGGGGACGGCCGATCTATCGATTCCGGTCTCGGGGCCAAATGGATCTGGCACCTTAGAGGTTGATGCTGTCCTAAATAACGGCCGATGGGACTATAGCCAAATGGAGATCATACTTGATGATGGCTCCGGTACGATTAATCTGCTTGGACGATAGGGGAAATGGCGCTATTTTAGCGCCTATCCTCACATATTTTCTTGGCGCTTCACATAGATGCCGTAGATCACAATTAGCATCAGAGCAAATGAAAACCATTGTAGCGCATAGCTAAAGTGACTGCCTTCATCAAGAGAAAGATCCGCAACAGGCAGGTAGGGCAAAGCAGAGTCTATGATTTCATCTGTTTCAGGCAGCACGTAGATCGGCAAAGTCTCATACGGCAGAACTTCAGCGGCCGCCGCCACATCTATACGATAAATTCGATTGTCTTCAATTTGAGTTACCCGATCGCCACTCAAAGTTTGTCCTTTTTGGATACGGCCAACGATTTCTATTCGGCCGGGTTCATCAAAGACAGAAAAATCAGTTTCCGTATCGGGTATCCATCCACGATTGACTAATACAGCGGTCTGGCTTCCTTCCAAGACCAACGGAGTCAGCAGGTATCGCCCAACTTGGTTTTCAAAAATCTGTGATTCAATCGAAAATTGATTCTCAAAATCGTACTGCCCTACGGCCGAAATCGGCCGGTTAAGCATTTCGGTCAACTCAAACCCAGATAAGTCACCATTTAAGTCTAGTGGCTCGCTATTCATGCCTGCAAGCTTCTCTGCGTTTAGTTCTCTGCGCCATTCCAACCTGTCTAATTGCCAAAAGCCCAAGCGTGCCAAAAATAGCACCCCAAAGAAAACAACTACGGTAACCCAACGCCAACGTGGTTTAAAAAATGTGCCTATACTCATCCAAAATTCCTTTGTTTCCGCTTTATTCTCAGCCTATTCTGTGGCTAAATTTTCTTGACGAATTTGCCAAACAAACCAAGCGATCGCCACAAATAAAACTGCAAAGGCAGAGTATCGAAACCAGTTGATTTCGATTAGGCCTTGCCCAACATCAAAGCTGAATCCGGCCTCCCCCACCCTACCATTCGACTCAACCGAAACATTGCCCGTATACGAACCAGGTTCGGTTAATTCAAAATAGGTTTCGTAAAAAAGTTGGTTGGTCGCGATTTCATGATCCGGCTGCACGATGATAGCTTCTCCCCCATCGTCCGGCTCAATCGTTAAAGTCACATCTGCATCTAAAACCGGCGTGTTGGCCCGCACAAAGCTATCTTGATTGCTCGATTCAGCGACAAAGACAATGAAGTTAACTTCACCGGTCACAAGCGGAACCGGAAGAGTCCAAACCGACAGTCGAAAATCCCCTGCCTCGACATCAACCAATCGAGGCTCACCGCCATTATGACCGGCGGCAGTAAATGGCCCGATTAGCATTGTCAACCCAAGCGCCAAAAACAAAACGAGTGAAATTTTGGACCGGAGTAAATGTTTGACGATGATCATCGGCATATGACAAACCTGTTAGCCTTTAAGGCTTGGAGCATTTTCCCGCATCCATTTTTCTTTGTCCCGCTGTGACTGTTGCTGCTGATCCTGCATCCAACGGCCGAGTACAACCAGAGCACCCACAAAGAACATCATACTGCCCGGAACCCACATAATAATTCCACCTAAAATTTGATCATTCAGTGGCTCCATGAAAAATGGGGCCGGTGCAGGTGGAGCTGTTAGGTAGTAGGTGTAAATAATGCCGGTAGCAAAGGAGATGGCGACCCCGGGCAAAAACGTAGAGGGTACAGCACCGAACAGATAAAGGATTCGTTTCGGCCGAGACATCATTGGGCGAATGCGTGGACCGGCCCCGGTTACATGCCACCAATAAATAATCGATGAATAGAAAAAGGAAAGATGCTCGAAATCATGCCAGAACGGGCTTCTTAGCGCTAAATTGTACAGATTGGGATCGTGCCAGCCCCACAGCAGAACCAGCATCAAAACGTAGCTTACAGCCGGGCTCGTTACCGTTCTGAGAAAATTACGGGTTGGGGCATCACGATGTAGCAGCCTCGATAACCCTCGGCCGACCGCCTTTCGAACCGAGTCTGGCATTCCCCACAAGGTAATTGGCATCGGGTCGGCAAGCATGATGAGCGGGCCAGCAATCATTGTCAGCATTAAATGCTGAATCATATGAAAGTAGAAGAGGGATGCACCCAAGATGTCGATAAACGACATCAGAGCTAACGCCAACGTCACTAACGCAAACAAGTAGGCAACCAGCTTCCAAACAGGCACCAAGGACCTGTTCTTCGAACGTTTGCGTAGACGTACCCAGCCGATCGTATAAAACACAGCTAGGGTAGTTAAGACTAAAATAAAAACAGGCCGCCACTCATAGGAGAGCAACAGCCTGCGGGTAATTTCATTCATGAATCAGTTTTCAATTGATGGGCCAAACGGCCGATCAACGCTTGATTCTTAGTGAATTGGGATATGAACGGCTAATCCGATCAGATAAATGGCTGGGTAGAAGAAAATCCAGACGAGGTCGACAAAATGCCAGTAAATAGCACATGCCTCCACGCCCCAATGATCTTCACGACTGTAGTTGCCCAAGTTGCCATTACGCCAAACGATAGCCACAAAGATAAGCCCTGTAATCACATGGATCGCATGCATGCCTGTCATCGCGAAGAAGACGGCACCAAAAGCACCGCTTGTGGGCAAGATGTGTGTTTCACCACCAACACCCCACTCTAGCACGATTACACCCACCAAAAAGATGAGTCCCATCACAAAGGTGGATGCCATTGAGAAGTTGAATGTTGCTCTATCCTCATTTGCTGCAGCAACCTCTGCACGATTCATAAAGAACGATGATACAAGCAGAACGCAAGTAAAGATCAGTGCAGGAGCTTGAGGCAGATCTGGACGAAGTGCGCCAACATCAGGATCACGCCATAGATAAAAGCGTGCAGCTAACAATGCCGCGAAAAGGAAAACTTCAGAAAAACAGAAGAGCCATAAACCGAAGCGGTTCATCACAATCTGCTCTTGGCGCGTTGGCTCCATTGGATTATGGAGTTCGCCGTGATGATCGTCGTGTCCGTGTGCAACTGCGCTCATTAGTGGTGATCTCCTCCACGCCAAAGTTTCGTGATACCCATGAAAATGTTCAATACAAGGGCGGCTTTAGCGATAGCCAATAAAATTAACAAGACGGCTGATGGGAACCAAAGTCCCACAAAATATTCAACAACTGTGAGTACAGCTAAAACCAAAAAGGTATTAAACCCTTTGCGATAGACGTTTCTGTCAATTGCTGAGCCTGCTTTTTCTGGATGTGAATGGTCAGACATAAGTGTTGTTCCAATTCAAGATGTGGTCCTGAACGAACCACATCGGTTGAGAATTAAATTAGTCTCCGGCCGGGGTTGGTACAACCGCATAAGTTGCACCTTCCAAACCGTAGTCATAAGGCTCACCAACAACTTCGATTGGAGCCAAGTAGTTAAATTCAGGCAATGGTGATGGTGCCAAAAATTCTGGAGAACGTGATTCCCACGGATTCTCTGGAGCCAATTCTGTTTTGCGAACGCTTGATACCAAGTTATAGATCATAATCAAAACAGACCAACCGATCGCCAACGTTGCCACAGTGATTAGGGCTTGTTCGACCTGAATACCTAAGTCGGGGCCATAGTCAGCGATACGGCGACGCATCCCTAACACACCAACACGCATTTGAAGCAGTGACATGACCCAGAAACCAGGGACCATGATCCAGAAGTGAATCTTGCCCAAAAGTTCATCGTACATTTTTCCGGTCATTTTCGGGAACCAATAGTAGATGGCTGCGAAGAATGGGAAGACAAATCCGCCAAATACGGTTGCATGGAAATGGCCCACTACAAAGTAAGTGTCATGCAAATGCATGTCTGTACCGATCGTACCCAAGATGGGGCCTGAAAGACCACCGAGCAGGAAGACCGAAATAGAGCCTAGCACAAACAACATCGGGGTTGGGAAACGCATTTTGCCTTCCCAAATTGTAGCCAACCAGCTAAAGAATTTAACGCCGGTGGGAACCGCAACCAACAAGGTTGAAAGCATAAATGGAATCTTCCAGGTCGGTGGCATTGATGATGTCAACATGTGATGCGCCCATACAAGCATACCGACAAGCGCGATACCAACGGATGATAGTGCGATCCATTTATAACCGAAGAGGGGTTTACGGGTGAATACCGGTAAAAGCTCTGAAATAATTCCTAATCCCGGAAGGATCCAAACATATACAGCAGGATGCGAATAGAACCAGAAGATATGTTGGAAAAGGATCGGGTCTCCAGCAGGGACACCTGCTGCAAGTAGTTCAGGATCAAGGATCGGCGTGAAGAAGTTCATGCCCAAGGTCCGTTGAGCCACAACCATGGTGAGCGCAACACCAACTGTTTGCGTGGTAGTTGCCTGTAGAATAGAAGCTGCTACGGCCGCCCACACAAAGATCGGCATTCTGAAATAGCTCATCCCCTTTGCCCGCATATAAACTGCGGTGACTACCATGTTTAAACCAGATGCGATAGACGAGAAGCCATTTAGATAGAAGCCCAGCAAAAACATCTGAACGCCGATCATTTTTGTGGTGGTTGAATGTGTTGGATAACCTACCCAACCTGTATCCCAACCGCCTAAGAAAATACCAGCTAAAAGAATGACGGCCGAAGGCACACCTACCCAATAGCTAAATGCGTTTAAACGAGGGAACGCCATATCTGACGCACCGATTAGTACGGGACCTAAGTAGTTGGTCATCGCACCGACGCCTGCGAAGATCGCAGCGATCATAATGATGCCATGTGCACTAAACAAAGTGTTGTATTGATCTCCACTTTGTAAAAATTGAAGACCTGGCATCGCCAATTCTAATCTGAACAAAATCGCCAAAAGGCCACCGATCAGTAGAATAAAGATGCTGTTTAAACCGTACTGGATACCAATAACTTTATGATTGACATCGATATTGACATAGCGGGTCCAGCCAGGACGCCCTTGGGCACCATGTTTTAGATGAGGCTTGTGACCGGCCATCATTTTTAGCCAATCTGTTACAACACCACAAGAAAGCAAAAAGCCGAACAAACCGATGATACATGCCAAAACAACAGCTGGTTCATCAAGTCCAACTTCTGGCACTGTCCAACCTTCAACGGTCATCCGAAAGCTACGGATGAGGCTATAACTGAGCCATGTGGTTACTATTTGCCCGACTAAGCCTCGAACCAAGGCGGAAGTTAAAAAGTATTTCATAAGTGAATCTCCTATCCCTCGTCTTCTACCGGAGCTAATTCAGGCGGAGGTGGCGGTGTAAATCCATTTTCAATTGTGAAGTCGTTTAATGCGTCTAAGTAATATCCCTCACCTGGTTGTGAGTTCACTAGGTTAGGATCTGGAGGCAATAAATAATCACCAGCCAACCATGCTTGGTAATTTGATGGGCTGAGCACAAAAACATTTGCCAACATTGAATAGTGGCTTGTTCCGCAGATTTCCGCACAACGTACACGATAAACTCCTTCTTTAACCGGAGTAAAACGCATTACCTGTGGCTTGAAATGATAAGGTTCAGGATCATAATCTGGGCCGCTAGCGAAGTTTAGGGCTTGGTTTTCCGTATCGTATGGATAAACGTCTTGCTTAACTCGGAAACCTGGAACCCAGAAGGCGTGAATTACATCGCTTGACTGCATTTCAAGTAAAACGGGTACATCCTCTTGCAATACCAGGGCTTGATCAGATTTATAATCATGGTCTGGATAGTAGAATGTCCAGTCCCATTTATAGCCTTGAACATAGATGGTAATTTCATCTGGCTCGCTAGCGATCACTGCGTTGTAATTTGTCACACCCCAAATACCAAAACCGATTACCAAGAAGATTGGCAATACGGTCCACGCGATTTCTAGCGTTGTGTTTTCATGGATATGGGGAGCATCCGTCTCGTCCCCTTCTTCTTGGCGGAAAACAGAGATTGAGTAAACCAAGGGCACAACAACAATCGCAAACAAAAAGGCGATTAGAATGTAGTGGCCATTGAACAGATCGTCGATAATCGACGCTTCTGCACTCGCTGCCTCTGGCAATTCGAAGAAGAAGGTGGAGATGGTGTAGTAGACAATTGCTGTGACAATCGGGATTAAAATACCGACGATTGAAAAATGTTTGGCGTTTTTACTCATAAAAAGCTCGTTTAATGGTGATAGAAGATGATCCAAACCGGAGATTTTTAGCCGGAATTTGGTCTTTTTTCAGGCAATAATTTTATCACACGCTCCTCTATGTTAACAATGGTTAGGTGTAATGATTATGTAATCTAGGGGTAATAAAATCAGTACCTTTTAGGGATGAACACACAGCATTTTGGGGGGAAATCGGCCATTCCATGGCTTTACATAAGATATAGTGCGTTTTACATAAAGTTTGGGGATGTAGCTGATGCAATAGGCACAATAAATTCAATTGACTATGTTTGATCAAAAATGGCGTATCGTTATTTTCGATTCCACAACCGCTGACTTGGAATCCGCAAGGCTCGATTAAACTTACTTGATGCATTCTCCCAAGCGATAATCTCTGTCAATTCAATAATTTCATCTTCATTAAAATGTCTCTTTACCTGTTCAAACAATGCGTCGTCTACATCTTGATCAGACAGTGTCATCGCATCAGCATAAGCTAATGCGGTCTTTTCCTTCTCATCATAAAGAGGGCTATTTTGATAATTGTCTAAATCTAAGATTTTTTCATCGCTCAAGCCTAATTCGCTGCCGACCGCAGCGTTGATGTCCATTCAAAAGGGGCATTGATTGTGAAAAGCGACACGGCGATTGATCATTGCCGATAAATCGGCCGCGATTAACCCTGATTTATCTAATCCCCCCCACATGCCACGAACGGCCTTAAAAATATCTGGATTGCGAGCGTACACCCGATGGTTGATCAAGGGGGCCCCCCACTTTTTGGCTTGTGCGTTTAAAATTGCCTCAGTTCGCTTGTCCGCATCCGCCAAGTCTAGCCCGCTAATTCTCTGGTTCGATGGTTCTGCTTGTGTCATTTGGTTGCCTCTCTGCTTCGATTAACTCTTCAGGAACAGTTTCAATATCTTCTGATTCAGCATCAGAATAATCGGGATGGTTTTCGGCCGAGGGTAAGCCGAAAATAAAGATCCCAAACACCCCGATCATCACCCCCATATCTGCAACATTGAAAATACCGGTTCGGAGCCAGCCGTACCCGATATATAAAAAGTCGATTACTCCATTTTCAAAAAAGATTCGATCGATTAAATTGCCTATTCCGCCTGCAAACATCATGCTGCCAAACAAAACTGACATCCGGCTGAGCAAATCATCGGTTAAAAGATAATAGAGCAAATAGATCAAAAATAGCGAAGTAAGGCCGATAAACACGGCCGTGCGCACCGGTTGGGGCCATTCAGCACCTAAGCTCAAAAATGCACCTGGGTTTTCATGAAAGCTAAGGCGCAGTATGCCATCAAAATACGACTGGGGTTGAGTTCCTCGCAAGGTCAGCCAAGCCCAATATTTTGTAGCTTGATCGATCGCAACGACGATGATGGTGGTGACGATGATAATATTTAATCGATATCGATATTTCATTCGCTATGACCCGCTGCAATTTTGCGCCAATCATCCTCTAAAATACTCATCAGAATCGCGCTCTGGTATTTACCCTGCCACATTAGCACATCACGGCGGACGCCCTCTTTCACAAACCCGACCTTTTCGTATACATGCTGTGCACGCGGGTTAAAGTCATAAACTTCCAGTTCGATTCGATGCAGTTTTAGCGTTTCAAATCCAAACTTAAGAATCAATTTAGTCGATTCAGTGCCGTATCCTTTGCCGTAAACCGCTTTGGACTGCATGGCGATACGAAAACTGGCTGACCGATTTTCTTCGTCTACCTCATTCAGCACGACTTCACCGATGTACTTGGAGCCAGGATCCTCTTTCAAGGTTACGGCATAATCGTAGCGATCATCAGCTTTAGAGATACGGTCGCAAAAAGCCTCCACTTGTTCAAAGGTGAAGGTGTCTTGGGTGCCGGTCAAACGCATCCCTTCTTCATCAGCCAGACCTTCAAACATCCCGGCCGCATCTGCCACCGTAATCGGCCGCAAAACAACTCTCTCACCTACTAAAATCGGTTTTTCATTCATAAAGCACCATTTAAGTGAACGGACTACTTATTTTTCATCAGCTCATCAGATTGTTTCACCAATTCGCGCAAAACGTCGAAATTTACATCCTCAAGTTTATTGATATACAGGCAAGATTTTCCTGTTTTGTATTTACCCAGTTCGCCTAGCAACTCGTCATATCGATCAAAGCCTGGCATGATGTAGAGCGTCATCGAAGCTTTACGAGGAGAAAATCCGACACGGAACCAGCTCCCTTCACGGCCGCTGGCATATTTATAGTCATAGCTGCCAAAACCAACCAAACTTTTTCCCCACATCACCGGTTCTTCTCCCGTGACATCTTTCATCAAGCCTAAAATCTTGAATGCATCGGCTTGGCGTTTTGGGTTATCCACACTATCAAGAAACTCTTGAACGCTTCCATCATTTTTCTTGGTTTTATTTTCAGCCATTTTCACCTCATGTTTCTTGCTTAGGTTCAGGGCACTGTAATATAAGTTTTGCAACCTTTTAATTTTAAGGACACAGATAGGATGGAGCACAGATTTTCTTTGGAATAATATCAGAGACAACCCATATCTGCGGGGAATCAAACTCCTGATTACTTATGTTGCAGTGTGTTCAGACAATGAAGTCAATGAGTTTACCATCCATGCGGGGATACCAGAAATTTGGAACAATGATTTTCTAATCACATTAAGGATGGCACCAGCCTGCTAATCTAAATCATAAATCGATCGAGCCCGCACACCGGCTTGGCCGATACGGGAGACCACTCGATCGATTCCGACCAACGCCCGTTCACGAACCTCTTCGGTTACATTGCGTGAAGTTTGAATCGTCACCTTCATATGGTTAAAGGCTTCACGTGAAAGTTCGGCCGGCTCCTCTCCATTGCGGATTAAAACCCCAATACCCAGCTGCTCGATCGCATCAAACAGCCACACAAAACGAATAATCGAGTTGTAATCGGTGCGTAGCTCGTCTAGGGTAAACCGTTGCATCAGAAGTGCATAGTTCGAATCGGGCTGAAGCGTGCCCGGCCGACCGGTGGCATCGTCCCAGCTTTTTTTCAAGAATTCAAACCAAGCGGTTTCATACATGGGGGCTTGAACCGCCTGCCGAAAATCGACCATCATGGTGACCGTATCGTCAGATACCATGGTGCGATAAGTTAGCCTTTCCGCATTTTGAGGCGACTGCTGTTCGAGCTGGTCAAAAAGATCCCACGCGGTTTCATAGGGCCAAACAATAGCATCGGCCGGGTCGCCCGAACGCAAATCGGGCCCCTCGAAACGATAGATGATGGGGGAATTGGCTTCTAACTCTAATTGAGGGAAATCATATTGATTCGAAGTTCCGATCACCAGCAAGTTGCGCGATGTCATATCGGGCAAAGTCGGAGAATAGCCACTAGGTTCAACCTCATCTGCAAAAACGATCCGCATAGGGGCTAAGGTCTGGGTGATAAAGCTATCTAGGCGAGCTTTTTCGAATTTGTGTTTTGCAGTGTCCCACGCATAAAATCGATGTAATTCTGACCATTTACGCACGGACAGCAGGCTTACAGGAGCGCCACAAAACATCCGTTTGGGTACCCGGTATGACCTCCCTTGAACATTTGTCATTTCAACATCAAGGGTATCTGGCAACCTGATATACATGCGTAACACCCGGTCAAGCACATACAAAAATGTTGTTTTGCCGGTTCCCGGCACCCCACAAATTACAATCGGGGACAACGCTGTGATCACTTTGGCAGGTTTTTCTTTTTTACGCCAGTTAATCCCCCAACCACGGGATGGCTCCTTCTTGTCATCATTTTCTTGCTTGTCAGAAAGATCGGTCGTCAAAAACGCGGCGACTCGGCCGACAATCTCTTTGTGCTCATCGCCAAATTTATCGGTATCTAACCCTGCGATTTTGGCGACCTCGAGAATATGGCCCCAAATCGTATCCGCAAGCTGTGAAGGGGGCTGTGAAAATTCTAAACTTGTATTTGAACCTATATCGTTTTCTGGCATAGTAACCACCATTCTACCGAAAGCTAAAAAGAGGCGGAAACGGAATTACCCATTTCTACTATTTATCGTATTGATCAAGCGCCAAGGACTGCAATGTATTTTGAAAAATTGATCTAGTGGGGCAAACTCAAACCTCGAGATGTCTCCATCATTTCGTTATGATTCAGCAGTTTGGTCCAGTTTGACAAAAGGATCTGTGGTCTGCGAAAAGATAGGCTAAAAACTGGGCCAATCTGGCGAAAATAGTTGGGGTGCTGAATAATTACATCATTTCAACCGATAGTCATAGGAAACCAAATGCATAAACCTGACCACATCATTTATTTTGTTCCCGATCTTGAAGAAGCGATCGATCAGTTTGAGGCGGACTGGGGTGTAAGACCAAGTTTTGGCGGCCAACATCCCGGCCGTGGGAGCCATAATGCTCTTTTATCATTGGCCAACGGGGCGTATTTAGAAATTATCGCCCCAGACCCAACTCAAGCAACACCCTCGCACCCCAGATCATTTGGGATGGATGGGTTGAGCCAAGCTAAATTAGTCACTTGGGCGGTCACATCGGCCGATATCGATCGATCAATCGAACATGCACGAGCAAATCAGTATGACCCAGGAGATCCGTTTGACGGGGCGCGGGCCCGCAGTGATGGGACTATGATGCATTGGAAGCTAACTCGGCGGCCGGAAGCGATTGCAGGCACAACGCCAGAAGGGGATTGGCTCATTCCATTTTTGATTGATTGGGGAGATACGGCTCACCCAGCAGATAATAATCCGGCCGGGTGCGAATTAATTGAAGTGCGGGCAATTCACCCCACCCCGCAGCCGATTCGTCACATGCTGGAAGCGATGCAGGTTAATTGCACCGTTGAACAAGGTGACCGGCCGCAGCTCATTGCGTTGATAGACACGCCAAACGGCCGCAAAGAGTTACGTTAAAAGAGACTCTAAAATATCGGGATTTACGTGAGGCAGTCCAGCAAATCTTGCATGGCATCTAAATAATGCCGAATTTCAGCTGGGTGCGCCCCTTTGTCGATAATTCCCTTCATATTAAAAATCGTTGACTCTGTAAATTTCAGGACACGGCTGAACTGATGATTCTTCTTCATAAGCTTCTCTTTGGAATCCGCATATGAATGAATCTCACCCCTTAACTTAATCTCAGACATCATCGACCGGGCCAACTCGTTCACAAATTGGATATCTTCAGTCGACCATCGTCTGGGCTTGTAATCCATGATGCAAAAGGTTCCGAAAACTCGATTGCTTGAAATCGTTAAGGGGATGCAGAAATAGCTACGTAATTTTGAGGCTTCTACAATAGGGTGCTCTCGATAGAACTCCCACTGTACTGTGTCTTCAACCGTCCGGGGCAAATCATAATCATGAATCTCTTCACACAGCCACCGGATAAACAACTGTTCTTTCTCTGATCGATAAGGAGAAATCACACTTATTGAGTTTTTACCAGCGTTGTTTGAATTCTCTACAAGATAAATAATAGCCGCAGAGGTATTCATCATATTGCAGGAGAGATGAATCAGTCGATTTAAAGTTTGCCTGGCAGAATCTTCCAGTAAATTTTTAAATGCAACTGAAGGATGGGTCATCTCGTCAATTTCTTGATAGATATTTGGGTACTTCATATAAAACAGAGATAGAGCTAGATGAATAATTTTAATTGCACAATCATGCGATTTTTTAGACGCATGGATCAAACTTTGCCACCTGATAAATGGTTGAAAAGGAACACAAGCAAAACGGCTGATGTTTGTTCTTTTTTGGCTCTTTAGGCAACGCGTCTAATATTATAAATCGTCGAAAAACTGATTATGTGACAAATCTCAAATAGATTAGATCAATGATCGAGATGATTTCATAGGATTAGAACGGTTTTGGGCTGGCAGGATGGTTATTTGATTTGGCTTAGGGTGTGTAACCTAGGTTACATTCTATTGAGTTTAACGGTCCGATCTCTGATGTCAAATGAAATTCAGGTATTGTAAAATTTTTAGTGATTACTTCTGTCATTTGGCCCAACCAAGGAGCGTAATATTACGCTTAAACCCTACGTCACTCGAGAAGAATTACCAAGCAGCCATCTTTTAACAGGCTCGAAGATCGTTGACGATCTTTATAGCCAATTCTCCAAATTAGGAAACTTATGTCTTCAAAAATGAACGTTCCACATTTCTTCAACCTATCGTTATTTTGCATTTTGGTTTTGTTGAGTGCTTGCACTCCACTAGACCCAGAAGAGGAACAACAGGCGGAGGAAGAAGAAGCGTATCTTCCATCGGTTGTCTCACAGAATGACCTCGCAGATACCGTTTATCACAACGGTGTGATCTTAACCATCGATGATGCCCAACCAACGGCCGAAGGTGTCGCTGTCAAAGATGGGGTGATCGTTGCGGTAGGATCGAGCGAAGAGGTCCTGAATTGGGCAGGAGATGCAACGCAGGTCATTGATTTAGATGGCACCATGATGCTGCCTGGCTTCCAAGACCCACATTTACATGTGCTAGAAGCAGGTCTAAATGAAAATCTTTGCCTTGTATCTGATTTTGCAACGCTGGATGATTATGCAGATGAGATCTGGGATTGTGCACAGCAGCAGCCGGGTGATGGTTGGGTCCGCGCGGCCGGTGTAAACGTATCAAACCTGCTTAGCCAAACAGAGATGCTGCCGATTGAACTGTTAGACGATGTGATCCCAGACCGGCCGGTGATCGTTTTAGATGATTTAGGCCACGGTGCATGGGCAAATTCAATGGCATTCGAAGCGGTTGGGTACGACACATTCGAAGGTGACCCGCCGGGTGGCATCTTGGTCCGTGATTCTGAGAGTGGCGCACTGACAGGCGTTGTGCTTGAAAATGCACAGCAGGCGCTGCGCACAGCCTCCCTCCCCCCCACGGCCGAAAATATCGACCTCGCCTATCAAGGGCTGCTTACCGGATTAAAAACAATTAGTGAAAATGGGATAACCAGTGTCAGTGATGCAGGGGGATACTGGACCCGAGGGCATACAGAAGCTTGGCAAAAAGCGCTTGAAAATGACACGCTCACCGTGCGCGCAAGCAATGCGCTGTATCTGTTCCCCGATCTTGAATTTGATCGCCAAATGGCCGATATCAAAAATCACCTTTCAACCGATCCCAATAGCTTGCTCCGGTTTGATCAGGTAAAAATCTACATCGATGGGATATTAAGCCAAGGAACCGGCGCGCTACTAACCCCATACGATCAGCGGTTTGGGCTTCCAGGTGTACCAGATGACGGCTTTCTCTATTTTGATACCGCCACTTTAAACGCCTATACACAAGAAATCAGTGCGGCCGGTGTACAAATGCATTTCCATGTCACAGGTGACCGGGGAGCCCGCATCGCATTAGACACCATCGAACAAAGTTCAAGCGATCGAAGTAAACTGATTCAAGCGCGCCATCGCCTTACCCATCTTTATTTAATTGATGAAGCAGATCGCGGTCGGTTTACAGAGTTGGGCGTCGTCGCAGATTTCCAATTCTCCCTTGCCTCGGTAGAAGACGAATATGTTCGGTACATGTCTCCGTTCCTCGGCCGACGGACCGACCAGCTGCTCCCCCTATTTGAGATGATCGAAAACGGCTCACACGTCACCCTTAGCAGCGATTATGATGCGGATGACATCTCTCCTTTAGCGAAAATTGAACTTGTTCTGCAATATGATGAAAGTGAATCGCTTACGGTAAATGATGTCGTCAAACTAATGACATTAAACGTCGCTCACCTCTTGCATCAAGAAGAGATGACAGGGTCGATTGAGGTGGGTAAATTCGCAGATCTTGTGGTGATCGATCGGGATATAACGCAGGTGCCTATCAGCAACATTAGTCGTGCCCAAGTCTTGCTCACCATTTTAGAAGGAGAAGAAGTGTACCGGTCGGCCGATGCACCTTAACTTGAATCGGCTATAGGGTTTTATAGTCAAATAAAAAAGGGGCATCGCGAATCGCGATGCCCCTTTTGGGTTCTAATAAAACGCCCGAAGGCGGTTGCGCTTAATTGATCGGTTCGATCGTCACCCAGTCAATTTGCGTGTTGCTGAACGAGGTATCAGAAGTCGAAGACCAGAAACCGAAGTATTTATTGTCTTGATAGGTGGTGTCATTCACGACGTGAATTTCTTCACCGGCCAAGAACAATTTCATCGTTCCATCTTGATAAACTTCTACACTCCATTCGATCCAGTTCTTACGCCCTTTATCAGAAATAAAGGTTTTAGACGCCAACTCGAAACCGCTACCAGAGTTATTCGACTCTGAATGCTCATCGATACGTTTAACCTGGGTTGTGAACTGATTGCTCACATTACCAGCGATAAACATAAAGCGATAATACTCGTTAAAGCAAGTTGTGTATTTCGAGTTTTCTGGATTTTCTGCATCCACACTTTCTGGACATGCCGAAGTGCCATCATAATCACCACCCAAGATGATACCGCCAGCATGGCGTGGGTCAGCATCTTCTAGGCGCATCAACGCTTTAATGCGGAATGGTGGCTCTGGCAAGACGGTTAAGTCAGATGCGATCATGTAGTCAAAACGACTTTCCATACGCATATCAAGGTATCCGTCATGAATGGTCAGCTTGTTGATGATTTCATCTGTGTCTTGGCGTGCAATGCGCCATTTGTCAGCGTTAGCGTCAGCTGGTTCTTCGAATAGTTCTTCATAGAAGAACGTGGTCAATACTTCGGCAATACCTGACCAAACCGACTTGTCGTTTAGGTCTGAGGTTGAAAGCGCCCGCACACGATAGTAATAGAAGATTTGGCTTTCGAGCTCTTTTGTAACATCAAGCGATGTCACCTTGCCCACAGTGGTTGTTGAAAGATTTTCGGTAAAATCTGGGCTGGTTGACTCTTGTACTTCATAACCGGTGATGCGTGTATCCGCTGAATGGACATCGCTCCATGAAACGGTCCATTTATTCTCGCTTCCGGTCGGGGCGGTGATCGCATTGATCGTGGGCGAAGTGTGTGGCAACGCCATAAATGGCATATACGCGATGCGGCCGGTTTGGCTCACAACCGTTGTGCCAGCCGACGCCTCAAGCATAAGATCGTTTACCATATCGTGCATCATGACCGTATTGGTAATCACCGTGCTAATCGGGGTTGATTCATCGATCATGACCGTAAATGATGTTTGAACTGAAAGGCCAGGATTCAAGCCGTAAACGTTCGATGAGATCACACCACTGTCTTCTGAAACCACAAAGCCGGCCGAAGAATTAAGGCTGCCATCAACGAAAGTCACACCTGCTGGCAGCGTATCGGTCAGAACAAAGCTGCGCAATGCATCTGCAGAGGTGGTAATTTTGATTGTGTAATTTAGGGTATCACCAGGGCTTGATTCGTCTCTAGAGGCTGTTTTGCTAACAAATAAATCTACCGGATCTGTCTGTTCAACAATTGTGATCGAATCGGTGCTGCTGTCTGAAAGAGCGATTGAATCAAAGAGTTCTTGCCCTACCAAATTAACGGTGTTGTCGATTGAATCGCCAACGATCGCATTATCATCAATCTTAGCTTTGAAGGTTACTTCAGCTGTATCGCCTGGGTTTAAAACACGGGCATCTGATGAGATGATGCCTCCATTCTCTGTCACAGTCCATCCATTTGGAGAGGCGCTGAGAGAATCTGCGACATAAGTTAGGCTAACGGGCAATGTGTCTGTGATCTGAAAAGATGCGGCGCCTGTTCCAGAAGTCGTGACGACAATTCTGTAGTTCATCGTCCCACCAGCTACTGCATCGCCGCTAGAAGTCATTTCGACTGACAAGGCCAGCGCATCTACTTCTGCACGTACAAAACCGGTTAAAGACAACAAAAGCACCCCTGTTATCATTGCCACTACGAGGGTCGTCATTAGACGGCCAGCATGGCTTTTGCTCAAATTATTTAGCATACCTTTTTCTCCATTTTCTCAATTGGATTAGATTTTCAAAAACTGCTCGAGATTTTAACAGGACCCAACTCTAGGACCGAAGAATACAATTAGTAACTGCATAGGTATCTTGATTTTCCCCCTCTCCCGTTGGGAGAGGGGTTGGGGGTGAGGGGCTGAACTTCGTTCAGCTTAAGCCCAACAGTGTTGAGCCGTCCACCTCCCCTACCCCCTCCTCATAGGAGGGGAACCAACCATACCTGCACAGTTACTACAATTATTCGTCAGTTTAAGGTGGAACGGCTGAGACAACTTCAGATTTCCGTT
>JAHDEB010000049.1:27633-31644 GCA_020629055.1 Chloroflexota bacterium
TACAATTATTCGTCAGTTTAAGGTGGAACGGCTGAGACAACTTCAGATTTCCGTTCTTTAGTCTTAAAACCTAGCCTATAAATGTATCGAACAGCATGATAACGGTCAAAAAATGTGCGCTTTTCTAAATAATCAGATAGCCTTCACCGTACGGTCATTTTTGACAATTTTCACAAGTTTAGTCGAACTTTAATGAAGAAACGAAACGACTAAGCAACGGCTCACCAATGACTGTAATACACAAAGAGGATTCAAAAATGATCTCTGGCTATGCGACAAAGAGTGGAACCGCCAACTATTTTAAAGCGTTTCCAACCGTCCAAACCAACACAATAAACGATCTCACATGCTCTCAAGCGGGTTTTGGCAGCTACCGGACTGTCTTGAACGATGTCGTTCATCAACAAGCGCTAGCCCAATCGCTGCGCAGCGGCATCAATTTAATAGATACGAGTTCAAATTATGGGGATGGTGCCTCTGAAGAGTTGATCGGTTCGGTGATTGGAGATCAAATCGCGGCCGGCCGTCTATCGCGCGAACAAATTATCGTGGTGACCAAAGGGGGGTATTTGCAGGGTGAAAACTATGCGATCTCTCAGGCGCGAACGGCCGAAGGCAAACCGTGGCTCGATTTGGTGCGCTACAGTCAAGGGCTAGAACACTGCATCCATCCGGAATTCTTAAAAGATCAGCTTGATCGCAGTTTGAGCCGCTTGGGGCTAGAAACGGCCGATGTATTCTTGCTACATAATCCGGAATATTTCTTAGGCTGGGCTAAAAAGGCTGATATCGAAGTGGCAGAAGCGCGTGCAGAATATTATCAGCGAATCAAACAGGCATTTAAATATTTAGAGACAGAGGTCAAAAGCGGCCGGATCAAACGATACGGCATCAGCTCGAACAGCTTTCCAAATTACCCAGACAGCTATGACTTTACATCACTAGAAAAAGTGCTGGAAGTTGCTGAATCAGTTTCGGCCGACCATCACTTCGAAGTGATTCAGTTCCCGATGAACCTGCTCGAAACCGGCCCGGCAACCGCCATCAATCAAAGCAACGGCCGGACATTGTTAGATTTGGCGCATGAAAAAGGCTTGATGACATTAATCAACCGGCCGTTAAACGGTGTGGTTGGCAACAACCTCATCCGGCTGGCCAAGCTGCCAATGGTAAAAGGGAATCCTGACCCTGACGAAGCGGAAGGTTGGATCGAGAAGCTAACTGAGATCGAAGGACGTTTGCAGCAGGCGATGTTCTCTATACCGGATGAGAAAGTGCCATTCCGAACCAAGCAGGAGTTTGCGGCGACCACGGCCGGTGGGCGGCTACTCAAACAACGCTGGGAAGGGTTTGGCACCTTTAGCAACTGGAAAGACATTCGAAGCGGCTATTTAGAGCCTCGGGCCAATTTTGCCATCCAATTTCTGAACAATCGGCCGGAGCTACCAGAGGAAGCGGTCCCGTGGATTTTGGAGTACAAAGAGATTCTCGAAAACACACTCGACACCATTTCAGCCGTCTATCGTGCGCAAGAGGCGGGAATGCTAACTACGATTAAAATGAACAGTGAAACGGCCGATGATGCATGGCGTGGGGGCAAAACGCTGAGTCAAACGGCCGTGCGCGCCTTGCGTAGCACCGCCGGGGTCAGCTGCGTGCTGGTCGGCATGCGCCAGTCTAAATATGTCGATGATGTTTTAACTGAGATTAGCCAGCCGATTGAGATACAAAAACGGCCGATGAGCTGGGCCAATTTAGCGAAGCAGATTTAATTGTTTGCAACCCGATTGAATTGTGATACGCTCGTGTCTACATGGTGAACACAAATCGTCCACCATGCGGACAATATGAGCATTCAAGCATTGGAACGGGCGTTTGAAATCTTAAACGTCATTAACAAAAATGAAGACCCCCAACGTGCGGCCGACATCGCGGTGCAAGTCGAATTGCCCCGAACCACAGTCATACGCATGCTCGACACCCTCGAGCAAGTTGGGGCGGTCGTGCGAGTGGCGGAAACGAGCCGATTCGAAATCGGCCCGACAATGCTCCAATTCGGTCAGCCGATTACCCCAGCACCGGATCTAAAACAGATCGCCCGTCCGACGCTTGAACGGCTCGCGCGCGAATCGGGGGAAACCGCCTATCTATGCACACGGTCCGGCCGACAAGTTTATTACCTAGACCAAGTTAGCAGCCGCCACCACATTCGACTGCAAGAATGGACAGGCACTTGGTTCCCAGCCCACACAACCTCTACCGGCAAGATTTTTTTGGCCTACATGCCACCTACTCAACTCGATGCCTATTTGAGTCACGATCTTGAATCTTTTACCTCTGAAACAATTACCGACCCTCAAGAAATCCGCGATTACGTTCAATCAATCCGACAAAATGGTTTTGGCTGGACCCATGGACAAACAGAACTGGGTTTGGTCGGTGTGGCCGCCCCTATTTTTGATTCAAACCAAGCTGTTATCGGTGCCGTATCACTAGGCGGGCCACAATTTCGTTTCCCCCAAGCAGGCAAAGAGCAGGAGACGGCCGATTTAGTCGTCAAAGCTGCTCAAGAAATATCTTCGAGAATAGATGCATAAACAGGAGAAAAGATATGCAACCCTCACACACTTTTCGAAATAGTTCAAAACCGGCTGATTTAATCCAATCAGTCATGGATGATGAGCGTACCACCACCATAACTTGGCAGGATGGTCACACATCACTCTTTCACAATGTTTGGCTACGTGACAATTGTAGCTGCGACGAATGCGGCGATCATTCTGGCGGCGCTCGCTTTTACGAGTTACGTGACATCCCCCCAAATGTTAGCCACAGTCCAAGCATAGCCAACGGCCGGTTGATGCTTGAATGGGCCCACGATGGGCATAAAACCGAGTATGACCCGAGCTGGTTACGTGCCCACGACTATTCCTCGGCTGAAGCACGTACCGAACGGCGTCATCAACCAAAAACATGGACAGCGGCCGAAATGCAGGGGAATGTGCCTAGCATTGATTACGTTAAAGCACAGGATGATGATGCTGAACGACTCAAACTGCATGATGCGGTACGTACACACGGTATTTGCATGGTCACCAATGTGCCCGCCAAAATCGAAGCGACTGAAGAGCTGGCCGGCATGTTTGGCTTTGTGCGTGAAACCCACTACGGCCGTATTTTTGAAATTAAATCGACCCCAAACCCCACGATTATCGCCAATGCGCCGGTTCCATTGCGGCCGCATACGGACGAAAACTTCCGCGAACCACCTCCTGGGATTATGATTTTCCACACGATTCAGGCGAGCGAAGATCGGGGCGGGGTTTCGGTCATGACCGATGGCTTTAAAATAGCCGAAGATCTGAAGAAAGAAGATCCGGCCGCTTACGAGCTACTCAGCAACGTCCCGATCCCTCACCGACGTTTTATCGAAGGGGTTGGGTTGCGGGCCGAGCATCCGATTTTGACCCACGACTATTTTGGCCAGCTGTCCCAGTTCCGGCTGAACGAACGGACGATGGGGCCAATCGATGTCGCACCAGAGCTGATGGAGCAAACCTATGCTGCAGTCACCAAAATCTTGGAAATGACGTATGATCCGAAATACCACATGCACCATTTGCTCGAATCGGGGCAAGCGCTGCTGTTTGACAACGCTCGTGTTATGCATGCCCGTACCGGGTTCAACGGCAATCGGCACGTGCGGCTAACCCATATCGGCAGTGATGAGTTTTACAGCCGCTGGCGGCAGTTGCGGAACAAATTGCATGGGGATATTAATTTAATTTAAACCCGGTGAACGCCGGGTAGGGGTCGAAGGGGGCGGAACCCATTTTGGTTCTTCGAGTGATAATTGAACCCGCCCCCTTCGACCCCTACGGTGAATGCTTCAAAACTCAAATATTCGTAATGGAACGTGGTGCGTTTATCGTTTTCACGCACCACGTATCACGGCTTTATGTCAAACTTCGACTTCAATAATCAAACTTGTATCGTAACCGGCGGAGAATG
>JAHDEB010000049.1:31744-33716 GCA_020629055.1 Chloroflexota bacterium
GGCGGAGAATGGCGGCCAATTCCGCGAAATAATCATGACTAACTTTGACTTCAAAGATCGAACTTGTATCGTAACTGGCGGAAATGGCTATATCGGCCGAGCTATCGGCCTGGCCTTTGCCCAAGCTGGGGCAGATGTGATTCTGCTCGGCCGGAATGAAAGCAAAGGGGCGGAAAGCGTTCGACTGATCAAGCAGGCTGGTTTTAGTGCCAGATTTGAACCGGTCGATTTAAGCGACGCGGCCGCCATTGAAACCTTTCTCACAAGCCTGAACCAGCTAGACATCCTCATCAACTGTGCCGGAGCGGGTGAGTCACGTGGCGGCAGTGTCAATATTTTTGTCGATGGGCAATCCCAAGATGACGTTGAGCAGCGCTGGACAGATATGACCAACAGCAACCTCAAAAGCGCCTACCTGATGAGCAGCTTGGCGGCCGAAAAACTACCGACCGGGGGCAGTGTCATCAACATTACCTCGACCGCCAGCATTCATGGCAACTATGGGCTGTATGGCACGATGAAGGCGGGGGCCGAAGGGCTAACGCGTTCGCTGGCTCACGAGTTAGCTGGCAAAAACATTCGCGTCAACGCTGTTTCCCCCGGCTGGATTCAGACTCCCAACACGCTGCCCAACGCCGATGATCCGGCCCAGCAAGCATGGGCGGCCGAAACGTCTTTGCTGGGGCGCATGGGTCGGCCGGAAGAAGTTGCCAACGCCTGCTTATTCTTGGCATCTCCGCTCGCCTCTTTTATTACCGGCGAAACATTGCGCGTCGACGGCGGACTAACGATAATCGACCCTACTACCACAAGCTGGCGAAAGATGCGTAAAAGCGAATAATCGTCAATCCAAAATCGTAAATCCTATGTCATTAGACAAAAAATACCCCTCAGTAGCAGATATGTCGGCCGGTGCCGCCAAACGGATGCCGAAATTTGTCCACGAATACATGATCGGTGGCATCATGGCGGAGTCTTGTCTGCAACGCAATCGAGACGCACTAAACCGTGTTCAACTCATGCCCCGCTATCTGCAAGAAGCACAAAAGCCGAGCATCAAAACCAGTGTGCTAGGGCAAGATTTTGATGCCCCATTTGGGGTTGCCCCGCTCGGTTTATCGGGGTTGATGTGGCCCAATCTTGAGAACGTTTTGGCCGCTGCTGCGAAACAACACAACATCCCCTACACGCTCAGCACCTACGCTTGTGTCAGTCTCGAAGAGATTCGCAAAAGTGGCGGGGACAATACGTGGTTTCAGTATTACCCGTCGGACACCCCTGAAATTGAGCAGGATCTGCTAGACCGGAGCAAAAACGCTGGTTACAAAACGCTGGTGTTGACGGTCGATATTCCGGTTGAAACCCGGCGAGATCGAGACGTTAAAAGCGGCCTGTCGGTTCCCCCTGACTTTTTTGATCTGCGAACGCTGTGGCAAATGATCACCCATCCAGCATGGTCATTGAGCATGCTGCGTCACGGTGTCCCCCAGTTCCGTTCACTAGAAAAATATTATGCCCCTGGCCCGAAAATCCCGGCTTCGGTGGAGTTCATTTCAAAACATATGAAGGGGCATATCACGGCCGACCGTTTCAAAGATATTCGGGCAGCATGGGACGGCAACTTGATCGTTAAAGGGGTGCTCGATGTTGGTGAAGCGGAAACGTACATGGGTCTAGGGGCCGATGGGATTTCGGTCAGCAATCACGGCGGCCGACAGTTCGACGCCGCCCCAACCCCGGTCGACATGTTGCCCGCCATCCGTCAGGCATTGGGGGCAGACGCGCTGATTTTAGCAGATGGGGGTGTGCGCAACGGCCTTGATATCGCCCGGATGCTTGCGCTTGGGGCGAACTTTGTGCTGATGGGCCGGCCGTTTGTGGTGGCGGTTGCAGCGATGGGGGCACCAGGTGGCAATCATGTGATGGGCGTCTTAAAGCAAGAGCTTGAAATGTCGCTGGCGCAAATGGGGTG
>JAHDEB010000050.1:0-18947 GCA_020629055.1 Chloroflexota bacterium
TGGGGTCGGCTCCTGATGCTTCATTTGTTTGAGTCGATAACTCGGCCGGGGGGAAACAGGACACCGTTACGATTTTTACGGCCAGAGCACAATCTCGCAACTTAATCCTGAACAATGAAATTAAGGATTGTGAATGGGTAAACCTTCAAGCTTTATTGAAACTAGCTTTCATCAAAATTAAAATCAACTTCAGGAATCAAACCTTTTAAGAACTCATCAAACGTTTGGGCAAGCTGAAGCTCTTGATCAAACTCCACGTCAAGCCACATAACCGTGGGGATTTCTCCATTCCGATAATCCAAAGTAATCCACCAATGCCCTTCACCGCTAATCAGCACCTGCCTGTCTGGCAAACCCCATTCTTTTACCAAATGTTGGGTCGCCAAAATATTTTGAGATATCTGTGAAGGGGGCTCAGGAATAATCCCAGCAAGAGACTCGAGCATAATATGATCTTTTGCCACTCTGGTTGGCTCAGCCGTTTTGTAAACAAAACCGTAGGTGTATCCTCCATTTTGAATACGCAGTAGGTCTAAATAAGCACCCGGCAACTTAACTGATAACTCAGATTCAGCCATTCGAATCATTTCATCTGATAACGGGGGGTTGTTGTAGTAATTTGAAGACCAGAATTTCTGTGGATCAATCATCGGGTTAATCTTACTTCATTTTTTGTTTTTGATCTGGAAATAAAAAGGGCGATGTGAGCTTAAATTCACATCGCCCTTTTCAGCCTAATTGATCAGGCTGACCGTTTTAACTGTGGGGTAAATCCTATAGAAAATTAGCAACCGCTCTTTTTCTCAAAAGCAGCCACGGCCGCCATCATCTCATCAAAACGCGGGTTTTTTTCCTCATACACAACCCCGTTCTTTTCAATCGGACCATCTAACACCAAACTAGGGTGAGTTACTTTTTCGTCTTTTCCCATTCTGAAGAATTCGAATCGAGCCGGGTCGGCCACACACCGCAGCGCCTCTATGCCGGCAATATCCGCCCGTTCGTCCCCTTCCCAATGGGCAGCAAAGACCGGTTTTGGATAAAGGTTATTGGGGCCGAGCGTTTCGAGATAGTCTTCCCCTTCTTCAATCAATTTACCCAGTTCATGTGCCCCATCCATATCCACGTGGCTGTAGCGATATGGGTCGTCTGAAATAAGCGGCTTATTGAAATCTGCAATCTCATCGATAAAAGAGAGACGCATCGCCCATTCTTTCAGCTCACCAACGACATCAAACGGTCCGCCCCCTTTTAAATCAAGCGCGGCCGCAAACAAGTAAACCGCACCGTTGATCTTTTTATCGGTCGCCCCCATCAAAAAGCTAAGCAAACCACCGGTAGAAAGACCTCCAACTGAAACAGTCTCTGATCGCTGACTGGCACACTCAATCGCAAAGTTGACGTTTTCTTTCCAAACCGCCTGCGATACCTTCTCCATTCCGGCCGGTTCTTTTAAACCATGCCCCTGTAGCAACGGTAAGTAAACGTCATAGCCTAACTGTGTATGAAAATACCGGCCGATGGCGGCCATAAAATAAGGGGAGTCCCTTAAGCCATGCGTTAGCACAATCGCTTTGCTTGCCGGTTCAGCTTGCAACATGATTTGTGGATGGCACCCATCCCGTATCGCATCAGAAGAAAGATTGGGAAATTGTTTGTAATAGTCGTGCCATTCGGCCGAGGGGGATTTGTAATCAGATCGGGTCATATTTGAATCCACTTCCATTTACTTAATTCAATTCATGATGTCTTGTATTTTAAGCAGGGCATCTCTCGATTGAAACTAAGCGCTCCTAATTGATAAGCTATGAATAATAGTACCCCATAAACGGTGTCGCTCCACTTCAAATCACCTAAAAACTTATCAGGCTCGATCTGGTCAATTAACTGTTTATTCAATGATCTGAAAACTCCAACTGTATTCCCCTTTTAATTGATCGCCATTTTTCACCGTTAGTTCAACCACATGGTAACCAGGTCCCAGCGCGGCCGCATAGCACAATCCGTATGGTGAACCCCATGGAACAATTGCAATCGGCTCTCCGTCAAAATCAACCTCCCCCTCCTCATCTACGGGATACGTGATTATCTCTGAAGAATCGTGTATCAAAGATCCATCCACTGACAAATTTAACAATTCTCCAACATCAATCGAAATCCAATCAATTAATTCCTCTTGTGAAGGGAATTCACCTTCAACGACAAGATCGATTGGCCTAAAGCCTAAACAAATACCAGGCTTGCTTGCATCCCAACCGGTTGACAGAGCATAAGAATTATATTCTTTTTGATTGAGAGTAGATTTTGGACGAGGCTTGACGAATGTAAGATAAGGCGGTAACCGATCGTTTAATCCATCAAGATTGGAAGGATTTTCACTTAAACCTAAAATCAACGGCTCATCCGTTGGCGTTACTTCTACTTGGTCTTCACTTTGAAGCGAAGGAGCATTAGCTAATGAATTGTCTTTACTAATACATGATGTAAACCCAAAAAGAACCAACCCTAAAATAATAATAGATGAAACATAGCGAGTGACCCGGTTTTTAGTTTCCGTTGCCATGCTCAAATTCATAAGTAAAAACATCGATTACATCCTGGATCGTTTCGGCATTAGAAACATAACCACTAGTTCCGTCTCCAGAGTTATTAACACCAACAACATCACCATTATCTGAATAAATGGGCCCTCCTGAGTCGCCAGAAACTGTATTATCGGGGTTTACGACCGCCGCATCGTAACTTTCATCATGAATGTTAGTACTTGACTGATCAACTGAAGTAATTTCAGCTTCATATAGGCCATCCACGCCACCTTCCATGACGCTTTGATAAACCGTTGTCCCAACTGACTCTTCTGACAACTCTCCAATCGGTGCTACTTGGCTTGAATCAAATACCGGTTCGGTAAAAATAATAACGGAGACGGCCCCTTGCATATCACCTAGCATCGGCCCGGTATAAATAACAAACTGGTCGCTGGTTAATGTTTTTGTGTTTCCATGAATATCGGTAATAGTAATAGACTGTTCTGTTCCATCATAGTGATTATGACTGAGAATCGCATTTTCAGCGATAATTGCCCCTTTATTGTTTCCATATCTATTCGCTCCCAATGGGATATCGATATCAACATAGCTTTCAGGCAAGGATTTATCAGGAAATGGTTGATCAGTTGGTGGTGGGACCAATCCACCTTCGATATCAGGATGGACGGGTGACGGTTTATCTGAACCAGTTCCGGTCCCTTGTTCATTAAAACCCAAGGGGGTCGCTTGAGATTGTTCGGCCACATGATCAACATCACCAAATGTAAATTGACCAGCCGCCTCTTCTTCGGCCAAACTTAACTTCTCGATAATTTGGAAAGACAACTCTCCCCCATCTGTTAAAGCTTGAACCAATCGTGTTAGTGGAGGAAATATTTCTGCTTCCATCTCATTAAAAAATTGGTCACTAGCAACACCTAGCCAGTCTCCCTGTAAACTATCAGTATGGAGTCGTAATGTTTGTAGCATTTGATCAACAGCGTCCGCCTGTTGAAAAAATCGACTCGCAATATCAGCCATTGAATCATAATTAATCTGCAAAATATCGTCAGACATGATCTACTCCTAAATAAGAATATGTGTGATCTTACTGGTCTCGCTTTATTGATGAAATGGCATTGTTTCGGCAGAGATAGTAGTAATAAGCCCAGTTGATGACACCCACTTTAAATTTATTTAATCCCTAATATCAGTTAATTTACGCAATTCAAAGCGATAGGTCAACTGATTTTCCGGCACCGCTCATCAAAAAAGGGCGATGTGACCTTTCAATCACATCGCCCTTTTGTTTTTACTCTTTAAATGCCGATCTTACTCGTCATTCTCGTGACCCGCTCTCTAGAACGGAATGTCATCTTCTTCAGATGCACCGCCACCAGATACGGCCGAACCGTCACCATCATAACCTGGAGGTGTATATCCACCACCACCGGTTGACTCGTTACGGCTGCTGAGGAACTTCACATCGTTGGCCCGAATCTCAAAAGATGCTGCCATTGAACCATCTTGGCGGCTCCAAAGACGAGGGCCACCTGTGGCCGCATCCCCTTGAAGAGAACCTTCTACCAAAACGCGACGACCTTTCGCCAAGTATTGGTTGGTCGTTTCGGCTTGACGTCCCCATACATTGACACGGAACCAAAGTGTTTCTTCGTTCTTTTGTCCGTCTTTACCAGACCACGCGCGGGTGGTCGCTACGCTAAAACTGGTGACGGCCGTACCGTCTGCCATATAACGCATTTCAGGGTCACGCCCTAAATTTCCTACAATTGTGATTTTTTGATACATGATAGCTACTCCTTATGTGCTAATTATACGTGCTAAATGCTACATGTTTTTATGTTTCTGCCAACCAAATGTTGACAGCGGGATTATAAATAATACGTCGACAAAAAACAAGAACAAATGTTCATTTTCTTATCAAAAAACCGATTTTCTTATCAGCTTCTGAAACCTGACTTTACTCGAGTAAAACTTCAACTCTGCACCTTCAATCAAGTAACCCTTTAGCACTGGTTTATCCTCTGGTTTACCTTTCTATGCCAAGGCGATTAACACGACCGCGAATAAAGCCAAGATCACACCGACCCATTGAACAAATACTAAACGCTCGTTTAAAACAATTCGGGCCAAGAAAATGGTAGATGCTGGATAGAGCGACCCCATCACCGAAGCGACATCAAACCGGCCGACCTGTGTGGCGATAATAAAAAAGGCGTTCCCCAAAGTATCGAAAACCCCAGCCAAAGCGATCGTGCCGATTGTACTGCTCTCCGGCCGTTTAAGTTGACCCGTTGCTAGCCCTAAAACCCCAAACAAAGTAACCGATGCAATGCGTGCACTAACAAGGGGCCAAAATACAGAGCCGTTTTCAACTTGGTCAACCAAAATAAAGAAGGTCGCAAAACCGACTCCGGCTAAGAATGGAAATAAGAGCTCTTTTAGCTGCGGTCGGCCGCTTTCTTCGTCTAAAGAGATGAAAAATACCGCTGCCAGCGCAATCATAAAGCCTAATAACCGCAACCACGTCGGCAATCCTTCAAATACCGCCCCCCAAACAATCGGGATAGCGGCCGAGATAACGGCCGTCATCGGGGCCACAACCCCCATCCGGCCGTTGGCCAGTGCACGGTAAAACAACATCAGCGCTGTTGCGCCCGCGATACCGGCCGCAGCCCCCCAACCCCAGTCGACTAAAGCGGGCAGTGGCTCGCCTGTAACCAAAGCCGCAAGCAGCATTAAAATACCACCCACAAAGTGTGCACCAACAACCACCGTAAACGTCGTGTTTTTCTTGCTGGCTAGGCCGCCGCAAAAGTCTCCCGCCCCGAAAATCAGTGACGAGAGTAATCCCCAGAAAAGTGTTGGTAATATCGCTTGATCAAGTGTCATAAGTACGAAGTAAAAAGTAATAAGTGATTCGTAGCAAATAAATGGCTCACTCATTACTTCATACTTATCCCCTATTGGAGCCTGTTTTCCTATATCTAACTTGTCGTGCATCTCCTAAAATAAACCGTATGGTGCATGTGCAGAGAATAAATACCGCTCAAGAAATTATCAATGGACGCTATGAGCTACAAAATGAGATCGGCTCAGGCGGAATGGGCATTGTCCTACAGGCGAAAGATCGTTTAACGGGACAACGAATCGCTTTAAAACGGGTCTACCTAAATCCCGATCAGCCATTCCCACAGTCAATTTCACAGAACGATGCCAAAGAAAAGCTGCGGATGGTGTTAGCAAAAGAGTTCAAAATCTTAGCTGGGTTGCGTCATCCCAATATCATCAGTGTTCTTGATTATGGGTTTGATGGGGAGAAACAGCCGTTTTATACAATGAGCCATCTATCCGAGAGCCAAACGATTCTTGAGGCGGGAGAAGGTCTAAGTTTAGACGGAAAAATCGATTTAATTGAGCAGCTGCTTCAAGGGTTGGCCTATCTGCACCGTCACGGGATCTTGCATCGAGACATCAAACCGGAAAATGTGCTTGTAACCGATGGGGTCGTTCGCTTGTTAGACTTTGGTCTTTCTCACAAAGCCAGCGATGAAGAAACAACGGGTGGTTCAATCCTCTATATCGCCCCAGAGGTTGCGGAGCTTGAAGAAATCTCCCGGGCTGCAGATCTATATTCAGTGGGTGTTCTTTTCTACCAACTAATTGTTGGCCAACATCCTTTTGGAGAGTTAGACGCCTTTTTCTACGATCGACTCACTGAAGGTGAACCTGATTGGGCACCGGTAGGTAAAAGTTGGCGGCCGCTTTTAAAATCGTTATTAGCCAAAGCCCCAGTTAACAGACCGCAATCGGCCAATGATGTCCTAAGTACAATTGCATCTACGATGGAACGGCCGACTCATCAAGAAACGGTCGAGATTCGAGAGAGCTATTTACAAGCGGCCACTTTTATCGGCCGTGAAGCGGAAATGGATCAGTTGGCGGCCGCGTTACAAGCAGCGAAAGAAGGTCAAAGCTCAGCTTGGCTGGTGGGTGGTGAAAGTGGTGTAGGCAAGTCACGCCTACTGGACGAACTGCAAACGATGGCAATGGTTGACGGTTGGCAGGTTTTGCGAGGCGGTTCAGCAGAAACGGCCGGTTTACCCTATCAGCTATGGCGGCAAATTGTTCCAAACTTGGTTCTGAATACAGAATTAAAGCTGATTGAGCTAAGCATCCTAAAAGAAATCGCCCCAAATATAGACGCTTTGATCAACAAATCGATTCCCGTATTATCATCATCCAATGGAACAATTGATCAAGAACGTCTGATATTAACCTTGGTTGAAGCGATCAGGCAGCAAACCCAGCCAACCCTCTTCTTGCTAGAAGATTTACACTGGATGCGGGAAGGGTTTGCTCCGCTAAAACATTTATTAACGAGGCTTGAAGAGCTCCCGAATGTCATGATCGTTGGTACATATCGGAACGATGAACGGCCAACGTTACCAGATCAGCTATCAGAAGCGCATCTACTCGTTTTAGATCGCTTGAACAATGCGGAGGTTCAGCAACTGAGCCAAGCGATGCTGGGTGATCGTTCATGTGCCCCAGAGGTTGTCGCATTGCTGACACAAGAAACTGAAGGAAATACTTTTTTCATCATTGAGGTCATGCGTGCCTTGGCAGAGGAAGCAGGCCAGCTTGATGAGATCGGCCGGATGAATTTACCGGCCGGGGTTTTAACCAGCGGCATGGAAGTTCTTCTGCAACGACGCATCGCTAGAATACCAGTCTCCGATCAAGAGCTATTGCTGAAAGCTGCGGTTGCTGGCCGCCAATTAGATTTATCTCTGCTAAAGTTATTGATGCCTTCAATGGATATGTCGGGCTGGCTACAACGCG
Source organism: Chloroflexota bacterium (assembly GCA_020629055.1). Lineage (GTDB taxonomy): Bacteria > Chloroflexota > Anaerolineae > Promineifilales > Promineifilaceae > WTJY01. The sequence goes on from JAHDEB010000050.1 coordinate 7,395, forward strand.
CCTTAGATGCGGCCGTGCTCTCTGTACGAGATGACCAATGGCTTTTTAGCCACGACAAACTGCGTGAAACAATCATTCATGGGCTAAATTCGAGAGAAAATCAACAGCTCCATCGTGAGATCGCCCAAGGGATTGAGCAACTATATCCTGATGATCAAAGTTATGATCAAACTTTGCTTGAGCATTGGCACCAAGCAGGTGACCTAGATAAAGAGCTTACCTACTTAGAGCCGGTCGCAAGAAACCTTGTGCAAGCATTTGCTGATCTGACAAAAGCCGAAGAGTTACTTAACCGTGGTTTAAGCCTGCTCCCAGACTCAGACCCTCGTCGAGTCTCTTTGTTAAATTGGCTTGCTTACACATTATCAGAGCAGTTTGAGTCGCAATATCTCAAAAAAGCGCTTGAGCTGGCAGAGCAAGCAACGGCGTTAGCCAAACAGCACAATGACACAAAAGGTCTTGCCACAAGTTTGTATTATTTGGGGGATATTATTTTTGAGCTTGATAGCTCTGATACTCGAGCGAACAAATGTGTTCAAGAAAGTCTTGAATATGCAAGATCGCTGGGTGATCAAAAGCAAATTAGTATCAATTTATCTTTGTTGGGTGAAATCTCCCACCATCGGGGGCATGTCGATCTGGCATTTTCATACCACTCAGAAGCGATCGCTATTTTTAAAGAAATTAACTATTACTACGGCTTAGGCTATTCACTTGATCAGCTAGGGCAGGTCGTTATCATAAAAGGAGAGTATGAAACTGCAAGCCAATATTTAAATCAAAGTTACGAAGCTTTTCAAGCGGGTGGCTACATACAACGTCTTGGTTGGACCCTATTAAATGCGGCCAGCCCACAATTGCTTTTGGGTCGTTATGACGAAGCTAAAAATACGTTGAATCATTGCCTAAGCTATTTCCAGAAATATGGTGTTCAGGCTGGAAAGGCTTACACCTATAACAACCTTGGAAGAGTTGCCACTTTGACCGGTGAGTTTGAAGAAGCAAAGCGATATCTTCATGAAAGTAGCGAGATATTTAAAATAATCGGTTCACTTCGAAGTGTTGGATACAATTTGCTTCAGTTTGGCATCATCTACAGCATCGAAGGCAACTTTGAAGAAGCTGCCAGATATTTAGAGGAGGCACAAACTCTTTTTACAGAGTATAAAGATCTCCGCTTTATCGCCTATAGCAAGGCTCGTTTAGGCATCGTGACCATGCATAAGGATCCTATTCTGGCACAAAATTATTTACATGAAGCGTTAGAGCAGGCCCAATCCCTGAATATTGAACCCTGTATTTTAGAGTGCCTTTTCGGGATGGCGACACTTTATCTGCAACAAGATAGGCTCATCGAAGCAGGTCAGTTAGTAGGGTTAGCGATCCATCATCCAGGCTCTAATAAAGAAATTCATCTTTGGTTACAGGTTATAGTGCCGAAATTAGAAGAACATCTTTCTGCTACAGAATTGGAGAAAGCGCTTGAAGATGGGAAATCTTTAGATTTTGAGAAGGTCGTAAACTCGTTGTTACCAGAAACAATACCGCTTGTTTCTTAACCAGCCGTTTCTGGTGTTACCCACATAGACTTCGTCAGTTCGCTACCCACCACCTGCTCGTCTTTGCCAATTTTTAAACGCATTGGCCCATTAAACGGAGCCCGGCCGACAATCTCAAATGGCTGCCCTGGTGTAATTGCCAACGATGACAAATAGCGTAGTTTTTCAGCGTCGTGTGTGCGTATGCGGCTAATTTCCCCTTTTTGCCCGACCCCCAAATTATTAATACACGTATCGTAGAAATCTGGCATCACCCCGGCCGCACTTGGGATCGGCTCCCCATGTGGACAACGATCTGGCTGGCCGGCCATATCAGCCATCCGTTCAGCAACCGCATCATTCAAACCGTGCCCCAACTCATCCGCATGCTCGTGGGCTTCGTCCCAATCAAACCCCATGACCTGAACCAAAAATACTTCTAATACTCGGTGACGCCTCAGCTCTTTAATCGCCTCTTGCTCACCCCGTTCAGTTAGTTTGACCCCTTCATACGGCACATGCACAACCAATCCCTCATTACGCAGCCGTTTTAACATACGCGGCACAGCGGGGGGCGACACCTCCAGCTTTTCAGCCAGACTCGTGGTGCTAACCATCGGTTCGTATTCTTGTAGCCGGTAAATTTCGGCTAAATATTCGCGCATTGCGGCACTGAGTGACATAGTGTTTCTATTCTAGCAGGAATTGCGGATCTAATAAATAATCTAAATGATTCAAACTTAATTACAACCTAAACAAATCGATATCGGCCCAATCGCTCAAGATTTCACCTGATTGAGCATCAAAAGAGAATATTCCGCCTCCCCCTTCGATTTCGGGTGAATCGTCTAACGTAATCGGCCGTTTTTTTAGATGAGACATTAAGAACGAGCCAACAGCGCCATGTGTCACGATAACCAAAGCGCCAGAAGTTTGATCTTCGGCAACCAGTTTTTCAACCCCGTTCACCATGCGCGCTTGCGCATCTACGGCCGTTTCCCAGCCGTCCACACTTTTCTCGGGATGCAAAAACAGCATCCGGCCGTTGTGATCATGCTCTTTCTGGGGCATATAACCGGTAGATGAACGATCAACCTCACCTAAATCAGCGATCTCAATTACATTTAGCCGCAATCGATCAGCGATTATTTTTGCACCATCAACCGCTTTCTGCTCGTCGCTGGCATAAACGGCCGTCACCGAATTGAGCCACGGTGCATTTAAAACGTGCCCCATCCGCTGACGCCCTTTTTCCGAAAGCGGCCAGCGTGGCACAGGGACATTGGGGTCAATCACAACGTCAGGATGTGTAATTACAAAAATTTGCTTCATACGATAATTTTAAGAGTCCAACGCCAATCAAAGAGTTTTTATTATAATCTTCTTCTTTAGTACCCCTAACGGGTAATCCATGGTGTCGGCCAGCTGCCGCAACCATCTATCGTCAAGAGCAAATTCATGTCTGAAATCGCACTCCTATGCCAAGGTCTATCCAAATCATTCACAAACGGCCTTCCGGTCGTTAATCATTTAGACCTTAGCGTCACTGAAGGACAAATTTTAGCGCTGCTTGGCCCCAGCGGCTGTGGAAAAACAACCACCCTGCGGCTAATGGCAGGCTTTGAAACACCAGATCAAGGTCGTATTGAAATTGATGGTCAAGAGGTTGCTCATGCCAACGGCCGAAAATCTACCTTTTTACCACCAGAAAAAAGACGCGTCGGCATGGTGTTTCAAGATTATGCGATTTTTCCCCATTTAACTGTGGGGGAAAATGTTGCCTTTGGTATCCGCCGCAAGCCCAATGTCAAAAGTCGGGTCCAAGAAATGTTAGACTTCGTCGGTTTGGCCGACCTATCAGACCGAATGCCGGCCGACTTAAGCGGTGGCCAACAGCAGCGCGTTGCTCTGGCACGCGCCTTGGCCCCCGAGCCAGCCATCTTACTGATGGATGAACCGTTTTCAAATTTAGATGCGGCCCTGCGTAAGCAAGTGCGACACGAAGTCCGAACCCTGCTGCGTAAAAGCAACACAACGGCGATCTTTGTTACCCACGATCAAGAAGAAGCTTTGTTTTTAGGCGACCATGTGGCTGTCATGAATCAGGGTCAAATCGAGCAGATCGGCCCCCCGGAAATTATTTTCCATCTCCCCCGCACCCGATTTGTGGCGAACTTTATCGGCCAAGCTGATTTTATACCGGGGCAAGTGACAGAAACTGGCGTGGTGACCGCGATGGGCTTGGTCCCTCAATCTATCAACGCCACCGTTGGCTCTGGTGTAGATGTGGTTATTCGGGCTGATGATGTTTCGTTTAAAGAAATAGTAGAGGCTACGGATGAGGAGCCAAACGGCCGAATCGTCTCGTCTCAATTCATAGGCATGAACTATGTTTACGAAATTGAACTAAACGATGGAACGCGCGTACATACAATTCAGCCCCATGTGCGCCGCATTGCGGAAGGCACCCCGGTTCAAGCTGAATTTATTGCCGATCATCCGCTCGTTTGGTTTCAATCCAATGCTTAGAATCGATCTAAGAGCCTCTAACCGTTAACAATCGCTTCCAATTCAACGATTTTAGCCTGCACCAACTCAGCCAACCCGCTCAACATCGGCACATCAAAGCGGAACTCAGCCCCAGCCGCGGCAAATAGTTCAGGCAGTGTCTTGGTACCACCCAATGCCAACGCAGATTTATAGCTTTCTAAAGCGGCATCGGCCCCGTTTTGCAGGCTGTTACGCCATACTTGCATCGCCCCAACTTGGGCCATGCCGTATTCAATGTAGTAAAACGGAATCTGGAAGATATGGAGCTTACGGTGCCAACCCATTTTACGAAACTCAATATCATCACCATAGTCGATGCCGCTTAAAAAGCGCTCTTCGGTTTCTAGCCATTTAGCGTCTAGCATGTCGGCCGTCATTTCACCTTCGCTTTCATCATAGGTGTAAACCCAATGCTGGAAGGCATCGACGGTAGCCATGTATGGGAAAAAGAAAATCGTGGCTCGCAAATGCTCTAAAAACGCTTGAGCCGCATCTTTTTCGTTGTAATAGCCACCTTTTTCTTTCACCAAATAAGGGGCAGAAAGCATTTCCATGCTCATCGATGCGACTTCGCAGAATTCCATCGGAGCGGGTTCTTGCCAAATCAGTGGCTGTGTCCCTTCGTAATCATGAAACGCATGGCCCGCTTCATGCAGAAGCGTTTGTACGGTGTCATGGCTACCAATGCCGTTCATGAAAATAAACGCTTTATGCTGGCTGGCCATACGGGCACAATACCCACCCATCGCTTTACCCGCCCGTGATTCTAAATCGAGCAAGCCGTTCTCCGCCATATCGGCAAAGTGCCGGCCGAGCGTCTCATCAAGCTGATTGAAGATGTTGATTCCACCTTGAATCAGCTCGTCTTCAGTCTCATACGGTTTTAGAGGAGGTAGATCATCCGCCTGAATCATCATGCCACGCTCTGGCAGCCAGTCCCACGGCCGGATCGCGTCTAGGCCTCGGCCCGCTTTTACATTGGCCAACCCTTCATCGACCAATGGCGCCAGCGACTTCTCAATCGCCTCGTGGAAATCTAGGCAGTCGGCCGGGCCATAAGCCAAGCGCCCTAGTTCACGAAAACGAAATGTACGGTAGTCAGAAAAACCGGCATTGCTCGCCTTTTGCTTGCGCAGTTTTAGCAATTTTAGAAATATTTCATTCAGCTCGTCTCTAATCCCAAACCAGCCCGCTTTCATTGCGTGCCATGCTTTTTCCCGTGTCGGCCGATCTTCATCTTGTAGATAAACTGAAATCTGGCTCAGATTAAGCTTCTCCCCTTCCCAATCAATCTCAACGCCGCCGGTCAGTTGGTCATACTGGTTGGTTAGCTTTGTGATTTCCGTATTGATCGGGATATTCGCTTCCCGAAAAAGATCGGCTTCGTTACGCATATTGCGCAACATCAAGGCGATATCATCTTTTGAATAACCACTTTCTAGCAAACGAACCTTTAAATCTTGATCAGCTTGGGTGAGTTGGGGTTGAACATTCTCAACCAAGTTCATGTACCGCTCGCGAAAAGACTCATTGGTTGTATCTAGGGTCGTATCGATGTAAGCCTGAGTGCCTAGTTCGTCTAACAATCGACTCAATTCTGACCAATCGGTCAACCATGCATTCATCGATTCTTCGGTTAGCGGCCGCTGGTTTAATTCATCAAAATAGGGCTTGTAGGTGTCCCAGCTGGTTTTATCACAATTTTGTAGCTCTTTTAAATCAAAGTTAGACATGACGAACTGTTCCCATGGGTAAAGCAGGTAAAAAAAAACCCCCTACCACAGGGGGTTATGTGATTTTTATCACTTGAGGCGACGACCGGATTCGAACCGGTGATGAAGCTTTTGCAGAGCCTTGCCTTACCACTTGGCGACGTCGCCGAAGAAATTTAGCCTATTCTTTTTAGAAATTTCGTTATAAATGAAAACAGCAGGCTAATCCTGCTGTGTCTCTGAGCGGGCGAAGAGATTCGAACTCTCGACCTTTTCCTTGGCAAGGAAACGTTCTACCACTGAACTACACCCGCTAAAGTGAAGGACATAATATCAGAATTATGTCCTAATGCCAAGACCCAGACTCGAACTGGGGACACCTGCAGTTTCAGTGCAGTGCTCTACCAACTGAGCTATCTCGGCAATTCCCATAAGGGATCGAAATTCTATTAAATTAACGGGTGTCTGTCAAATAATTAAGCCCACGTTTACACAATCAGATTGCACACTTACAATGGCATCATTCAAAGTACGTTTCAGTTGTTGTAGAGGGTTCATCTGATATACTCGTCCTTATAATTTTTTATAGGGGAGTGGTTGTGGCCCGGTGGCTGCCCCGGTCTTCAAAACCGGTGGCCGGTTGCGCAGAGCAGGCGGCGGTGGGTTCGACTCCCATCCATTCCCGCTAAAGAGTACGAGAAATCGTGCTCTTTTTTTATGTCTGTCGCTGCGCTTACTTACCAATCAAAGATTGGTGGTTGTCGCTGCGCTTACAGACCCGGGCCAATCAAAGATTAGTGACCTATATTTCAGTCACGCTTTTAGCTTTTCTTGAACCAATACCAGGCGGAGCGCCACGGCGGCCGATCTTCAACTTGGGTGGAGCCAACTTCAACATGGTCTAAGCTAAAACCGTCGCTAAAAAGTGAATCGATTTGGTGATCTAAAATCCCATGCGGCCGTTCAGTCGGTTCATCGTCCCGTAAATGGGCAAATAGCAGGTAAGTGGCCCCGGGGCGCAGCAGTTGCTTGAGGGAATCTCGATATTCTATTAATTGTGGTTCTGGAAATGAATGCATACAGCCGATATCAACGGCCAGATCATAAGGACCAACACATGGCTCTGGTGCAGAGGCGGAGCTGACGTAAAAATTGGTTTCTGACCCAACCCCAGCCGCGGCCGCAATTTCTTTTGCGCGGGCGATCGCTTGTGGAACATAATCAACCCCATCGGCCGTCCACCCATGTTTGGCCAAATAAATCGCAGTGCGCCCATAGCCACAGCCTAAATCTAATGCTCGGCCGGGGGGCAGCTTGGGAACAATGTCGATCACTTCTGGCGGGGGGAGCTCATCATTCCATGGCAATTGCCCACTTTCATATCGGTCTACAAATCTCTGGTACGTTTCATTTGTCATATTTAAATTGCCCTATTCCAACTTAAGCATAAAGTAGTCTTATCGGCTTGTATAATGGAGCGGATTTAAAGATAAATCAAGTTAAGCACTAGGAGGAAAAATGATTGTACAGAGATTTCAAAAGATGCACCGATACAGCGATTGGGCTTGGGCACATGTCATTCAATCGGTCAAACAGATTTCAGAGGCAGACTATAAACAAGAACGTCCGTTTTTCTGGGGATCGATTCACGGCACAATGGCACATAGTTTGGCGGCCGAGATTATTTGGATTGAACGGTTAAATGGGAATAACCCAACAGAGCTTTTAGGAGCAGATGATTTTGGCTCTTTAGATGAAATTTTAGATCGATGGCAAACGGTGAAAGCGCAATGGGACATCTATTTAAAAAACTTAACACCTGAGATTGCAGCAAGCCAAATTAAGTATCGATCAACCGAAGGGGAAATGAGAGAAAACAATGTTGCAGACATCATCCAACAAATACAAAACCATGGGACAGAACATCGCAGTCAGCTAACCCCGGTTTTGTTTGCATTGGGTGCTGCAACCGAGCAGCTTGATTTCATATTTTATTGTGTATTGCAAGAGCCCGGGTAGTTGGTTTTTTCCGTTTGAGTTGGGTGTTTATAAAACAGTGTATAAATAATAAATATATTAATTAGGATTTAGTAGTTACAGTAGGGGGTGTGGAAAGTGGGGATAACTTTTGGTTCCCCCTATATCTATGTTTTTGATCCTCGTTAGCCCAGGATGTACTGTTTAATATCGTGATGAGAAATCCTGAAGCTGTGTATAAACCATGACCAGAGTACTGGATAAAATGTATAAAGTATTTGGGTCCAAAAAAGTGTACTTTTGTACTATCCCCCATATGTGGGTACTAATGAACCGTTAACAGTAAATATTCTATGCCGTAATAGCTATGAGAATATGGGATATGTGGGAAAAAGGGGAAAGTTATCCACGGAAAAGGGGGGTATTCCACAGTTTTCCACGACTTATCCACAGGGGAAGTTGTTTCAACAGTTCCTTAATATGGGATAAATATGAATTTACGGTAAAGATATTCACCCACATATGGGGGCAATATGGTCCTGATTCTTACGTGATTGTTCTGGAACACCACCGTTAGGGTGATAAAATTTCTGCATGTCCAAGAATGCAAAGCGTAGAAAATCAAAGAAATCTGAGCCAACAGGTTCAAACTCGAATGTGGCTATCGCCATCGGGGTACCATTATTAGGATCCCTGTTGTTAGGGCAGGCTGTGATTAGTTTAACCGGTGCCCCGGGGGACTCTCTTTCAAGAAGTTCAATTGTGTTGGCCGCCCTGGGTATGATCTCGATGTTTTACGGTATGCAAAAATACGGGACACCGGGTATGGGATTGCGCGGCGGCCGGCCGATGTTTGCCGGTTCCGGTTTTGCGTTTATGGGGTGGGTGGCTATTTTAATTCTTCGCTTCATTTATATAGCGATTGATGAAAGCAGTATGTTGGTCGAGCCACTGTTTCCGATTTTCACCTATCTGTTTTTATTTGAAGCCTTCGCAGTTCAGGTTTGGGCATTTAGCTTGGTCTTTAAAAGTGTCTCTGATGCATTTGGTGGATTAACCGCGGCTGTGGTCAGTGGGCTCGCATTTGCCGCCATCGGATTCTACTTTTTTCAAGAATCGTTTTACCTGACACAAATGTTTACTTCTGGGTGGCTTACATTAATGGGTGTGCTGTATATGGCGACGTGGGGCATTTTCTATGGGATGATTCGTTTGCGGACCGGCAGCATTTTGGGCATTGTGCTGGTACAAGCGATGCAGAGCCTAACTGTTTGGGAATTGATTCCACCATTCCAATTTGTGAATGAATCAAACCTAAACCCGCTTTTCTTTTCTATAACAGGTATTATCTATGCGGTGTTGATCTGGCGCTTGTGGCCTACAGAACTAAGCGACTATCGAATCTAAAAATAATTAAAAAGGAGTTCCCCCCATGAGTTACGAATATATTTTGACCCGGACTGAGGGTAAAGTTGGTATTGTTCAATTTAATCGTCCAAAAGCGTTGAATGCACTGAGCCCTGAATTGATGAAAGAGACGATGACCGCTCTGGAAGCATTTGATGCGGACCCTGAGATTGGCTGCATGATTGTAACCGGTAGCGATCGAGCATTTGCGGCCGGGGCCGACATTAAAGAAATGGCCGAGGCCACTGTCGTCAAAATGGGGCAAAGCACCTTTATTAATCAATGGGATCGTTTTCGCGATATCAAAAAAGTAGTGATTGCGGCCGTTTCCGGTTTTGCACTAGGGGGCGGATGTGAATTTGCGATGGCTTGTGACATGATTGTCGCAAGCGAGACAGCACAATTTGGTCAGCCAGAAATTAATTTGGGCATTATTCCTGGTGCCGGTGGTACCCAACGGATGACCAAAGCGGTTGGCAAAGCGCTTTCGATGGAAATTAGTATTAATGGCCGCTTTTTGTCTGCGGCAGAAGCTGAAAAATATGGGCTTGTCAATCATGTATGGCCCCAAGAAGTTATGATGGATGAAGCGATCAAATTTGCTGGACAAATTGCAGATCGCGCTCAAATCGCAGTACAGGCGGCCAAAGCGGCCATCAATGCATCTTTTGAAATGCCATTATCCGCCAGTGTGGCTCACGAGCGGGTGCTTTTCTATTCTTTATTTGCAACAGAAGATCAAAAAGAAGGAATGGACGCCTTTGTGAACAAACGTAAGCCGGAATGGAAAAACCGGTAATTTCTCTTATCTCCAACGGACGATCTAAAACAAAGGTCGTCCGTTTGTAACTATACAGGTATGGTTGGTTCCCCTCCTATGAGGGGCTAAACAAGGTTCAGCCCCTCACCCCCAACCCCTCTCCCATTGGGAGAGGGGAGCAAATCCAGACATCTGTACAGTTACGTCCGTTTTAGGTGATTAACAGAAAATAGACTTAAACATTTATGCTAAAACAGCGCAACATCCTTTTCACAATTATCGGGCTGCTTGTCTTTTTATCCGTTGGATCGGTCACTGCGGCCGAATTCATTACCGGTGAAGAGACTTGGACATTAACCCCATCTCAGACCGTAGATGACGATTTATATATTGAAGCCGGCGAAATCATTATTGAAGGAACCGTCAATGGAGATATTGTTGCGATCGGAGAATATCTGCGCATTCAGGGGGAAGTAAACGGCGATATTCTGTTTTTAGGTGGCGGTTTGCGTTTAGATGGAACGGTAAATGGAGATATTCGTGCCGCTGCCCTTTCTGTAGATATTCGGGGCACCGTTTCAGATGACCTGACCGTCGCAGGGTTTGGCATTGTCGGTTTAGACGATCCTGTGCCTATCGGAAATAATCGGGCTTTAATTGTCGGGACACGTATTAATGAAGGGATGGTTGGAGACGATGTTTACGCCTTAAGTGGATTAATTCATATGAATAACGGCACCATAGGTGGCGATGTTATGGGGCAAGTTGCAGGCTTAGACATGACCAATAGCCAGATCGAAGGCAGCGTGGATCTCTCTGTTTTGCAAATTGCGGTCGATGATTTGAGTCGCGTCTTGGGGACAGATGGCTTTCGTTATCGCAGTGCGATCCCGGCCGAGGTTTCTACTTTAACTGAAAAGATTGAATATGTTGCGATTGAGCAACCACCTACCGATTGGATCGCTGTGCTTCGGACTATTGTCGGCCGGGTGGCAGGACTCGCCATTGTCGGTTGGGTCATTCTCCGTTTCCGGCCGAATTTGCTGGTAGAACCTGTTGCTGCTATTAACGCACGCTCGATTTGGGCGACATGGTTGGGGCTAACGATCGTGGGATCAGCATTTTTCGCCGCATTTGGCTTAGCCATACTGGTCTCGTTCTTCTGGGGTGGGCTCGCCGCGATTACTTTTGCCGGGTCTATTCTGTTCGGCATGGGAACGATGTGGATCTTAAGCCCGCTTGTGACCGGGTTTTGGCTGGGGCAACGCTTTTCAATCCAGCCATTTCAGGGTCTGCTTTTCGGATGTATTTTCATTGTTATTATGCAAATGATCCCCTTATTCGGATTTGGCATTTCGCTCTTTTCTTTTGTGATTGCAGTTGGTGGTATGGCATTGGCCCCCCGCATCGAAGATTTACCCAGCCAAGTTTAAACATTTATCGTAATTGTTCTGCACCCCAACTATTTACGCCAGATTGGCCCAGTTTTTAGCTCGTCTTCCCGTAGAACACAGATCCTTTTGTCAAACTGGACCAAATTGCTGAATAAATACAATTTATCTATGTTAGCTGAGCCATGTTTCATGCACGTGGTGCCACATCAGGCCGG
>JAHDEB010000050.1:19047-33386 GCA_020629055.1 Chloroflexota bacterium
ATTTATCTATGTTAGCTGAGCCATGTTTCATGCACGTGGTGCCACATCAGGCCGGCCGGAGCTGATGCATTTTTGCTAAGCAGGGCGCTGCTTACTCGCCCTTTCCATTCGCTGTCCCCTTTTTCTAACTGCCATTCTTCATAAGTCGCCAGATAAAAGTCTCCCATTTTGTGCTGAATGGTCATCTTCCTGACATCGATGTCTAAGCCCGGCCGTTGATTGTGTGCATTGTAAAGCCCTTGCGAGAGTGCTTCGATTGGAATCAATTCCCCCGATGGCGGGATAATCGAAAAGTCAGCCGCTGTTGCAGAGCGAAAACTTTTAAATGCTTCTTCTGTTTTAGGTACAACCCCATTAAACCAATCGATGAAAAATTGGTGCAAGCGGCGAATCTCGGCCGCAATATCTTCATTGCTAATCTCTAAATTTTTATTCATATCAACCTATTATCCCCCTATTTCAAAAGAGACCTGTGCTATAATTTGCTCCAATCTCTATTTTCTACAAAATAAGAGATCGGCCCAGTGTAAAATTAACTTGGGATCGTTATTGAATAAAACCTAGACTTGAGTTGGCTGTTTAATCATCGGCCGAATCGTAATGGAGATTAATTATGGCTAAAAAACCACCATCCGCATATAAAAAAACATATGTAAAAAAACGTACCTTTCGTGATTGGGCCGTTATCGCAATCTATATCATTCTAGCTTTGGCATTGGTTGTACCACTTGTGACCAGCTTGTTTGGTTCAACCGCTGGTGGCCACGGCTTTTAAGAATTGGGGCAAGCCGATTTCAAGGCCAACCCATGAAAAGAAGAATACATTTGCTTCAGAAGGTAGTTGTTAGATCCAGCTGCCTCTGTAAGCTGATTTAAAGCGCTTCTTTAAATCAACCCAAAAGCGGGAAAGCAATGATTTTAAAATTGCTTTCCCGCTTTTTCTTTTCTAAATCCACCCGCGCAGCCTGTAATAAACCAGCCCTACATACTCTTTCATCGAATTTGTCGTGACCGTTAAATATTTTGCCTGAGGCATTAGGTTTAATGGTTTAAAGTTTTCCCCAAGTTTGCCATTGGTGATATCGGGGTCGCCGGTTACAAAGTAGTCGGTGGGTGCAGCTATCACCTGAAGGCCAGCTTTTTCAAACACAGCCACCGCACGCGGCATGTGGGTGGCGCTTGTGACTAAGATAATTTCTTGAATACCGCGCTGTTTTAGCATTTCGGCCGTGAATGTCGCATTTTCACGCGTATTCTCCGACTCTGTTTCATACAAAATATTTTCTGGGGGCACGCTAAGAGCGGTTAACAGCTTTCCCATATCCTGAGCTTCTGATCGATTTTCCCCAGAATCCCAATAAAGCGAAACCCATCCACCAGAGGCGATGACAAGAGGGGCGTACCCTTTGTGATAAAGAAATGCGCCGTGATAAACCCGATCGCCCGCTTCATCCACTTCGGGGTGCTGGCGCGGGGGCAGGTCAGGATTTACGCCGCCACCTAAAATGACAATCGCTTCGGCTTGGGGATTTTGGAGGAGGGGCTTGTGCTGGACCTCTAGGCTATGCGAAATCCAATGAGCTACATAGAAGTTCCCTCCCACAAAGAGAGACAAAAACCCTGCCAGTGCTAACCATGAACGGAAAGACCATGATCGTTTCCATAGATCTAGAAAAATCATGATAAGAAAGACGACTGTAGCGAACCCGGTAGGGTATAAAAAGAGAGGGATGAATTTAGTTAAAAAGAACAAGAGAAAACAAGAATAGGGCGTACGCAAAAAAAGCTGTAAAACACCGGTTTCAACAAGCTCAGGGTCCGTAAGCCCCAAAGAGATTTAGTAGGAAGATTATTTAGCAAGCCCCTGAGCTTTCAGAAAGTCATACCCTTCTGTAATCCAGTCGCTTTTATCCATTTCGAGAATAAGCCGTGGGGTGTTTTCCAGCTTTTTCAACTCTTCGAAAAGGGCATAGAAGTTAATATCCCCCTTTCCGGGCGGCCAGTGTCGGTCTTCTAACCCATCGGTGTCTTGTAAATGGACATGGCCGAGGTGTTCTCCGGCCGCCGCGACCCATTGGTCTGGGGATGGGCCGCCACCCATTTTATGCATGACCAAGGCATGGCCAACATCTAGGCTCATTTTGACAAAGTCTGACTCAAACGATTTGACAAGCGCCAGTAGCATCGCTGGGTTTTTATCAAAAATATTTTCAATGACAATGGTACAGCCTAAATCGGCCGCGGCCGAAACGACACCTTTTAACGTGCTATGTGTCGCTTCAATCTCTAACTGCAGCCGCTTCCCTTTGGTCAGATTCAGAAACTGGTTCCCAAAATATTCAAACGGGCTGTGAATGACCATGTGGGTCGCTTGCACCTGTTCCACAAATTCAAGCGCCTGCATCATACGATCACGAATCGTTTGTTGAATTTTTGTGTCAAAAGCACTGATCTTGACACCATAAAATGGACCGTGAACCCCCATCCGGCCGGTGTAGCCGTCGAGCTGTGATTTGATTAAGCCTGCCAGCGGCCGCCAATCCGAATCTAGAATCGCAGGCATACATGGATCTTGGATTTCTAGGTCACGATTTTCAGACAAGAGCCAATCGCTGTATTTGGGAATGTCGAAAGAAAGAAGCGCGGCGCCAACCGACAATCTATTATCTTGAGACATAAGCAACCTCGTTTTGGTGATATGACTGGAGCACCTGTTTGATGCTCTCTCTTTTTTCTAGAATCAGTTCTTGTTGGTCAGGCCAGAACAGGTCTCCAATGTGGTCGATCGGCCGCCACTCTGGGCAATAATCATGTTCACAGTCAGTCGGCTGGAACTCAACCTGATCGGTCAAGAAAAGATAGAAGTGGGTCGTTGACCAATTATTTTTACGGAACCCCATGCGTTGATTGACACCTAGTTTTTGAATCGGTTGTAGATGGTGTATGCCAGCTTCCTCCCCTATTTCTCGTTGGGCCGCTTCTATAAAAGACTCGCCTGACTCTACTCCGCCTTTTGGCAATACGGCTCTACGCCCCATTCCCCGTTCTAGCACAACCGCAAAAAGGACTTGATTTGATTGTGGGCAAATGCGGCAAACGACTCCCCCGGCCGAAGTTCGATCGGGTAAGTTTGGTGGGCGCTGGTAGTAAATGTCTGTAATCATCGGGTTGTTATTTTGCATAGTAATTCACCGTTTGTACAAAGTCATGGGCACTTAGTCCTACATGACAATTGTGGATAACTAACTGTTTTCTGTGGACAACTGTGGATAACTTTCGCATATCGTAATTTTATTCACTTTAAGAGTAGGTCGTTCGTAACACTTAATGGTAAAAAAAAAGCCCCAAGATGAATTGATTTCATGTTGGAGCTTAGAGTAGTTATTTTGATCGGCCGACGACTATTGATCCTGAGGTTGAAGTTCGGCCGGTTTTTGTGGTTGTGCGGGTTCGTTGGCTTCGAACGCGGCATGGTCGTCTCGCAATTTGTGAAGTCCGTTGCGCACCACGGTCAGTGATCGCAGCAGATCATCTTCTAGACGAGACAGTTGATTGAGCACATACATGTCTGCGTCGTCCTTTAATCGAGCCGCTTCGTTATGGGCACGGTCTTCAATTTTTGAAGCCCTATCTTCGGCTAACTTAACAATTGAGTCTCGATTAAGCAGTTCATCCGCTTCTTTTTTCGCAATCCCTTTGATCCGTTCAGCTTCTTCACGCGTCTGAGCCATGACGCGATCCTTTTCGGCATAAATGCGGCCGGCCTTCTTGACCTCTTCCGGTATATTGGCACGCATTTGATCTAAAATATTGAAAATACGGTCCTCATCCACGATGATGCTGGCGGTCATCGGAATCCTCCGACTTTCCAGCAATAATTTTTCCATTCGATCAAGAAGATGCAAAATATCCATAACGGTCTCTTTTCAAGGCTCAGATTGCCAAATTTTGTTGTACTTCTACAACATGGGTTTGCACATTATAGACGAAAACGGGGAAAAAGTGCAATGGTTACCTTTTTCAGGGGGTCCGTGCCTTTTTGTGTGATGCCGATTGCTTTGCATGCTTGCTTTCCAAGCTTGCGTTTTTTGTCGATATCGCCCTCATACGCAGACTAAAATCATAAAAGGCTCTACTAGTTTAACCCGCCGCGTACAGTTTCAAGAATTTTATCGATGACCTCAGAAAGGGGAGCGGTAGAATCGATGATAACCGCATGTTCAGGAAGCCCTTCTTTTGTTTTATGCTGATGGCGCGCAAATGATTCTCCTTCGCTTGCTGTTCCTCCCCACTCATCCTTCGGCCGGGCGGCCAAACGTCGGTTTAAAGTATCAAGATCGATATCGAGAACAAAAACGTCATCAAATAGATCAATGAAATGGCCCGAATTCCTAGAACCACCACAAAAGAAGGTTACCGCATGATTTTGATCAGCAACCAAAGCGCTGACTTGATCAACGTTCCAAATCCAAGCTCGATTTTCGGTTATGCGGCCGTCTAAAGGATCTTCAGTTTTAAGGTTGCCCCAATAGGCTAACTCTCTGTCGCCATGAAAGACTTGATAGCCCCGTTTTTGAAGTTCATTACCAACTGTCGTTTTACCAGCGCAGGAGACGCCATCGATTAAGTAGTTTTTGACACCCATCAGTCTAACCGTTAACCGCGATGCTATCTGCTTTTGTACCAGTCACGATCTTCTTTATAAAACTGATAAAGTGCTTTTTCAACCGCAGGCGGCACCATGCCGCTGACATCACCGCCAAGCGATGCGATCTCCCGTAGCGTGGTGCTGCTCAAAAACGTATGATCTTCTTGGGTGATAAAGTTGATTGTTTCAATCTCTGGTCGAAGGCGGCGGTTGGCCATCGCGCTCCGAAACTCAGCTTCAAAATCTGAGAAAACCCGCATTCCGCGCACAATCACCGTTGCGCCGATGTGATCGGCAAAGTCAACCAGCAGACCGGTAAAGCGGGACACTTTGACATTGGGAAGGTGCTGTACAACCTCTTCGATCATTTGCACACGGTCTTCAATTGAAAAAATCAGTTTTTTGATCGGGATTCTGTGGTCGTAGACTCCAACAGTCAGCTCTTCAAAAAGATGGGCACCGCGTGTGATCAAGTCAAGATGCCCATAATGGATCGGGTCAAATGTTCCGGCAAAGACAGCGTGTATTTTTTTTGTCATGGGGTTTGAAGATGAGAGACGAGAGAAGAGAGATCTGAGGGTGAGAAGAGATGCTGCTCTTCTGTCTTCTCTTTCTCTCTTTAACTAATATCTCCGGCGTTTTCCCAAAAGTGGATCACGCGATCAAGGAGAACTTTATGCTCTGGTCTTTTTAGGCCAGGGTCTTCATTAAAAATTGTTTCCGCTTCTTGGCGAGCGGCTTCTAGCATCTCTTTTTCAGTAAAAGATGCCAATTGAAGTTCGGGTAATCCGCTTTGCCGGCGGCCGAAGAATTCACCTGGGCCACGCAACTCTAAATCTTTTTCAGCCAATTGGAAACCGTCATTGGTTTGTTCCAAAGCACGCAATCGCTCTTCTGTATCTCCGGTGGCATCCCCTGAAACCAGCAGGCAGTAAGATTTGTGCTTGCCACGGCCGACCCGGCCGCGCAGCTGGTGCAGCTGGGCCAGTCCAAACCGGTTTGCATTTTCAATCATCATCACCGTGCTGTTCGGCACGTCAACGCCTACTTCGATCACCGTCGTTGAAACCAAAATTTCGATTTCACCGGCGTAATATGCCCGCATCACCGCTTCTTTTTCAGCCGATTTCATTTTGCCATGCACGAGGCCTAGTTTTAAGTCAGGGAAAATCTCTTTTGACAGCCGCTCATACTCTTCGACGGCCGCTGTCGCTTCCATTTTTTCAGACTCTTCTACTAAAGGACAAATGATATACGCCTGGCGACCCTGTTCGATTTGGCCACGCACAAATGCATAAGTGCGTTCTTTCGCGCGCGGGCGAATCCAATGCGTGTCGATTTCTTGGCGGCCGGGCGGCATCTCATCTAAAACAGATAGATTCAAATCGCCAAACAGCGTCAGCGCCAACGAGCGGGGGATCGGTGTTGCTGACATGACCAGCAGATGCGGAGTCAACTTTTCACCTTTATCGTCAACAGCCCCTTTTTCGCGTAAAGCGGCCCGCTGGTCTACCCCAAAACGGTGCTGCTCATCGATAACGGCCAAGCCTAAGTTTTTAAATTCAACATCTTCCTGAATCAGGGCATGGGTCCCAATCACCAAGTCGATGTTTCCGGCCGCAAGGTCTGCGTAAATCTGACGTTTGTCGGCCGCACGTACCCCTCCGGTTAACAACGCCAAGGTGTATCCCATTTGGTTGAGCAGTTCTTGCAACCCGGCATAATGTTGTTCTGCCAAAATTTCAGTGGGGGCCATCAGCGCCGTTTGGGCTCCGGCCGAAATCGCCCCGACGATTGCGGCGGCCGCCACGACCGTTTTGCCCGCACCCACATCACCTTGTAATAAGCGATTCATCGGCTGAGCGTTTTTCATATCCGTCTGCAGCTCATCAACCACCCGTTTTTGAGCACGCGTGAGTGTGTAGGGCAAGCTGTGGATAAAGTTGTTGATTTGTTCGCCGCGTACGTTCAATGCTCGGCCGGGGGAACCCAACCAATCATGCTGTTGACCCAACATGCCCAGCTGCAGCAAAAATAGCTCGTCGAACATCAGCCGCCGACGGGCTGCGATTAAGTCTTCCATCCCTTCAGGCAAATGGATTTGATAGAGCGCTTCCGCAAGGGGGGGCAGGTTTTGGCGGCTGCGCACAGATTCCGGCAGTTGGTCTGGCACCTTGGCTGACCATTCATGCACCGTCGTTTTCAAAATTTGCTGCATGCGATAGTTGCTTAACCCTTTGGTTAACGGATAGATCGGGACGATCTGACCGTTGCGCAAGGCATCCATCGACAAGAGCTCCCATGCGGGGGCATTAAACATCTTGCGGCCGAGGTACTGCTCAACTGTCCCTGATAGCACTATGCGCAAGCCGGAGCGGAGCTTTTGGGTCAACCATGGCTGGTTGTACCAACTGGCTGAAATTTTGCCGGTTCCATCACTAATCACCGCCTGTACAACCACTTGGTTGTTACGCGTTTTGCGTGAGCGTACTTCCCAGATTGTTCCGATTAAAGTCACCTTTTCGCCGTATTCTAAACGGCTGATCGGTTTCATCGTGGTGTAGTCGTCATATTTTCTGGGATAAACGTGAAGCAGGTCCCCGATCGTGTTTGCCCCTAACTTTTCGAGCATTTCGGACATTTTAGGTCCAACACCTTTAATTTTTTCAACTGTCTGCGACAGTCCGGCCGGGTCTGGGGCGGCTGAGGGTCGTTGGCTCTTTGTTTTTTTACGCGATTTACTGGCTGCTGCCGGTGGGGCTTTTTTGTCAGCCGACTCTGCCGTCTGTGATGGGTGGGCTGGCTGTGAGTTGAGATTTGCCGCATCGATCTCAGCGTCAATCGCTGCATCGATTTTTTCCTGGGCTTTTTCTAGTTCGCGGTCGTAGGTATCCGGTTCTTGAGGGGGCACTGCAGGCTTTTTCGATGGTTTTGCTTTTGGAGGATTGGGTGGCGCTGGTGCCGGGGCTTGCGCTTTGACCAACGCTTTGCGATCGGTAAGCTTGTCAATTAAGCGGTCTACCAGCATCTTGCGGCCGCTGCCTGACATTTGACCATAATCGGTGAGTGCCTGAGCTGTTTGTTCAATAAACGCCCCATCCGCTTCATCGATCATTTCCGCGCGAGCTTGCTCTACCCAAAACGAGACAAACTGCCGAATGCCGCCGACAACGGCCTTATTTTTATACCCTTGTTGGGCTTCTAGTTTTAAAACGCTCTGGAGGCGATCAAATGGTTTTGACATATGCGGTGATTATACCTGTAAGTCGAGCACTGGGACACATTTTATATTTTTAGCCGTTGATCGATCTGGTGATGTCGATGAGGGCTAATTTTTTCTATCCCGCTGGCAAATTGTCATTTACTGAATAAACAGCAACTGTTTACAAAAACAGCGGCTAAATTGAATCTACCCCGGCCGTTTTTGACGTATGTATAAATAATGCATCTGAAGCGGAAAGGAGGAGCGCCCGACTAACGTCAAAATAACAGTTCGTGATTACCTTTCAACAGGTACTAACACAGTGAGGATGAAAATTATGAACAAAACTAACAATAACCAAGACAAACCGTTCTCGACCGACGATCGAATGATTGAGAGCCCTCTTGAAAATTCTGACGCCAATGGCGTTATTCGTGCGGCCGAAGCGCCACTACCAACCGATTATGGTACGTTTACCGCCGTTGTTTATCATGATCTGCATGACAACAAAGAGCATATGCTGCTAAAAATGGGTGATGTAGATTCAGGCGCAATCGTACGTGTGCATTCAGAATGCTTGACCGGCGATATTTTAGGATCGCAAAAATGTGACTGTGGCTCTCAGCTAGAGCTAGCCTTAAAGAAGATCGGTGAAGAAGGAAAAGGGGCGTTGCTTTATATGCGTCAAGAAGGGCGCGGGATCGGTTTGGCGAATAAGATGAAGGCGTATGCGCTACAAGCGCAGGGGGTTGATACCCTCGATGCCAATTTGCAGCTAGGCTTACCGGCCGACGGACGCGACTACGGAGTTGCGGCCGAAATGCTAAAGCAAGAAGGGATCGATGACATTCAGCTGATGACCAACAATCCGCTTAAAATCGAAGGGTTAAAAGAACACGGGATTAATGTGCTAGATCGCGTTTCGCACGAGATTGTTGCCATTGGTGAAAATGACTCCTATTTGAAAACCAAAGCGGAGCGAATGGGTCACATCTTAACCTTTAACGGTGCTGCGGTTGCCGTTAAAGACAGAGACTATGAACTCGCCGTTTAGGCACTTCGCTCCCTGAGCCTGTCGAAGGGAGCGAAAGTCCTAAGAAAATAAAAAAGGCCCGTCCTGATCTCCAGGGCGGGCCTTTTTCTATTCACTTTTAAGCGTTAAGGTGTATCGATAAGAGCGTTTGATGCTGCTTGGTTTTAAAGAGTCATACAGAAAATTAGAAACATGTGGTTCCGCGCTTGAGGCGATCCACGCACTCTCGGCACCCAACCCCTTCATCCGTTTAAAGCATTCTTTGGCTAAAGCTGAACCAAACCGATTTTGTCTGAAATCTGAATGGACCCCCATCGGTTCGATAAAGCCAACCTTGGGGTTAATTTCTTCTAGCCATCCCATGCAAAAGGCTACGCTCATCCCTTGATCATTAATGATGACCAAATCTAAATCTTTTTGATAGTTGGGGGAGTTTTGCAGCGAGCGTAATCGAGCCTCTGAAAAATTGGGATTGTTAAACGCGTTCTGTACAGCTTTGACTCGACTCTCATAGTTTCCATCATCGGCAAAACGCATTAATTGATAGCCCGGTTTTAGGTCATAAGAGAAATCAAACTGATCAAATGGGTAGATTCTGACATTTTCGATATGGCCATCTTCGTAAAAGCCGGCCGCTAGTAATTGATCGGTTTTATGCGTGGCATAAGTGTAGACATCGGTGCTGATTTTACTTTTGTCTTTACCCCAGACGGTTTTGCCCCATTCTAGAACCTGATGAAAGAGCTGCCCGTATTCCGGATGTATAACGATAAAAAAGTCATCTTTGGCATATTCTGAAATGAACAGGGCGACAACTTGGTCAGCTTCGGTTTTCCAATAATGGGCGTGGGTCTGAAAGAAGCTAACATCTTTCCCGAGGTGGGAGTTATAACGCCACCAGTCCATGCGGCCGGGCTCCCAATTGTTGTCTATCTCTGGGCGGGTTTCAATTTCTAGCAACAGCTTTTTAATCAAACTGTATTCAGAATCGGTATTGGTAAATGGATGATCTGTAATTGTCATAATTTATGTTGGATTTCGGGTCAGTGCCAAGCGGCCGTCAATATAAAATGACATGTAGGATCTGGCCGAGTGGTTGCATAGTATAGCCTAGCTTAAAGAAAGAGTGGTCGAATTCGCTTGGGGGCTTCGGCCGTGTTTGATTAATCATATCGAGAAGCTTGAAGGCGTTTGCTAACGAGATCGTCATCAGCTGCTTAGATATTGCTGAATCTTCACGTTTAATTCACAAAAATGAAATAATTTTTGTAAGGTTCATTTTTTTTGCTCTACCTCTGAAAAATAGGACGGTTGCAACGATTGACGTCCTAGGACTATTCTCTTATTTGTGAACTGGGTTACTCGTCCCGTGCATCTCACGGCTCACTTCATTTTTGCCTGAAAGTTAATAATCCGCTCCGTCTACCTGGTCCAGATAATCGCAGATTGTCGGCCGGGAGATTAACAGATGCGTTAACGAACACTTTAACCATTAAAGATTGTTTATCGCACGAAGGAGTAGATTATGACCAACAAAAATATCGTAGCATGGGGCATGATTGCGATTAGTACGCTGCTGTTCACTAACTTTCAGCAGACACAATCGGCCGAAGCAAAGCCGGTCAACTTAAAAACGGGACAACAGAGCGAAGACCATCAACTCTTTCTCCCCTTTATTACCCAAGCCGAGCGTGTTGAAGTAACCGACCCGACACCGGGTAGTTCTTGCGGAGACTTTGCTCAAGAAGCTGAGAACGGCCAGCTATTCGGTCAAATTAAAGTTGTCTCTGATAATGGCGTAACCGCGATTAAAGGGAATGATCAAGTATATGCGAGCCTGAATAAAAATGACCGGGTTGAATATTGTGTTACCGTGCAACAAGCGGGGGATTATACGATTTTGGCCCATGTGAAAGCGCCAGAATTTAGTGCCAATTCAATGTATTGGACCATTGATGATAGTCCTGGAAACGGCATGGTCTGGCATATGAATTTGTCGAGCGGATATGGGCAACAATATGTTTCTGATGGGGGCAACCCTGAAGGTGGAAACGGCCGCAAAGAGTTCTATTTGAATGCGGGCGACCATACGCTGAGCTTTTACCATCGTGAGAGTGGCGTCGCGTTAGACAAATTTGAATTGATCCTGTTGGCTGCGACAGACACCGGTGACGAAATTGATGATGAAATTTATGACGACACTGAATTGAGTGCTTATGATTTCCCGCTGATCGATTATTCAAACGTCGGTTTGCAGAACGGTATTCCAAATTACCCCAATGAAATTCGGGTGACCGGCCGGTCTGAAAGCGATATTGAAAACGCGATCAATAACGCAGCGCCGTACACGCGCATTATTTTGCCAGCAGGCACCTACAACATCGGGACAATCGATATTAATAAAAGCAACATCGCCCTTGTGGGTGAAGGGAATGGATGTGGCCAGACGATTCTCAAATTCGGTTCTCAGGACAGCGGGATCAAGATCGGGAACGGGGGCAGTATCGGCTCATCTAAGAATTTGACCGCCAACGCAAACCGGAACACCAATGTAATCACCGTTTCCAGTGGTGATGCGGATGACTTTAATGTCGGCGACTACGTCTTTATTCGCCAAAATGACGACAGCAACCTGTTTCGGGCAGATTTAAGCCGTAATCCCAATGAGGATTGGGTCAAAAATAATGCGACCCAGATGAATAAGATTACGGACAAAAGCGGTAACCGGCTGACACTGGAAGGTAAATTAAACCTAGACTACAAAACCTCGCTTAATGCGAGGGTCGCTAAAATGCACAATATTGTTTCCGGCGTGGGGATAGAAAATATCACACTAGAGCGAACGTCTAGCGATTACGCTGAGTATGGCTCGGGAAACATCTATTTCACTTACGCTGCAAACTCTTGGGTAGAAGGGGTTCACTCGATCAATTCTGTTCGAGCCCACATCTACTTTAGCCGTTCATACAAGAACGAGATCCGCGGAAATTATTTAGACCGTTCGTACAACAACGGCGGTGGCGGCCATGGGTACGGCGTTCGTCTAGAAAACGGGACGACCGATACACTGGTTGAAAACAACATCGCCCGGCTGATGCGCCACTCGTATATCGCCCAGATCGGGGCAAACGGAAATGTGTTTGGCTACAACTATTCGGCCGACCCATACGGCGAAGGGTTTGGCGAGATTTACACCGACCTTAGTGTGCACGGTGGCTTTGGTCACTCGAATCTGTTCGAAGGGAATCAGGCTCAGCATGCGAAAATCGACAATATTCACGCATCAAATTCGTGGAACCTCTTCTTTAGAAACCGACTAGAGCAAGACATCGACAATTACACCTATAAATCGCAGCTGTTGTCGAAAGGGGCATCGACCCCGCACATTTGGGTGCATGAAAATCAGTATGACAATACATTTTTGGCCAACGAGATCGGCTTCCCTGGGGCGAACCCAGCGACCCAAACGGTTGGGTTCGACAGCGGCCGGGTGCGCGATAACTTCACCGTGTGTAAATACGAAACCAGCAGCGATGGTGAACGAGGATGCGGCCGGACCCGAAGCACAACGATCAACCATGGGACCCATGATTTCTTGACCGGTCAAACGACTTGGGATGGTTCAATCAGCCATAAAGGGTTCCCAGATTCTGCTTATCTCAGCAGCAAGCCCAGCTTCTGGGGCAGCTCGGCGTGGCCAACCTTTGGGCCGGACACGTTGGGATCAAGCGAAAGCCAGAAAATCATTCCGGCTAAATCTCGATTCTTGGCTGCCCAGCAGGGGAACGGCAGTTATTGCTATGTTGAAAATTAGGTTGCAGACATAAATTTCAGTCAGATATAAAAAAGGCCGTCCTGAAGATTTTCGATCAGGGCGGCCTTTTTTTATTCACTTTGATAGGCTCAGGGAGCGAAAGTTCTATATTTTCCTTCTATCCCTATGCGCAATGTTGTTCGCCACCTGCGAGATTCTTCATTTCAGGGTGAGACACTCGCTGAAGGATGACTCAACTACCAGAACCGCCCGGCGAGCACCTATTCCCCTTTGAACGCCGTCGCAAACCAGCCGCTTTTAGCCTAGCCATAACCTCATTTGAGGTTCTCTTAACATTTCTTAGTTTGCTGTTTAAACAAAGGGTTAAAAAATCCCATACGATTGAATTATCAATGATTTAAACAAACGCGAGGTTTTCACCCAACAAATCATTCCGATTTATTTTTATCCGAAAGGCTCGCAATTAAGCCGATTTCAGAATCGGCCGATTATAAGGAGATTTTTTAACCATGGACGACAACAAAATTCAAAAAATTGTAGGCGCTAGCTCAGTAGCCGGCATACTTTTAATGATTGCGATTCTTTTTAGCAACGGCACCTTGGGCGCTGGGGCTTCCACCACATCTGCGGCCGGTCTCGAACCAAACGGAATCGTTCAGATGGACGAAGGAGAAGAAATGGAAGGGGACGAGATGGACGAGGATGAAATGGAAGAAGGGGAAGAGATGGATGACGATGAAGATGAAGGCCCAGAGTATGGCGAAGATG
The DNA here is from genome assembly GCA_020629055.1 of Chloroflexota bacterium. Taxonomy (GTDB): domain Bacteria; phylum Chloroflexota; class Anaerolineae; order Promineifilales; family Promineifilaceae; genus WTJY01. The sequence goes on from JAHDEB010000050.1 coordinate 32,474, forward strand.
ATGACGAGGGGGAGGACGATGATGAAGATGAAATGGACGAAGACGAAGACGAAGATGAGAACGAAGGTGGCATCCTAGGCTTTGAGTTTGGACTCGGCTGGTTTGGCGAGAAAGACTAACGTAGCAACCTCGAGCAACCGCTCCATAAAATAGACAAGATAAAAGAGGCAACTGTTTCGTGAGGCTTAATCCCTGAAATGGTTGCCTCTTTTTGCGTGTGTCCCAACCAAACGGTTAACCATCCTCATCAACGAGCATTGTCAAATCATCCAGCTTTCCTTTTCGAGCAGTACCTCGTTAACCCCATGACCCTCTGCCTAGAAAAAGTCTTAAAAGGGCTTTTGTTCATCAATAATTTTTGGCATAATATTTTGTTCCGAAACGCTATCATACGAAAGGATTTACTTAAAAAGAACAAAGGATAGGGGGTCAATGCCATTGGCCTCCTATCTTTTATCCCAATCCATTAACTTAAATGACCAAAGTATTGCTCCAAACGCTCTCAATCGCTGCACTCGGCCTACTCGCACCGGGATCTATAACACTGGTGATTTTGTTTCTCATTTCCGGCCGAGAGGGCAGAAACGGCATCTCGTTTATGGTCGGCTACATCACCACGTATTCTCTCTTGGGCGTGACGTTGCTGGCACTGGATATCAAGGTGCCGCGCATCGGCTCGGCCGAACAGAGCGCCGCCATATCATTTCTGCTTATTGGTTTTGCCATTCTATTTCTCATTCTGGCCATACGAAACTGGTTGCAACCGCCGCCGCCAGAGGCTGACCCAAACCAACCAACCGGCTTTGCCAGACTGGTGAATGGGGTCACCCCGATCGGAGCGTTTGGGGTAGCCTTTCTCTTTGCATTCGTTAACCTCAAAAACCTAGCGATTTTCCTCGCCACCGTTTCCAAG
>JAHDEB010000295.1 GCA_020629055.1 Chloroflexota bacterium
TCTTCCAGCTTCACACCTTCCCCACCCGTTTTATACCCAACGTAACTCTCTACACAAATCACCATACCTGGCAGTAAGTGGCCGTCCCAGCCGTATGCGTCCCACGCATCAGGGAAGTAGATGGCCGGTGCTTCGTCACACATGCCAACCCCGTGGTACTGCACCGTGTAGGTGTTAAAAACGGCCGGATCATATTGCAACGTGTTAAAGGTCAAATCTCGATAACTTGTGCCGGGCAACATCAGCTCCATATTTCTCTGAATCTGCTCGTACGCTCGTTTGTAGACATCTTTTTGATTGTCGTTGGGTGGTTTATCCCCACACAGCCACGTGCGTGAGATGTCGACACAAATGCCGTAGGAGCCGACTAAATCGGTGTCAAACGCCATCAAATCCCCGTTTTGAATCTCACGGCTGGAACATTCTTGATACCACGGGTTGGTACGTGGACCAGACGACAAAATGCGCGTTTCGATCCATTCGCCGCCGCGGGCGATGTTGGCCGAGTGCAGATGACCCCATAGCTCTTGCTCCAGCACACCGGGGACCAACTTCGATTTCATGATGTCCATCGAGCGTTCGCATGCTTCTATCGCACAGCGCATCGCCTTAATCTCTTCAGGATGTTTGATCTCGCGGGCGAGCTCCATTATTGTTTCGCCGTTGTAAAACTCAACCCCATGGCGGGTCAGTTCCATCAATCCTTCATAGTTGCAGCGGTCGATGGCGAGCCGTGTGTTGCCCCCACCGTGGGTTTTGACAAGGTCAGCCACTTCGGCCGCCCATTTCTTGGCGTGCTCTTCGATGCGGTCCCCCGAAATCAGGTAAAACCACGCTTGGGTCGGCCGGATTTCTGTCACAACATCCGTATGCAGGTTCAGATGCTCACAATGGGAAAATTCAAAAATAATCACCGGCCCGTTGTCTTCCGCGCCGATAAAGGCATAACGAGCGGCGTTGTGCGTGACCCAAACTTGCATGTTGGTGCTGTCGGTTGCATAGCGCACATTGACCGGATCGTACAGCACGATTCCCATGCAGCCATGCTCGCGTAGTTTTTGCCTAACTCTATTCAAGCGGTAGTGCCGAATAGAGTCTTCGTCTGGCAGGTCTAACCCGGCTTTTTCCCATTCAGAAAGAGCGATTTTGCCAGGTCCAAGCACGTGTCGGTTCAGCTTGGTAAGTTCGTCCATATAGGCGATGGTTTCGGCCGAGGGTTGTTGCATCGCGCTGATTTTGGCATGGTGGCGGCCAGCCACTTGGGAGGGGGTTGAAAAGTTTTGCATATCAATTTAAGAACAGAGATAAAATTCTCATCCCCATTCATCCTTAATTCAGTCAAGCGATCTTAATCTGGAATTCGATTTCTATTTTGCACTCTCGTGTATACCGCACGGATCCTCATAATCTCACGCATAATTTGATCATGAAACTCAGTCATCATCAACTGATTGAGCATGAGATTACGTTTTGCTAAAACTTCAAAATCAAAGAACCAGCAAATCGGCATCAGTGGGTTGATCCACAAGCAGCTTCCTTGGGTGCGCTCAGTCGAGTGATAGTTGCCATAGTGTCCGTCTACGGCCGATAGAATCGAGCTAGAGACAATGCTTGTTGCATACTCCATTTTGGCAAACGTGTATTCAGCTATTTCTTTGTACTTTTGCACTTCCGGCATCTCTTTTAAGAGCGACAAGCATCCCAAATAACCACCCAACTCTGTCAATTCAGCAATCGCTTTAAACGTTAAATCGTTCGACACCCCATGATAATGATCGACCCCAAAGCCCAAACACATCAGCATGCGTTCACATTCTGGGATCGCTTGTAAAGCGGCTAAGCTTAAATAATCTTCTTTCGGCGTTCCCAAGCGATCCTCATCCCCTCGCATCAGACTATCTGTCCCCCCGTCTATCAAAACAATGGTGTCGATATCGTGCTTTTCAACCAGCAGTTTGTAGTTCTCAATCAATGGCACAACACCGGACCGAACAAAAGAATAGACGGGGATTTCCTTGTTCTCAACTTCTTTCAGCCATTTTGCCAAATACCATTCGGGAAAATAAAGTCCATCAAAGGCAACCGTTTCGTGAGTCACCTCCATCATCGTTTTTGTTAGCCAACTCCCTTTAAAATGCTCCAGCTCTGTGAAAGACAAATTGGCGAGATAAACGGTTTTCCCCTGTTCTAAAAGGCTGAAGTAGAGGGGTAATCCACAAAAAATGTCGAATCCCCCTCCGGCTCCGGCAAGTAAGATTTTGTCGGCTTTTTCAAGTTTAGAAACAAATGGAGGCGTTAAAATAGTCATCCCCTAAGTTTAGCATGGCAACCCTACAAACCGATTTGCGAGCAGGGTTTTTTCAAAGTCAGCCCAACCCTGTGGGATGAATCCCACAGTTAATATAAAAAGCCCGATGAATCGGGCTCAATTACCCTACGAACCGAATTGATCAGCTTTCTTGTTTTAACTGAGGGTTTACAACCTTCAGAATTCAGGGAGTTGATGACTTTAGAATAGCCCTGAATTTGCGAGGGAAGGTTTTACTTTCCCTCGCAAATCATCAGTCAATTACGGTGTCACAAACAAAGCGATATCATCTACATCGGGGGTGTTGGTGAGATTCACCTCACTAGTTCCATCCTCATTGATAAGCATCACGTCCGCTTTATTAAACCCACCATCGTGCTCAGAGTTAAATAAAACTTTACCGTTATCAAGCCATGCGACTAAGAATTCTCTTCTCTCTTCAGGACGCGAAGTTAGTTTGCGAAAATTGTTTCCGTCTGAGTCTGATAGGTAAATTGGCATTGCTGGCCCTAACGTTGTGTTGTCAATGACTCCGGTAAATGCGATTTTATCCCCAGAAGGAGCCCAAACAACATTTGTAAAGTATGGGCCTGTGTTTTTGATGTAGTCAAACGAATCGAAATAATCCCAATCTAAATCATTTTGCCTGAGATCTGGTGAATCTATATCTAAATCAAAGGTGTATAGTTCAGAATATCCGTGGGTCCAAGCCGCTCTTTGCTCATTTGCAGAAATGTCAAAACTGTTCGGCAGTTCACTGTAAAAGGTATCTGTAAATGTTGTCGATTCCCCATCTGGTACAGAAACCTTGGTGATAAGGCGTGTAGAATTAACCCAAATGTGTCTATCGTTCGCACCCCAAATTGCTCTGGAGGAGTTTGAAGTCCTTGACATCTCGAAAAGAAGCGTGAGATTTTCTCCAGTTCGGTCAACAATGTATAAACCACCTCCACCAAATCCGGTACATGGAAATTCTGTACCTTCGCTACACTTACTAGCAACAAACGCTAGCTGGTCCCCCGTTGAACTCCATGAAATTTGCCGGTCAATGACCTGAATTCTTTCTGATTCGAAAGAAAGCAATGTCATCACCAAATTTCCATCTGCATCAATTAACATTAATTCTGACTTTGTTGCAATTACAAGCTCTTCCCGGGTAGGAGAATGGCTGATCGTTTGAAAATAATTTTTATCATATTCAGCCAGCGTATCTCCAAAATTGGTTAATTTCTGTTTTTCCGTTCCGTCCATTCGGATTTTGTATATATCTTTGATCTCATTGCCCGATGCGTAATAAATAAAGCCTTCTGCGGTTGGTGTTGGCGTACTTGTCGCTGTTGGCGTCGGGGTCGGCTCATTTGTGGCGGTGATGGTGGCTGTTGAGGTCGGGGGCGCAGTTGGCGTAGATGTGTTGGGTGGGACAGGTGTCTGAGTTGCCGTTTCGGTCGGTATGGTGGTGGGCGCTGCTGTAGATGTCTCAGCGACGGGAGGCTCTGGCGTTTCGGCCGGTGAAGACGAGCAATCAGCGCACGCGATGTTTGGCAAATAGATATATTTCTCTTCCTGAGCTTGGCTCGGCAGAAACTGAAAAAAGAACACAGCAATTACCCCAACAGTGATTGCGAGCCCAAATAAAGCAAGTTGTTTTTTATTAAGATCTAACATGGTGAAAAACAAAGCTATTCCTAAGTATAGGAATAACTTTGAATAGAAGTGGTACACGATTTCTACTTACTTAGACTCCTTTTTTCACCATGAATGACAAAACGACCCCAATCTAATCATAAAGATCTACATTTTCTAGCTCTTTTGCTCGGCTTGTCACAAACTCCTGCAACGCCTGCTTGGTGTTCGAATCAAAGGCGGGTTCTTCGTAATTACGGATCACATTTTTCCACAGCTTATTCGCCCGCACCACAATATCCTCCCCACCCTCGGCCAGCCATTGGCCGTTGTTGCGCCGGTCGTGCAAGAAAGGATTATAAAATGCGTTTGTAAAGCGGGCTTGGGTATGCGCGGTGCCAAAGTGATGCCCGGCCGGGCCGATCTCATCAATCTCTTTCAGCGCAAAGGCATCTGGCCCCGTTTCAGGACCGGCCAAAAAGTGCTGCATCATCGCCAAATTTTCAGCGTCGATCACAAATTTTTCAAGCGAGTGGGTCAGCCCCGACTCCAGCCATCCGGCCGAATGAAAAATCACATTGGTGTGAGACATGATGCACGGCCACAGCGACCACAAGCTTTCATTCATCGCTTGCCCATCCACCGTGTTTGACGTGTTGAGCGTGCCGCTGCCCCGATACGGCACACCGTAAAAGCGTGCCAACTGAGCACCCAGCATCAACGCCCATGCCCCTTCTGGGGTGCCGAACGACGGCGCTCCGCTTTTCATATCAACGTTGGTGGCGAACCCCCCGTAAACACATGGGGCACCCGGCCGGACCAGCTGCAGCAGGGCGATACCGGCCAACGCTTCCGCATTTTGCTGGGCAATCGCCCCGATAATCGTAATGGGGCTGTTGGCCCCCGACAGGATAAACGGGGTCACCACGGTAAACTGGCCGTATTTGGCGAAGGTCATCATGCCACCCAACATCCGGTCATCATAGACGAGTGGGCTGTTGACGTTGATGACACCCCCGGTGACAGCCCCGTCTTCCGGCCGCAGATCTTCCCCATGAATGATTTTTGCCATCTTGATCACATCTTCAGTAATCACCCGGCCGTGCGAGGTTCCCATCAGCGGTTTGTCTGATAGAGTCGCCCCTTGCCAATACCCCTCTAGATGCTTTTGGTAAACCGGTACATCGTGCATCACCACGCTCATGACCGGCGCCAGATGAATCGTGTTGGTCATCTGAATCAGCTTGCCGAGGGTGATCATGTCCTCTCGCTTGCCCGGCCGTCGCCCCCCTTCAAGATCAGAAATAAACACACAGCCGGCCGCGCTTAGATTAACCACGCCGTTTTCCCCCATCAGCTGGCTCCGCTGAGGGTTGCGGGCCCGAAAGTTAAAACTGGTTGGTGCTTTTTCGATCAGGCTCATGAGCAACCCACGATCGATCCAAACATGTTGGGTTTTGCGGTCCACTTTAGCCCCCGCCTTTTCCCACAGCTCCATCGCCTCTTCGTCTTGAAAACGCATGCCGGTATTTTCTAAAATTTGCATCGACGCATCATGGATCTCGTCAATCATCGCTTGATTGGCGATTTCATAGGCGGGAAAGTTATTGCGCCAAGGTTTAAAAGGAACGTCAAAGTAGGGGCTTTTTTTGCGTTCTTTAGATAAATTGGCTTTACCGGCCGAACGTTTGCGTTTACGTGTTGCCATGGGACCTC